>NZ_JBIDCA010000002.1:349036-753025 GCF_043204345.1 Streptomyces sp. NPDC047917
TTTTTGGTCGGGTTTGGTCTTTCCCCGGTCGCCCCCCCCCCCCCCCCCCCCCCCCCCCCCCCCCCCCCCCCCCCCCCCCCCCCCACCGGCGTATCCGCTTACGGTCGTCCCGCTGTGAGCCGCCATTCCAACGGCGGCCGCCCACAAGGGAGATCGGGGGTGTACTCGTGCGGATCGGACTGCTCACCGACGGTGGATACCCGTATGCGAACGGTGAGTCCGGGCTCTGGTGCGACCGTCTGGTGCGCGGACTCGCACAGCACGAGTTCGATCTCTTCGCGCTCTGCCGCTCCGCCGAACAGGAGGAGCGGGGCTGGGTGCCGCTCCCGATGCGGGTCGGCCGGGTGCGGACGGCGCCGCTCTGGACGGCCGACGAGGACGGGCCGGGCACCCGGGCCGCCAGGGGGCTGCTCGCCCGGATGGTGACCGGTGGCCACGCCCGCCCGTACGGGCGGCGCGAACG
Source organism: Streptomyces sp. NPDC047917 (assembly GCF_043204345.1). Lineage (NCBI taxonomy): Bacteria > Bacillati > Actinomycetota > Actinomycetes > Kitasatosporales > Streptomycetaceae > Streptomyces > Streptomyces sp. NPDC047917. The sequence continues at coordinate 349,500 of NZ_JBIDCA010000002.1, forward strand.
GCAGTGCTTCACGGCCCACTTCACGGCCCTCGCGGCCTCGGTCTGCGCGGCGGGCGCGGCCGGCGGCGAGGACGACGCCGCGGGCGGGGACGCACGTGGGGGCGCGGCCGACTGCGGGCGTACGTCCGCGGCCACCGACGCGCGGTTCACCCAGGGCCTGTACGGCCTCGCCGAACTCGCCCGTGAGCGCGGCGGACTCACCGCGGCCCTCCGCTCCGAGACCGCCGTGCGGGTGCTCGAAGCGGCCTGTCGCGCCCCCGGCACCGGGCGCACCGTCCAGTCCGCCACCGTCCCCGACCTCCTCGCCTTCGCCCGGGAGCTCGCCCGGGTGCTCCGCCCGCTCTCCCTGGACTGGTACGACGAGGAGGGCCTCGGCGCGGTCGACCTCTGTCATGCGACGTCCGGCGGGGCCGCCGCTCTGCCGGGACTGCTGGCCAAACGCTTCTTCGGCGTGCCGCTGCTGGTCACCGAGCACGGCGTACAGCTGCGGGCGCACTACCTCGCGGCGACCGGAGCCGAGCTGAACGCGCCGGTACGCGCCCTGCTCGCCGGCTTCCACGGGCGGCTCGCCACCGAGGTGTACCGGCAGGCCGCCGTCGTCACCCCGGGCAACACCCACGCCCGCCGCTGGCAGGAGCGGTGCGGCGCCGAGCGGGAGAAGCTGCGCACCGTCCACCCCGGCATGGAGTCCGAGCGCTTCACGGCGCTCGGGGAGAGCGGCGACAGCGGCCCCGGCGACACCCTGGTCTGGGTCGGCCGGATCGAGCCCGCCAAGGACCTGATCGCGCTGCTGCACGCCTTCGCCGAGGTGCGGAAGGCCGAGCCGGACACCCGGCTGAGGATCATCGGCGCACCGGTACCGGGACCGGAGGGCGCCACCTACCTCGCACACTGCCGGGCGCTCGCCGTCCAGCTCTTCCCCGACGAGGCCGCGGACGCGCACGCCGTCGGCGACAACCCGGTCTCCTTCGAGGACATCGGCGGGGCCGAGGTGCCCGAACTGCCGGACGCCTACGCGGCGGGCGGGGTCGTCGTCCTCTCCAGCGCGATGGAGGGCTTTCCGACCGGTCTCGTCGAGGCGATGTTCTGCGGCCGGGCCACCGTGTCCACGGACGTCGGCGCGGTCGTCGAGGTCATCGGCGGCACCGGGCTCGTGGTGCCCCCGCGCAACCCCCGGGCGCTGGCCGACGCCTGTCTCGCGCTGCTGCGGGACCCCGAGCGCCGGGCACGGCTCGGAGCGGCGGCGCGCGCCCGCGCACTCGAACTCTTCACCGTCGAACAGAACCTCGCGGCATTCCGCGGCATCTACCTGGAGCTGATCGCACAGGCCCCGGCGCGCAGGGAGGCCGAAGCGGTGGACGCCGACGGCGGACCGCGTCCGTTCGCCACCCCGCCCGAGGCGCACGTCCTGGGCCCGTGGACCACCCCGGGCGCCGCCCCGGCCGGCCGCACCCCCAGCTGGGCCGCCGCCGGACCCCGGACCGTCTGCGCGGGAGCGCGGGGAGCGGGTGGCGGCGATGAGTGAACAGGAACAGGGGCAGACCGGGCCGGGACGCGGCGGACCCGAGCGGTCCGAAGCGGCCGACGACGATCACGGAGGAACCACCATGGGCCGCCCGACCGAGGTGTCCGACGCACCCGCCGCACCGAGCACCGGCGGAAGCTGGGACCTCCGCTCCCGGGCCCTGGTCTCCGGGCCGTCCGCCTCCGGAGAGCCGGAACCGGGGCCGCAGCGGGCGCCGGTGGACCCGGTGGGTGCTGCTGGTTCTTCCGGGCCTTCTGCCTGTGTGGACCCGGTGGGTGCTGCTGGTTCTTCCGGGCCTTCTGCCTGTGTGGACCCGGTGGGCGCCGCTGGTCCTTCCGGGCCCCCCGCCCGCGCCCCCGAGATCGCCCGCACCGCGTCCGCGCGCCGGCCCAGTGCCTCGCGCCGCGGACCCGCCGACCCGGTGAAGTCACTGATGCACCGGCACCGCGAGCTGTGCGAGCGGGCCGTCGATCCGCTGGAGGTCGCCGCCGGGCTCGAAGCCCACGGCGTCACCGACCGCACCGCCGCCCGCTACCGGCACCGCGACGTCTTCTCGCTCGCCGAGGAACTGTTCGCACGGGTACCCGGCGTGGCCGCGGACACCGCGACCGGCCCCGAAGCGCCGGAGCACGCCATCGCGACCCGCGCCGCCTGGTCGCTCCGCGCGCTGCTGCCGGGCGCCGCCTGCATCGCGACCGTCGGCGCACTCGGACTCACCGAGGGAACGCTCGACGGCCCGGCCCGGCTCGCGGTCGCCCTGGCCGGGGCGCTCCTCGCCGCCGCCGCGCTCGCGCTCGCGCTGCGCAGCGGCCCCCTGCACGCCGAGGGCCGTTCCTCGGGCGCCGCCCGCGTGTACGGCTGCTGGCTCCTCGGCTACGTCCTGTACGGCGAACCGCTGCTCGACCAGGTGCTCAGCGGAGGCCCCGAGGGCCCCTGGGACCTCACCCCCGCGCCGCTGCTGGGCCTGGCCCTCGCGCTCGCCCCGGCCACCTGGTGCGCCCACCTCTTCTCCGTGCACGCACAGCGCAGACTCATCGGCAGCCGCGCACTGGAGGAGTTCGCCGCGGGCGTGCGCCCCCTGCTGTTCGGGGCGGTCGCGCTTCATCTGTGCGCCCTCGCCGGTCTGCTGTACCTCGCGCACCTGGGGTACGGGGGCGGCGGGGCGTTCGCCGGGGCGGCCGCACTCGGGGTACTGCTCCTGCTGGCCCGGCTGCTGACCGTGCACGGGTTCCCCGGACTCGCGACCGGCGGACTCGCCCTCGCCTGCGTGACCGAGGCACTGGCCCCCGCGCTGGTCCTGGCCGGGCGGCTGCCCGGCCTGCACTTCCTCGCCCGCCCCGTCGACCTTCTCGTCATGACGTCCGGCACCGGATCCGTACCCGCCATCGCGTGCGGAGGAGCCGCGCTCGGGCTGCTCGTCGCAGCCACCGTCGTCCTCTCCCGGGCGTCCGCCCACACCACCGCCCGGCCGGTCGACGAAGGCCCGGTCGCCGCGTAACCACAGCCTCACCACTGCCATCGCACGCCCCGCGGAGCCGACGCCGCGGGTCATTGCCCAACCGCACCTCACTTCTCAAGGAGACACCGGACATGACCCCCCAATCCCCTTCACCGGCAGCTCGCCGTCGGCGCCGAGGGGGCGCGCGATGAGGGTGCTGCTGCTCGGAGCCAACGGATTCCTCGGCCGGTTCGTGGCCGACCGCCTGCTCGCCGACCCCGCCGTGCACCTCACGGCGCTCGGCCGCGGCGACGACGCCGACGTACGGTTCGACCTGGCCAGCGGCAGCCCCGGAGCGCTGACCCGCTTCCTGGACGCCGTGCACCCCGGAGTGGTCGTCAACTGCGCGGGCGCCACCCGCGGCGGGGCCCGCGACCTCACCCGCCACAACACCGTCGCCGTCGCCACGGTCTGCGAGGCGATGCGGCGCAGCGGCTGCACGGCCCGGCTCGTCCAGGTCGGCTGCTCCTCGGAGTACGGGCCCTCGCAGCCCGGTTCGTCCACCGCCGAGGACGCCGTCCCGCGCCCCGGCGGCCCGTACGGCGTCAGCAAGCTCGCCGCCACCGAACTCGTCCTCGGCTCCGGCCTCGACGCGGTCGTGCTGCGGGTCTTCTCCCCGGTCGGCCCGGGCACCCCGGCCGGATCCCCGCTCGGCAGGCTCGCCGAGGCGATGCGCCGGGCCATGCAGTCCGGCGACGGCGAGCTGAAGCTCAGCGGCCTCGGCGTGCAGCGCGACTTCGTGGACGTCCGCGATGTCGCCCGAGCCGTGCACGCGGCCTCGCTCTCCGCCGCGCAGGGCGTCGTCAACATCGGCACCGGCCGTGCCGTGCGCCTGCGGGACGCGGCCGCCGTACTCGCCCGGGTCGCCGGATACGCCGGAGCGCTCCACGAACTCGACGCGCCCCCGCCCCGGCTGCCCATCGGCGCCCCGCGCACCTCGACCGAGTCGGTCATCGAGCACCTCTCGGCGACCCCGTCCCCCTACCCGGACGGCTGCGGCGCCTGGCAGCAGGCCGACGTCCGCACCGCCAGGGACCGGCTCGGCTGGCGCCCCCGGATCAATCTGGAGGAGTCCCTCGCCGACATCTGGATGGAGGCGGCGTGCCGTATCTGACCAGCACCGGAACGGCCCGCCGGACCGGCGGCGCCGAGCAGCTCGGCTTCGGTGTGCCCGGCTACGCGCATCCGCTGCTCGCCCCGACCGAATGGGCCGAGCTGGCCCGCCCCGGAACCCCGCTGCACTGGGCCGTCCTCAACATCGACGACGGCCCCGGCGCCCGCCCCGATCCGCACTGCCTGGAGGCCGCGGGCCGGCTCCGCAACGCGCGGGAGCGGGCCGTGCACGGCGAGGACCCGCGGGACTCGGCCCGCGCGGCGGGCGGCCGGCTGCTCGGCCATCTCGATCTGGCCTACGGCAGCCGCCCCTTCGGGGAACTGATCGCCGACGCGCAGTCCTTCCTCGACTGGTACCGCGTCGACGGCTTCTATCTCGGCCGCTGCCCGGCCGGGCGCCCCGAGCTCCCGGCGGTGCGCCGTCTCACCGCCACGCTCGCCACGCTCCTGGAGCACGGCGAGCCCCCGTACGGGGAGGGGAGCGGGCAGCTGGTGCTCGGTCTCGGCACCCATCCGCACCCCGGCTACGCCGAGGCCGCCGACCAGCTGGTCACCTTCTGCGGACCGTGGACGGACTACCGCTGGTCGCAGGTGGCGGAGTGGACCGCCTCCTACCCGCCGGAGCGGTTCGCGCACTTCGTCCACGGCGTTCCGCGCACCCACCTGGACGAGGCCATGCGCATCGCCCGCTGGCAGGGCGCGGGCACGATCTTCTTCACGGATCGAGACGGCCAGCAGGGACAAACCGATCCATTCGCGGCACTGCCCAGGTACTGGGACGAAATCGTCTCGCGGATCGGACCTGGTATCTCGGAATGAGAAGGGGCGTGGCAGTGTTACGGCAAGAACAACCGTACGTAGCCGAAGTACGTAGAAACCGACCACCTGCATTGTTGAGGTTCCTGTGTCGCTGCCACCCCTGGTCGAGCCAGCTGCTGAGCTCACCGTCGACGAGGTCCGCAGGTACTCCCGCCACCTGATCATCCCGGATGTCGGGATGGACGGACAGAAGCGGCTGAAGAACGCGAAGGTGCTCTGTGTCGGCGCCGGTGGTCTCGGGTCGCCGGCCCTGATGTACCTGGCCGCGGCCGGTGTCGGCACGCTCGGCATCGTGGAGTTCGACGAGGTCGACGAGTCGAACCTGCAGCGCCAGATCATCCACAGCCAGTCCGACATCGGGCGTTCCAAGGCCGAGTCCGCCAAGGACTCGGTGCTGGGCATCAACCCGTACGTCAACGTGGTCCTTCACGAGGAGCGGCTCGAAGCCGACAACGTGATGGACATCTTCGCCCAGTACGACCTGATCGTGGACGGCACGGACAACTTCGCCACCCGCTATCTGGTCAACGACGCGGCCGTACTGCTGAACAAGCCGTACATCTGGGGCTCGATCTACCGGTTCGACGGCCAGGCGTCCGTCTTCTGGTCCGAGCACGGCCCCTGCTACCGCTGCCTCTACCCGGAGCCGCCCCCGCCGGGCATGGTTCCGTCCTGCGCCGAGGGCGGTGTGCTGGGCGTGCTCTGCGCGTCCGTCGGCTCCATCCAGGTCACCGAGGCCATCAAGCTGCTCGCCGGCATCGGCGACCCGCTGGTCGGCCGACTGATGATCTACGACGCCCTGGAGATGCAGTACCGCCAGGTCAAGGTTCGCAAGGACCCCGACTGCGCGGTCTGCGGAGAGAATCCCACCGTCACCGAGCTCATCGACTACGAGGCCTTCTGCGGCGTCGTGTCCGAGGAGGCCCAGGAGGCGGCGCTCGGCTCCACGATCACTCCCAAGCAGCTCAAGGAGTGGATCGACGCGGACGAGAAGATCGAGATCATCGACGTCCGTGAGCCGAACGAGTACGAGATCGTCTCGATCCCGGGCGCGAAGCTGATCCCGAAGAACGAGTTCCTGATGGGCAGCGCCCTCCAGGACCTCCCGCAGGACAAGCGCATCGTCCTGCACTGCAAGACGGGCGTCCGCAGCGCCGAGGTCCTCGCGGTCCTCAAGTCGGCGGGCTTCGCCGACGCGGTGCACGTGGGCGGCGGCGTGATCGGCTGGGTCAACCAGATCGAGCCCGAGAAGCCGGTCTACTAGGACGAACGCTCGGCACGAACGCTTCGAAGGGGCCGGTCCGCAACCGCGGACCGGCCCCTTCGTCGTGCGCCCCGGGCCGGAGCTACGAGCAGGTCTTGCCGTCCTCCGGGACCATCCCGTCCAGGAAGTACGCGTCCACGGCCGAGGTCACACAGGAGCTCCCGCCGTACGCGCCGTGCCCCTCGCCCTTGTTGGTGAGCAGCACGCCCACGCCCTTGCCGAGCTCGTCCGCCATCTTCCGGGCGCCCTCGTACGGCGTCGCGGGGTCACCGGTCGTCCCGACGACCAGGACCGGACCGGCGCCCGGAGCGCTCGTCTCGGGGGTGTCGTGCTCACCCTCCACCGGCCACTGCGCGCACCAGCCGGCGGTGTCCCATGCCAGGAACGGGCCGAACACCGGGGACAGCTTCCGGAACTCCGGCAGCAGCGCCCTGGCCTCGTCCGCCGTCGGCCGTAGCTTGCTGTCCGCGCAGGAGATGGCGCGCTGCGAGTGGTTCTGGGTGTCGTAGTGCCCCTTCTCGTCCCGCCCGTTGTACGAGTCGGCCAGCTGGAGCAGCATGTTCCCGGTGCCGCTCTTCTCCGCCTCGTCCAGTGCCTTTGTCAGATACGGCCAGTTGCTCTTGGAATAGAGCGGCATGACGATGCCGGTGACGGCCAGCGACTCGTTGAGTTCGCGGCCCGAGGTGGTCGGCAGCGGCTTCTTGTCGATCCGCTCCAGCAGCTTCGTGATCCGCCGCGTGCCCGCCTTCGGGTCCTGGCCCCGGTCCTTGAGGTAGTTCTCCAGCGCCCGCTGGAAGCCGGTCGCCTGGTTGCGGGCGTGCCCGATGGTGTCCGCGGTCGGGTCGACGACGGCGTCCAGCACGGTGCGTCCGACGTTCGAGGGGAAGAGGTGCGCGTAGGTGCCGCCGAGCTCGGTGCCGTACGACATCCCGAAGTACGTGAGCTTCTTGTCGCCGAGCACCGCACGGATCAGGTCCATGTCCCGGGCGGCGTTCGTCGTGCCGACGTGGGGCAGGACCTTGCCGGAGCGGCGCTCGCAGCCGGCGCCGAAGTCCGCGCCGTCCTTCATGAACGCCGTCTCCTCGGCCGCCGTGTCCGGGGTCATGTCGACCTTCCGGTAGGCGGTCTCCTGCTCCTTGTCGGTGCGGCAGCTCACCCCTTCGCTGCCGGCGACCCCGCGCGGGTCGAAGCCCACCAGGTCGTAGCGGGAGTTGAGGTTGTCGTACGAGCCGGCGGCGCGCGGCAGTATGGAGACGCCCGAACCACCGGGGCCGCCGAAGTTGAACAGCATCGAGCCGAGGCGCCGGCCCGTGTTCCCGGCCTTCTTGCGGATCAGCGCGATCCCGATCGTCTCGCCGTCGGGCCTCGCGTAGTCCAGCGGCACCCGTACCGTCGAGCAGCGCCACTCGGAACCGGGCGCGCTCTCGCCCGCGCGGGCCTCGCAGCCCTTCCAGTCCAGTCGCTGGGAGGTGAGGGCAGCGGGCAGCCGGGGGGTGCCCGGCTCCCCGCTCGGCCCGGTGGACGGACGGCCGGCCGAGGACGCGGGATCGCGGTCCGCTCCCTCGGCCGGCTTGTCGTCCGTACCCCCGCCGCAGCCGGCGAGCAGCCCCGTCAGCAGAAGTGCGGCGCCGGCCAGAGCCCCGGCTCGTGCGTGTGCGACCACGTGTGCGTCCTCCCCGATGTGCCTGTACTCACGACGTACAGATGTGCCCGTACCTGCGACGTACAGAAAGTCCGCTCATGTTAGGGGGTTCCGCCGGGCGCGCAGCGCTACTTGCAGACGGTTCCGGCCGCCGGGACCCTGCCGTCCAGCAGGTAGCCGCCCACCTCCTTCTGCACGCAGGCGTTGCCGCTGTTGTACGCGCCGTGCCCCTGGCCCTTGTACGTCATCTTGACGCCGACGCCCTTGCCCAGCGCGTCGGCCATCGCCTCGGCGCCCTTGTACGGCGTCGCCGGGTCGCCGGTGTTGCCGACGACGAGGATGGGGGCCGCGCCCGGGGCGCTGACGTCGGGGGTGTTCCAGGCGCCCTGCACCGGCCAGCCGGTGCAGGCCATCAGGGACCAGCCCAGGTAGTTGCCGAAGATCTTCGAGGCGGAGCGGAACTCGGGGAGCTTGGCCTCGGTCTGGTCCGCGGTGAACCGCTGCTTGGAGTCGGCGCAGTTGATCGCGGTGTTGGCGGCCATCGAGTTGTCGTACCGACCGTTGTCGGAACGGCCGTTCAGCGAGTCGGCGAGGGCGAGGAGCAGCGCGCCGTTGCCGCCGTCGGCCTCGTCCAGCCCCTGTTCCAGCAGCGACCAGGTCTGCTTGGAGTAGAGGGCGGCGGCGATGCCGGTGGTCGCCAGCGTCTCCGTCAGCCGACGCGAACCGAGCCCCTGGATCGGCTTCTTCTCCAGCTTCGCGAGCAGGTCGGCGATCCCCTGCTCGACCTCCTTCGAGGTGGAACCGGGAAGCTTGCACTCGGCGCCTCGGTCGACGCAGTCCTGGGTGAAGTTGTCCAGCGCGAGCTGGAAGCCCTTGGTCTGGCCGAGCGAGGACTGCTCGGAGTCCTGCGTCGGGTCGACCACCGCGTCCAGCACCGCCCTGCCGACGTTCTTCGGGAACAAGTGGGCGTAGACACCGCCCAGTTCGGTGCCGTACGAGATGCCGAAGTAGTACAGCTTCTTGTCGCCGAGCACCTGGCGCATCAGATCCATGTCGCGGGCCGCGTCGGTGGTGCCGACGTAGGGGAGCTGCCTGCCGGAGTTCTTCTCGCAGGCCCGCGCGAACGTCTTGGTGTCCTTGACGAAGGCGTCCACCTCGGCGCTGGTGTCCGGGGTGCCGTCGGTCTCGAAGCGGGCGTCGAGCTGCTTGTCGGTCTCGCACTCCACGCCGTCGCTGCGGCCCACGCCGCGCGGGTCGAAGCTGACCAGGTCGTAGCGGGCACGGAGCTTGTCGTACTCGGTGCCGAAGGCGGGCAGGGTGGCGACGCCGGAGGCGCCGGGGCCGCCGAAGTTGAAGATGAGGGAACCGATCCGCTTGTCCTGGCTCTTGGCCGCGGCCCGGATCAGGGCCAGCTCGATCGTCCCGCCCCCGGGCTTCGCGTAGTCGAGCGGGGCCCTCATGGAGGAGCACTCCCAGGGGGTCCCGCCGGGCAGCGGGGTCGGCGCCTTTCCGCCGCCCTGCGCCGTGGACGGGGCGGGGCAGGGCTTCCACGTCAGCTGCTGGGAAGCGAGGTCGCCGGAGTTGCTCGCCTCGGCGGCGTTCGCCGCGAGCGGCCCGTCCGGGCCTTCCTTGTCGCCGCTCTCCGAGCAGGCGGTGATGGGCAGGAGCACGGTGACGGCGGCGGCCAGTGCCGCGGCGCGCAGGGCAGGGGAGGTCCTCATGGCCCCATGGTGCGGTGGGAACCCGGTCGCTGCACGGGGCACCGGTCCAAGCGGGTGGCGGACCCCCGCGGCCGTCCCCCGACTGGCCTTGCGGGCTGCCCCGTATGGCGGCTGAGGGGGAGTCAGTACCCGGCCCGACGGGCCGTCAGAGCTCGCCCCTGCGGGTGGTCGGGCTCGCTCCTGCGGGTGGTCGGAGCTCGCTCCTGCGAGGTGGGCCAGGGCTCGCCCTCGCAGGTCATCAGAGCTCGCCCCTGCGGGTCAGGCGGGTGAAGCAGAGCCAGCCGGGAAGCACCGGCAGCCAGAGCGTCAGCAGGCGGTACAGCACCACGGCGGGCGCCGCGACCTCCTTCGGCAGACCGACCGCGATCAGACCGAGCGTCAGCGCGCCCTCGACCGCACCCATTCCGCCCGGTGTGGGCGCGGCCGACCCCAGCGCGTTGCCGGCGAGGAAGACCACCGCGATGCTGGCGTAGCTGAGCTGCGGCACGTCGGGGCCGCTGAACGCCCGTACCGAAGCGTCCAGACACATCACGAACAGGCCGGTCAGCAGCAGCATTCCGCCAATGCCGGTCAGCAGCTTCTGCGGCCGCTGCACCACGTCGAGCATGCGCGGCACGACTCCGGCGAACAGCGACCGCACCCGGGTCACCACGAACTTCCGCAGGAACGGGACCGCCGTCACCACCAGCACCAGCACGGCGACGGTCAGCAGCCCGGCGATCACCGTCCTGGACGGGGTGAGCGAGGACGGGGTCTTCTCCGTACCGGTCAGATAGCCGAAGGCCGCCAGCAGCAGGATGTGGCAGCCGAGGCCGAACAGCTGCGAGGCGCCGACGCTCGCCACGGCGAGCCCCGGACGTACCCCGGCCCGCTGGAGGAAGCGGGTGTTCAGCGCCACGCCGCCGACCGCGGCCGGGGCGACGATCTTCACGAAGGAGCCGGCGACCTGGGCCAGCACCGTCCTGCCGAACGACACCCGCTCGGGCACGAAGCCCAGCAGGCTCATCGCCGCCGCCACGTAGGTGAGCGCGGAGAAGCCGACCGCGGCCGCCACCCAGCCCCATTCCGCCTGTTCGACGACGGTTCCGAAGTCGGCCTGGGTGACCTGGGAGATGAGGAAGTACGCGGCGATCGCGCCGGCGATGCAGCTGAGCAGGGTGCGCGCCTTGATGCGCTCCAGCCGCACCGGCTCGACCGGGGCCTGCGGGCGGATCAGCAGCACCTGCTGCCGCATCTGGGAGAGCAGGTCCTCCTCGCGGGCCCCCTCCAGGGCGTCGTCCAGGGCGCGCTTCTCGGCCTGCTTCTGGTTGCGGAGCGTCTTGCGGTCGGCCTTGCGCTCGGCGTCGTCGTCCGGCGTCCCGGACGCGGCTCCGTGCTCGTGCGCCCTGGCCCGCTTGGCCGCGTCCGAAGCCTCCAGCACCGCTTCGCGCTCCCGCTGCGAGCGCTCCCGGGCGAGCCGGCGCAGCGCCGCGCGGGTGGAGCGGCTCAGCGCGATCGGCTGGAGCAGCGGCAGGCAGTCCGCGACGGCGTCGGGTCCGAGCACCGCCAGCGCACCGGCGACGGCCCGCTCGGCACCCACCCGCAGACCGGTCGTGGTCAGCAGCTGGGCGACGTCCATCCGCAGCACCAGATCACCGGCCGCGATCTCGCCGCCGCGCAGATCGGTGACGAACACCTTGCCGGAACGATCCACCAGGATGGCGTCGCCGGTGAGCCTGCGGTGCGCGATCCGCCGCGACTGGAGCGCCTTCACCTGACGCCAGGCGCCGTGCAGCAGCTCGTCGGTGATCTCCGCGTCCTCCAGCGCGTCCAGCGAACGGCCGCCGATGTGCTCGTACACCAGCATCACGGCGTCGGGGCCGAGCTCGGAGGTGGCGATCAGCTTGGGCGCGTTGGCCCCGGCGGCGATCGCCGCGTAGGCGAGCAGTGCCTCCTGCTCCAGGGCCTGGCGCAGCGACTGGATGGAGCGGCGCTGGGTGATGCCGCGCAGAGTGAGCCTGCGCCACACCCGGTAGAAGAAGCCGTGGGCCTGCTGCTCACGGTCGACGACCGTGACATCGAGCGGTGGCCCGTCCTCCAGGGAGACCAGATAGCGCCGTCCCCGGTCGCTCTGGTCGCCCGAGTCCGGGGCGTCGTCGGCGCGCATCGCGCTGACCGGGCGGAAGCCGACATGGCGCAGACCGGCCATCAGGTGCTGACCGGTCGGCCGCACGTTCGGCGAGCCGACCGCGTACAGCGTGCCGTACGCGACGGTCCAGCCGATCAGCACGGTGAGGATGATCGAGAACGGGGTCGTGTAGCCGCCCACCAGCATCGCGAACGCGTCGAGCAGCAGCACCACCCACAGCACGACCCGCCAGCGCGGCCGTCTCGCCATGCCGACCGCCGTCATGTACGCGATCACCGGTGCGAGATAGCCGTGCACGGGGTCGGTGAGCGCGTCACCCGGCTGCGGCTGGGTCAGGGCGTCCTGGATGGTGCCGGGGGCGGACTTGGCGACCCAGAGGTCGGCGGCGAGCGTGACGCCGTGTGCCAGTACGGCGGCGAGCACCCCGTCGGCGATCCGCAGCCCGTCGCGTTTGATCAGCCGCTCGATGGCGAAGGCGACCGGGACCAGCAGCACGGCGATGCTGGAGACCAGGCCCGCCATCTTGATCAGTACGTCGGGTGCCTGGCCGGTGCCCTTGTTGATGTCCTGTTCGAGACCGGTCGTGGTGCCATGGGCGAACGCGGCGATCGAGAACAGGACGACGACCGCCAGGACCCCGATGAGGAGCCGCATGAGATCGGAGGGGCGGTGCACCCGGGCGGGAAGCAGCGGTTCGTCGCCCGAGACGCGCTCGGCCTGTTCCTCCGCGACGGCCGAGAGCGTCGAGCCGGCCAGTCGCCCGGGGGTCTCCCCGGCCTCGTCCCGGCCGGCACCGGGCTTCCCGGAGGGTGCGGTGGTCTCGTCCGGGTGGGGCTCGGCGTCAGGGGCGTCCGCCGCCTTCGGTGGCTGCACGCCCTGCTCCTTCGTCGCCTCTGATTGGTCTTCGTGTTCTCGTATCACCGGTCACCGCCCGCACGATGGTGGCACGGCCCGGCGACGGAGGGGGGCATCAGGGTGCACTGCACGGACACGCGAAGCGCAAGATACGCCCCTTTGCCGCCGCGCGCACGCCCTGTGATCGGGCGCACACGGGCCCGGCCGGGATGTCGGTGGCGTACGGCAGGATGGGGCGGATGAGCCAACACCGGACGAGCGGCGACGGAGCGGGCGGCGACCCGATGAGCCACGCATTGCCGGAGTACGTGGAGCGGGTCCTCGATGTCGCCGACCTGATCCCGCCCGGCCGCGTCATGACGTACGGCGATGTCGCCGAGTGGCTGGGCGAGGGCGGGCCGCGCCAGGTCGGCCGGGTCATGTCGCTGTACGGGGCCGCGGTGCCGTGGTGGCGCGTGGTGCGCGCCGACGGGTCGCTGCTCCCCGGCCACGAACTGCGGGCGCTGGACCAGTACCGCGCGGAGGGCACCCCGCTGCGCGAGGCGTCGCGCGTCGTGGAGGGCCATCTGCCGCGCCTCGACATGAAGCGGGCGCGGTGGGACGGCGTCACCGCGGGCGGCGGCGCGGACCGGGACAAGGGCGGAGGTGCTCACACCTGACAGCTTCGGCCATCCGGCGGCACGGCGGGCGGCGCCGGGGCCGTACGAGATGCGGGAAGTGGCCCGGTCCGGGAGCCGTGGCGTACGGCAGGACGCGATCCGGCAGGCGAATCGCGCGGTGGGGCGCCGTGACTCGGGGCGATGTGACGCGGGCCTCGGTGACGCGAGCCTCGGCGGTGCGGGGCTCGGCGGTGCGGAGTTCAGTGGTGCGGAGTTCAGTGGTGCCGAGGAGCTCGACAGCACCCGCCACGCGGCGCGGGACGGGGCCGGTGACGGCACCCGTACCCCGGAGCCGCCCGGCGAAGGGGTCCGCGCTCCGGACGGGACCCGCGAGGGCATCCGAGCCCCGGAGCCGACCCACGACCGCATCCGAGCCCCGGAGCCGACCCACGACCGCACCCGAGCCCCGGAGCCGACCCACGACCGCACCCGCGCCCCGGAACGTGACGAGGCACGCAGCGCTCTCGTCCCGGATCGTGCCTCCGCTGGCGTAGCTTCGTAAGTTCGCGGCACGCACCGCACCCTCGGCATCAGCACACCCACCAGGACCGGCGAACCACGTGAGCTCCTCCTCCTTCACCCGGCACAGTCCGCACCGCCAGACACGGCAGCGGGCCGCGGGCGCGTACCGGCTGGTGCGCACTCCTCCGGGCTCCGTGGACCCTCCTCTCCTGGACGCAGCACAACGCGCCGTGGTTGATCACCCCGGGGGACCGCTCCTGGTCCTCGCGGGCCCCGGCACCGGCAAGACGACCACGCTCGTCGAGGCGGTCGCCGCACGCATCGCGCGGGGCGGCGACCCGGCCCGCGTCCTGGTCCTCACCTTCAGCCGCAAGGCCGCCGTGGAGCTGCGCGACCGGATGGCCGCCCGGCTGGGCGCCGCCCGCGGACCACAGGCCACCACGTTCCACTCCTTCTGTTACGCGCTGGTCCGCGCCCACCAGGACGCCGACCTCTTCGCCGAACCGATGCGGCTGCTGTCCGGTCCGGAGCAGGACGTCACCGTCCGAGACCTGCTCGCCGGGCAGCTCGAACTGGAGCGGGACGGCTTCGCGCACATCCGCTGGCCCGACGAGCTGAGGGCCTGCCTGACCACGCGCGGCTTCGCCGACGAGGTACGAGCGGTGCTGGCCCGCAGCCGCGAATTGGGCCTGGGCCCGGACGCGCTGGCCGCCTTCGCCCGCCGCACCGGCCGCCCCGACTGGGGCGCCGCCGCAGAGTTCCTGGCCGAGTACCTGGACGTGCTGGACGCGCAGGGGGTGCTGGACTACGCGGAGCTGGTGCACCGGGCCGTGCTGCTCGCGGAGCGCCCGGAGGTGTCGGCGCTGCTCGCGGGGCAGTACGACGCGGTGTTCGTCGACGAGTACCAGGACACGGACCCGGCGCAGGTACGGCTGCTGCACGCGCTGGCCGGCAACCGGGGGAGCGCCCGGGGTGCGGGGGGCGGCCGGGACCTGATCGCCTTCGGTGACCCGGACCAGTCGATCTACGCGTTCCGGGGCGCCGATGTGAACGGCATCCTCGACTTCCCGGAGACGTTCCGGCGGGCGGACGGCGCCCCGGCTCCGGTCGGTGTGCTCACCACCTCGCGGCGTTCCGGCGGACAGCTGCTGGCCGCCACCCGGCTGCTCACCCGCCGGATGCCGCTGACCCGGCTGCCCGCGGCCAAGGTCCGCGCCCACCGCGAACTGGCCGCGGTCCGCGAGGGCGGCACCGTGGAGGTGTACACCTACCCGACCGCGTCCACCGAGCTGGAGAACATCGCCGATCTGCTGCGCCGTGCGCATCTGGAGGACGGCGTCCCGTGGAACGAGATGGCGGTGCTCGTACGGGCCGGCGGCCGCACGCTCCCCTCGCTGCGCCGGGCCCTGACATCGGCCGGCGTGCCCCTGGAGGTCGACGGCGACGACCTTCCCCTGCGCCATGAACCGGCCGTGGCCCCGCTCCTGACAGCCCTGCGCACAGTCGCGACCGCGGCCCTGCGCCGGGGTGCGCCGGGCGCGGAGGACGCAGAGGGCGCGGAGGACGCGGGGGCGGGGGCTTCGGAGGCAGAGAGCGCCGAGGCGGGGGCTTCGGAGGCCGAGGGCTCAGAGACCACGAGTGTGGAAGCGGTGGGCGCGGAGACCACGGGTGTGGAACCGGTGGGCGGCGAGGACGCGGAGGCGTCCTCCTGGCTGGACACCGAGACCGCCCTGGCCCTGCTCGCCTCCCCCCTCGGCTCCATGGACGCGGCCGACCTGCGCCGCCTCGGCCGGGCCCTGCGCGACGAGGAGCGGGCCGCCGGGAACCGCCTGCCGGCGCCCTCCGGCGACCTGCTGGCGCGGGCGCTCGCCGAGCCCGAACGGCTCGTCGCGCACGATCCGGCGTACGCCCGCGGCGCCCAGCGCCTCGGCGCACTGCTGCGCAAGGCGCGAGAACTCCTCGAAGGCGGCGGCACCGCGGAGGAGGCCCTGTGGGCCCTGTGGTCCGGCACCCCGTGGCCGGGCCGGCTGGAGCGCGCCGCGCTGCGCGGCGGAGCGGGCGGCCGCAACGCCGACCGTGACCTCGACGCCGTCTGCGCGCTCTTCGACACCGCGGCCCGCGCCGAGGAGCGCACCGGCGGGCGAGGGGCGCTCAACTTCCTGGAGGAGGTCGACGCCCAGGACATCGCCGCCGACACCCTCTCCCGTCGAGCGGTGCGCCCCGACGCCGTACGGCTGATGACCGCGCACCGTTCCAAGGGCCTTGAGTGGCGCCTCGTCGTCGTCGCGGGCGTGCAGGAGGGGCTCTGGCCGGACCTGCGCCGCCGCGGTTCGCTGCTGGAGGCGGACCGGATCGGCCGCGACGGCCTGGCCGAACCGCTCACCCCCGGCGCCCTCCTCGCCGAGGAACGCCGGCTCTTCTACGTCGCGGCGACCCGCGCCCGCGAACGGCTCGTCGTCACCGCGGTCAAGGCGCCCGCCGACGACGGCGACCAGCCGTCCCGCTTCCTCACCGAGCTGGGCACCGAGCCGCGCGACGTCACCGGCCGGCCCCGCCGCCCGCTCGCCGTCGCCGCGCTGGTCGCCGAGCTCCGCGCCACCACGGTCGACCCCGAAGCCTCCGACGCCCTGCGCGAGGAGGCCGCCCGCCGCCTCGCCCGGCTCGCCGCGCTCACCGACGACGAGGGCCAGCCGCTCGTACCCGCGGCCCATCCGTACCGCTGGTGGGGCCTGTACGAACCGACCCGCTCCACCGTCCCGCTCCGCGACCGGGACCAGCCCGTGGCCCTCTCCGGCAGCGCGCTCGACCAGCTCGCCAACACCTGCGCGCTCCAGTGGTTCCTGGGGCGCGAGGTCAAGGCGGACGCCCCGGCGACGGCCGCGCAGGGCTTCGGCAACGTGGTCCACGTACTCGCCGACGAGGTGGCCTCCGGACGCACCCCCGCCGACCTCGCCGTCCTGATGGAGCGGCTGGACTCGGTCTGGGACGGACTCGTCTTCGACGCCCCCTGGAAGTCCCGGCAGGAGAAGGAACAGGCACGGGCCGCTCTCGAACGCTTCCTGCGCTGGCACGTCATGGACCGCGCCGCCCGCACCCCCGCCGCGAGCGAGCACGACTTCGACGTGACGCTGGGGGCGGGGGAGTACCAGGTGCGCATCCGGGGCTCCATGGACCGCGTCGAACAGGACACCGAGGGCCGCGCCTACGTCGTCGACTTCAAGACCGGCAAACAGTCCCCGACCAAGGACGAGGTCGCCCGCCACCCCCAGCTCGCCGTGTACCAGCTGGCCGTCCGGGAAGGCGCGGTCGACGACGTCTTCGACGGCAGGCGCCCCGAGCCCGGCGGCGCCGAACTCGTACAGCTGCGCCAGCCCGCCCCCAAGAAGGAAGGCGGAGACGCCCTGCCCAAGGTGCAGGCACAGGAACCGCTCGCCGGTGAATGGGTCTCCGACCTGCTGGCCACCGCGGCCGGCCGGGTCCTGGACGAACGCTTCACCCCCACCACCGGCCAGCACTGCACGCACTGCTCCTTCCGGGCCTCGTGCAGCGCCCAGCCGGAGGGCCGCCACGTCCTGGAGTGAGCGGGTGGGCGGGTGAGCAGGCGGCAGCAGGCGTGCGGGTGAGCAGGCGGGCGGGCGAGTGAGCGGGGACGGAGGTTCCTCGGCGCCGCCGGTTGGGCGGAGGTTCTTCGGCACCGCCGGTTGTCGGTGCGGCCGGTTAGCCTTTCTGGGGTGTCCTCACGTATCACCGATCCCGACCAGCTCAAGGAGCTCCTCGGGATCCCGTTCACCCCGGAGCAGACGGCCTGCATCACCGCGCCGCCCGCCCCGCAGGTGATCGTGGCCGGAGCCGGGTCGGGGAAGACCACGGTGATGGCGGCCCGCGTGGTGTGGCTGGTGGGCACCGGCCAGGTCGCCCCCGAGCAGGTCCTCGGACTGACGTTCACCAACAAGGCCGCCGGTGAGCTCGCCGAGCGCGTCCGCAAGGCCCTGATCGCGGCAGGCGTCACCGATCCCGACGCCATCGACCCGGACAACCCCCCGGGCGAGCCCAGCATCTCCACGTACCACGCGTTCGCCGGCCGGCTCCTCACCGAGCACGGGCTGCGGATCGGCCTCGAACCCACCACCCGCCTCCTCGCCGACGCCACCCGCTACCAGCTCGCCGCCCGTGTGATGCGCGAGGCCCCCGGCCCGTACCCGGCCCTGACCAGGTCGTTCCCCACCCTGGTCAGCGATCTGCTGGCGCTCGACGCCGAGCTCGCCGAACACCTGGTACGCCCCGAACAGCTCGCCGAGTACGACACCGGCCTCCTGGCCGCGCTCGAATCGGCCCGGCTCAGCAACGCCGAGCTGCGCAAAATCCCCGAGACCGCCGAGGCCCGCCGTGAACTGCTCCGGCTGACCCGGCGCTACCGCGAGGCCAAGAAGAGCCGCGACCTCCTCGACTTCGGCGACCAGATCGCGCTCTCCGCCGAGCTCGCGCTCACCCGCCCCGAGGTCGGCACGATCCTGCGCGACGAATTCCGGGTGGTGCTGCTCGACGAGTACCAGGACACCTCCGTCGCCCAGCGGCTGCTGCTCTCCGCCCTCTTCGGTAGCGGCCCCGAGGGAACGACCGGGCACGCCGTCACCGCCGTCGGTGACCCCTGCCAGGCGATCTACGGCTGGCGCGGCGCCTCCGTGGCCAACCTCGACGACTTCCCGCTGCACTTCCCGCACACCGACGGCACCCCCGCCACCCGCCACTCCCTCAGCGAGAACCGCCGCAGCGGCGGCCGGCTCCTGCACCTGGCCAACGGGCTCGCCGAACCCCTGCGCGCCATGCACGAGGGCGTCGAGGCGCTGCGCCCCGCCCCGGGCGCCGAGCGCGACGGCATCGTCCGCTGCGCCCTGCTCCGCACCCACGCCGAGGAGATCGACTGGCTCGCCGACTCGATCGCCCACCTGGTGCGGACCGGCAGGGCACCCGGTGAGATCGCCGTCCTGTGCCGTACCGCGGGCGACTTCCCGGAGATCCAGGCAGCGCTGGTGGCCCGCGACATCCCGGTCGAGGTCGTCGGCCTGTCCGGGCTGCTGCACCTGCCCGAGGTCGCCGACCTCGTCGCGGTCTGCGAGGTGCTCCAGGACCCCGGTGCCAACGCCTCCCTGGTCCGCCTGCTCACCGGCCCCCGCTGGCGGATCGGCCCCCGCGACCTGGCCCTGCTCGGCCGCCGGGCCCGGCTCCTCGTGCACCGCGCGGCCCACGGCGACGACGAGGACTTCGACCCGGACCGCCGGCTCGCCGAGGCCGTCGAGGGCATCGACCCGGCCGAAGTGATCTCGCTCGCCGACGCGCTGGACACCTTCCTCGAATCGGGCGGCGAGGAGGACGACGGGCTTCCGTTCTCCACCGAGGCCCGCATCCGCTTCGCCCGCCTCGCCGCCGAACTGCGCGACCTGCGCCGCTCGCTGGCCGACCCGCTGATGGACGTGCTGCACCGGGTTCTGGCCACCACCGGGCTGGAGGTCGAGCTGTCCGCGTCGCCGCAGGCCCTGGCCGCCCGCCGCCGCGACACCCTCGCCAACTTCCTCGACGTCGCCGCCCGCTTCGCCGCCGCCGACGGCGACGCCACCCTCCTCGCCTTCCTCGGCTTCCTGCGCACCGCCGTCCAGTACGAGAAGGGCCTGGACAACGCCCTGCCCGGCGGCGAGAACACCGTCAAGGTCCTCACCGCCCACAAGTCCAAGGGCCTGGAGTGGGACGTCGTCGCCGTGCCCGGCCTGGTCGCCGGCCAGTTCCCCAGCGGCCAGTCCCGCGACGCCTGGACCGCCCAGTCGAAGGTCCTCCCGCACGCCCTGCGCGGGGACCGGGCGACCCTCCCCGACGTCCACTCCTGGGACGCCAAGGGGCTCAAGGCGTTCAAGGAGGAGATGAAGGAGCACCAGCACACCGAGGAACTCCGCCTGGGATACGTCACCTTCACCAGGCCCCGCACCCTGCTGCTCGGCTCCGGCCACTGGTGGGGCCCGTCCCAGAAGAAGCCGCGCGGCCCGTCCGGCTTCCTGCACGCGCTGTACGAGCACTGCGCGGCCGGACACGGCGAGATCGAGATCTGGGCCGACGAGCCGGCCGAGGACGAGGAGAACCCGGCGCTCGACGCGAAGGCCGCCGACCGCGCGTGGCCGCTGCCGCTGGACGACACCGCGCTGATCCGCCGCCGCACCGCCGCGGACACGGTGCTGGCACACCTGGAGGCCCTGGCCACGGCGGGGGGCGTGCCGGACGTGTACGAGGCGCTGCCCGATGCCCCGGGGCCGCACGACGAGCCGTACGACGACGGGTTCGACGAACCGTACGACGACGGGTACGACGCCCCGTTCCCCGATGAGGCCGGCGTAGGGGCCGGTGACTGGGACACGCTGTCGACGGAGCCCCCCGCGGCCCCCGCCTCCGCGCCGCCCGCCCCCCGGCCGCACGTCCCGGCCGCCCGTACCCCCAAGCCCGCCGGGGAGCAGCACCCCGGGGAGCAGCACCCCGGGCCGCACCGCCTCACCCCCGAGGAAGCCCGCACCCTCGCCTCCTGGGACCGCGACCTCGACGCCCTGGCCGGCGAGCTGCGCCGCGCCCGCGCCACCGTGCGCGACGTCCTCGTACCCGCGTCGCTCTCCGCCACCCAGCTGCTGCGCCTCGCCGACGACCCCGACGGCTTCGCCCAGGAGCTGGCCCGTCCGATGCCACGGCCACCGCAGCCCGCGGCCCGCCGGGGCACCCGTTTCCACGCCTGGGTGGAGTCCCGCTTCGAGGAGCTGCCGCTGCCCATGCTCGGGCCCGACGAGCTGCCCGGCGGCGACGGGAGCGACGCCGAGATCGCCGACGAGCGCGATCTCGCCGCACTCAAGGAGGCCTTCGAGCGCACCCCGTACGCCCGCCGCACCCCGTACCGCGTCGAGACGCCGTTCCAGATCACCCTGGCCGGCCGGATCATCCGGGGGCGCATCGACGCGGTGTACCGCACCGGCGACACGTACGAGATCGTCGACTGGAAGACCACCCGCGCCAACACCGCCGACCCCCTCCAGCTCGCGGTCTACCGCCTGGCCTGGGCGGAACTGCACGACCTGCCGCTCGCCGACGTGACCGCCACCTTCCTGTACGTGCGCAGCGGCGAGACCGTCCACCCCGAGCGCCTGCCGGGCCGGGCGGAGCTGGAACGCATCCTGCTGGACGAACAGCCGGACTAGGACCGGCCCCCGGGCCGTGCCGCCTTGGGCCGTGCCGCCTTGGGCCGTGCCGCCCTGGGCCGTGTCCGGCCTAGGACCGCGCAGGCCGGTCGATCAGCAGCTGCGCGCGGGCGGTCGTGAACAGCCGCCGCTGCGTGGCGAGCCTGCCGGGGGTGGCGGCGGTGTCGAGGAGCAGCTGATAGACCTGGCCGGCCTCGCCCGGGACGAAGACCTCGACGCGCTTGCGGGGTTCGCTCTGGCCCGCCCAGTGGTAGTCGATCTCCAGCCAGAGCGCGCTCCGGCCGTTCTGCCGGGTGGTGTGGGTCCTGGCCTTCAGCCCGGCCATCGACGACCTGGCCGTGTCGCGGTACCAGGCGAGCTGCCCGGCGGAGGCGTCCTGGGCGGTCGCTCCGTACGACGTGTCCCGCTTGACGCTCATGTCATGGGCACCGTCCGGGGACATCCAGTTGCTCTGGATGGCGTTTCTCTCCTTCCGGGTCCAGCCGTCCGGCACGGCGAAGACGACCGTGAGACCGCGCTCTTCGACCCGGCGCCACCCCTCGGGCACCGGAGGCGGGCCGGACCGCGACGGCCCCGAGGGCACGGCGCCGGGCCCGTCGGTCGCACCCGGGGAACCGGGCCGATCCGGTGTGGACGAGGCCGGGGCGGCCGGAGCACCGGCATGGTCGGCGACGGTCCGGTTGACCGAGGAGCCGCCGACGAGCGGGATCCCCAGCACCGCCAGCAGCAGACCGACGACAGCGGTGACCGCCGAGACCCACGCGGCCGTCTCCCCGGACCGCCGGCCCGGCGGCGTACCCGCACCTGAACCGCTCAACTCCCTCTCCCCCCGCCGCCCGGGACGGGCACCGCCCCGCTGGGCCATTCAGGAGGCCATTCAACTGGAGGAGCGGCGCCACCGACAGGTATCCGGCCACAGCGGTGCGGTAAGGGCCGGGAACCTCGGGCGGGAGGACCCCGCCGGGCGAGGCACTAGGCTCAAGGCCATGAGCGACACCCCGGACAGCGCCGTCCGTACGTACACCGAGCAGCACCGCACAGCCTTCCTGGACGACCTCGCCGACTGGCTGCGCATCCCCTCCGTATCCGCCCAGCCGGAGCACGACGGGGACGTACGGCGCAGCGCCGAGTGGCTGTCCGCCAAGCTCAAGGAGACCGGTTTCCCGGTCACCGAGATCTGGGAGACGCCCGGCGCCCCGGCGGTCTTCGCCCACTGGCCCTCCGACGAGCCGGACGCCCCGACCGTCCTGGTCTACGGGCACCACGACGTACAGCCCGCCGCCCGCGAGGACGGCTGGGACACCGACCCGTTCGAGCCGGTGATCCGAGACGGCCGGATGTACGGGCGGGGCGCCGCCGACGACAAGGGGCAGGTGTTCTTCCACACCCTCGGCGTCCGGGCCCACCTGGCCACCACCGGTCGCACCGCCCCCGCCGTCAACCTCAAGCTGCTGATCGAGGGTGAGGAGGAGTCCGGTTCGCCGAACTTCCGCGCCCTGGTCGAGGAGCGGGCCGAGCGGCTCACCGCCGACGCGGTGATCGTCTCCGACACCGGCATGTGGGACGAGTCGACCCCCACGGTCTGCACCGGCATGCGCGGCCTCGCCGAGTGCGAGATCGAGCTGTACGGCCCCGAGCAGGACATCCACTCCGGTTCGTTCGGCGGCGCGGTCCCCAACCCGGCGACCGCCGTGGCCCGGCTCGTGGCCGCACTGCACGACGCGGACGGCCGGGTCGCGATCCCCGGCTTCTACGACGGTGTGGCCGAGCTCACCGACACCGAGCGGGCGCTCTTCGCCGAGCTGCCCTTCGACGAGGCCACCTGGCTGCGCACCGCCAAGTCCCGGGCGGCATCGGGCGAGGCCGGATATTCCACGCTGGAACGCGTCTGGGCCCGCCCCACCGCCGAGGTCAACGGCATCGGCGGCGGCTACCAGGGCGCCGGAAGCAAGACCATCATCCCGTCCTCCGCGCTGGTGAAGATCAGCTTCCGGCTGGTCGCGGGCCAGGACCCCGACCGGATCCAGGACGTGGTCCGGGCCTGGGCGGAAGCACGGATCCCGGCCGGTGTCGGGCACCGGATCACCTTCGCCCCGGCCACCCGCCCCTGCCTGACCCCGCTGGACCACCCCGCCCTGCAGGCCGTGGCCCGCGCCATGGGACGGGCCTTCGGCCAGAAGATCCTCTTCACCCGCGAAGGAGGCTCGGGGCCCGCCGCCGACCTCCAGGACGTGCTCGGCGCACCCGTCCTCTTCCTGGGCATCTCCGTACCGTCCGACGGCTGGCACGCCCCCGACGAGAAGGTCGAGCTGGACCTTCTGTTCAAGGGCGTGGAGACGACCGCGCACCTCTGGGGCGAGCTGGCCGCCGCACTCCGCTGAATCCTCTGAACACCCGATCCATCCCGGGGGAGTAGGAAGCACCTGTGAGCACCTTCGACAACGCCACCGCAGACCGGCCCATCGGTCTCACCGCGCCCAGCGGCATCGACCGCGCCGCGCACCACCGCCTCGACGAGGCATGGCTGTCCGCCGCGTGGAGCCACCCGACCACCCGCGTGTTCGTCGTCTCCGGCGGCCAGGTGCTGATCGACGACACCGCCGACGGCGGCACGGAGATCGTCATGACCCCGGCCTTCGAGGCCCCGGTCACCGAGACCCACCGCTACTTCCTCGGCACCGACGAGGACGGCGTCAGTTACTTCGCGCTCCAGAAGGACTCCCTGCCCGGCCGCATGGACCAGCCGGCCCGCCCGGCCGGGCTGCGCGAGGCCGGTCTGCTGCTCGGCCCGCGCGACGCGGGGCTGATGGTGCACGCGGTGGCCCTGGAGAACTGGCAGCGCCTGCACCGCTTCTGCTCCCGCTGCGGCGAACGCACGGTCATCGCGGCGGCCGGCCACATCCGCCGCTGCCCGGCCTGCGGCGCCGAGCACTACCCGCGCACCGACCCCGCGGTGATCATGCTCGTGACCGACGACCAGGACCGCGCCCTGCTGGGCCGCCAGGTGCACTGGCCCGAGGGCCGCTTCTCGACGCTCGCCGGCTTCGTCGAGCCGGGGGAGTCGATCGAGCAGTCCGTGGCGCGCGAGGTGTTCGAGGAGGCGGGGGTCACGGTCGGCGAGGTCGAGTACATCGCCAGCCAGCCCTGGCCGTTCCCGTCGAGCCTGATGCTCGGCTTCATGGCCCGGGCCACCTCGTCCGAGATCAATGTGGACGGCGAGGAGATCGAGGAGGCCCGCTGGTTCTCCCGCGAGGACCTGAAGGCCGCCTTCGAATCGGGCGAGATCCTGCCCCCGTACGGCATCTCGATCGCGGCGCGCCTGATCGAGCTCTGGTACGGCAAGCCGCTCCCGAAGCCGGGCAGCGTCGGCTGACGCCCGAGTGGGCCGACGACCCCGGCCCGTACGCGGACGCCCCCTCCGGTGCTCGACCGGAGGGGGCGTCGCCGTACGCGGGAGCGCCGGGGATCAGGCGGCGAGCGCCTGCTTCACCTGAGCCAGCGACGGGTTCGTCATGACGGCCTCGGCACCCGTGTCACCGACCACGAGAACGGTGGGAACGGTCTGGTTGCCCCCGTTGGCCTTCTCGACGAAGGCCGCGGACTGCGGGTCCTGCTCGATGTTGATCTCGGTGTACGCGATGCCCTCGCGGTCCATCTGGCCCTTGAGCCGGCGGCAGTAGCCGCACCACGTGGTGCTGTACATCGTCACAGTGCCCGACATGTCTAGGCGCTCCTCTGTCTCGTCTGTCTCGTCGGTCTTCCCGGTCTCGTCCGAACCCGTCCGAACCCGTCCGACCCTGTCCGTCTCATCCGGCACGCGGAGACATCCGTCACGCGGACAAGCCGGACCGTGCGTCACCGCACGGAAGAGGAACGTACGCGAGGCAACCACCATTCCCGCCACCGCCGCCCGGAACGGCACCGGCACCGCCGTCGTCCCGCGCGTCGCCGTTCCGCATCGGGCATCGGCCCGTACCGCCGCCGTCCCGTACCGCTGTCCGGACCGTCGCCGTCCCGCACCGGAATCGCCCCGTACCGCCGACGTCCCGGCCGACCGGGAGCCGGTTCGCGGGTGGATGCCCAGGTCACCGCGGAGCAGGCCGAGGTCACCGCGGATTAGTACGACAGATACGCCTCCCCTGTGGACAACCTCCGCGTCCGCCTCGCCCGACCTGGCAGCATGGCGGGGTGACAGCAGCAACGCATTCCTCCCGCTTCCCTCAGGTCCCCGAGTCGGCCGACGCCGTGCTCGGCGGCCTGGACCCCGAGCAGCGCGAGGTCGCCACGGCCCTGCACGGCCCGGTGTGTGTGCTGGCCGGAGCCGGTACGGGCAAGACGCGCGCGATCACCCATCGCATCGCGTACGGGGTGCGCGCCGGGATACTCCAGCCCACGAGTGTGCTCGCCGTCACGTTCACCAACCGGGCCGCCGGTGAGATGCGCGGACGGCTGCGCCAGCTCGGCGCGGGAGGGGTCCAGGCCCGGACGTTCCACTCCGCTGCCCTGCGCCAGCTCCAGTACTTCTGGCCGAAAGCGGTCGGCGGCGACCTGCCCCGGCTGCTGGAGCGCAAGGTCCAGCTGGTCGCCGAGGCCGCGGCCCGCTGCCGCATCCGCCTCGACCGCAACGAGCTGCGCGACGTCACCAGCGAGATCGAGTGGTCCAAGGTCACCCAGACCGTGCCCGGCGACTACCCGGCCGTGGTCGCGAAGACCCAGCGCGACGCCCCGCGCGATCCGGCCGAGATCTCCCAGATCTACGCGACGTACGAGGAGCTGAAGCGCGACCGGTCGGTGATCGACTTCGAGGACGTGCTGCTCCTCACCGTCGCCATCCTCCAGGACCGCCACGACATCGCCGACCACGTCCGCCGCCAGTACCAGCACTTCGTCGTCGACGAGTACCAGGACGTCAGCCCGCTCCAGCAGCGGCTGCTGGACCTCTGGCTCGGCGACCGGGACACCCTGTGTGTCGTCGGCGACGCCAGCCAGACGATCTACTCCTTCACCGGAGCCACCCCCGACCACCTGCTGAACTTCCGCACCCGCCACCCCGGCGCGACCGTGGTCAAGCTGGTCCGGGACTACCGCTCCACCCCCCAGGTCGTCCACCTGGCCAACGGTCTGCTCGGCCAGGCCCGCGGCCGCGCCGCCGAGCACCGGCTCGAACTGGTCTCGCAGCGCGAGCCCGGCCCCGAGCCCGCCTACACGGAGTACGCGGACGAGCCCTCGGAGGCCGAGGGCACCGCCCGCCGGATCCGCGATCTGATCGCCGCGGGAGTCCCGGCCGGCGAGATCGCCGTGCTCTACCGGATCAACTCCCAGTCCGAGGTCTACGAGCAGGCCCTGGCGGACGCGGGCGTGCCGTACCAGCTGCGGGGCGCGGAGCGGTTCTTCGAACGGGCCGAGGTGCGCGAGGCCGGAGTCGCCCTGCGCGGCGCCGCCCGCGCCGGGGGCAACGACTCCCTGCTCGACGACGCGGAGGGGCTGCCCGCGGAGGTGCGCGCGGTGCTCTCCACCAAGGGCTGGACCCAGGAGCCCCCCGCGGGTTCGGGAGCGGTGCGCGACCGCTGGGAGTCGCTGGCCGCCCTGGTCCGGCTCGCCGAGGACTTCGAACGGGCCAAGCCGGGCGCGACCCTCTCCGACCTGGTGGCGGAGCTCGACGAGCGGGCCGCCGCCCAGCACGCCCCCACGGTCCAGGGCGTCACCCTCGCCTCGCTCCACTCCGCGAAGGGCCTGGAGTGGGACGCCGTGTTCCTGGTCGGCCTGACCGAGGGCATGATGCCGATCACCTACGCCAGGACCGACGAGCAGATCGAGGAGGAGCGCCGGCTGCTGTACGTCGGCGTCACCCGGGCCCGCCTCCACCTCTCGCTGTCGTGGTCGCTGTCCCGTTCGCCCGGCGGCCGCGCCGGACGGCGCCCGAGCCGCTTCCTCAACGGTCTGCGCCCCGGCTCGGCACCCCTCGGTGCGCGCGGCACGGCCGGCGGCGGCGGGATCGAGCGGGGCGCGGCGGGACCGGTCGCCAAGCGCGGCCGTCGCGGCCCCGCCCGGTGCCGGGTCTGCGGCAGGACCCTCACCGACGCCGGCGAGATGAAGCTGATGCGCTGCGAGGACTGCCCCTCCGACATGGACGAGGCGCTGTACGAGCGGCTGCGCGACTGGCGTGAGGTCAGGGCGAAGGAGATCGGCCAGCCCGCCTTCTGCGTGTTCACGGACAAGACGCTGATGGCGATCGCCGAGGCCGTACCGGGCAGCGAGGGCGAACTGGCGGTGATTTCCGGCGTCGGCGCGCGGAAGCTGGGCCGGTTCGGTACCGCCGTCCTGGCCATTTGCGCAGGTGAGACGGTTGAGGAGGTGCTCGGACAGGCAGCTGACGAGATGTGAGAAGAACTCGTCGAAAAAATAGTTTGCGCCTGCCCCAGTCATCACCATAGGTTCTTAACCACGGGAACAGCGACTTCTCTGAAGCCCTGGTCCTGTGCTGTACTTATCCGAATACGTAGGACCGGCCCGCCGGTCCGCCCGAGACGCCGAGAGGAGGCGATTGAAGTGATCAGCATCATCGAGACCAACAAAATGACCGATCTCTCGGTCGTCTCCGCCTGCTCGCTCGGCCTCACCCGCTCTTCCGAGTCCTCGCTCCGTGGCACCGGTCTGTCCGGCATCTCTGCCGCACGTCCGCTGTCCCCGGCGAGCCTCCCCGTGCGGGAGCGCAATGAGCGACCGGCTCAGGCACCGGCAGCAGCAGTAGCGAAGGGACAGGCCCAGGCCTATGCCTTTGCGGCCGTCGGTGCGGGAGCGGAATCCGGCGCCAAGAAGCAGACGATGCAGCACCACACGATGTGGGCCTTCCGTGGGCCTGAACCCTGGAGTGATCCAGCCTGATTCACCATCAGGCCGGCGCCTTCAGGGCCGCGGAACCCCACTCGGGATCCGCGGCCCTTTTGTTTTGTCCGAACGGACGAGACAGCGCGAAGGAGCCTCGGGACAAGCAACACCCGGTACCAGCCGCCACCCGGCCAACAGGCCGGAACGACCAGACGAGGACACCACCCACCGTGCAACTCGAAGCGCACGCCCCGTCCGTACCGCCTTCCGACACGATCCCGCCGCCCGGCCTCACGGAGGACTCCACCTTGTTCCCCCTCACTGCGCTCACCGCACTCGACGACGCCATCGAGAACCTCGGCGTGCCCGTCCCGTGCCGCTCCTACGACCCGGAGGTCTTCTTCGCGGAGTCGCCCGCCGACGTCGAGTACGCCAAGTCCCTCTGCCGCACCTGCCCGCTCGTCGAGGCCTGCCTCGCCGGCGCCAAGGAGCGTCGCGAGCCGTGGGGCGTCTGGGGCGGTGAGCTCTTCATCCAGGGCGTCGTCGTCGCTCGCAAGCGGCCGCGTGGTCGTCCGCGCAAGAACCCGGTCGCGGCGTGATCGCCGGACTGGGGGCCACGGCCCCCAAACCCATGAAGCGCATCGGCACCATCGACCGTCCCCACACCCACGATCCCCGAAATCAGGCAGCAATGTCCGTCCCCACGAATGAGCCCGTCGGCTCCGCAACACCGAACGTCAAGATCATCGGCGCGAACGACTCGCGTCAGAACAGGACCCGCGAGATGCAACTCATCCCAGAAGCCCTGGCTCGTGCTCATATGCACGACCGCATGAGGGAGGCCGACACGGAGCGCCTGGCGGTACGCCTGGTCAACGCGCGCCGTATGCAGCGCCGGGCCGAGCGCGCTTCGATGCGCGCCCGCCGGGCGCTGGCCATGGCCGTCATGCACTGAGCCGGGCCGCACACCAGCAGTACCCGCTGCCGGGCAGCCGCTCTGCCCGGCAGCACCCAGTACCCACAGTCAGTACCCCTTCCGCGGGGCCGGTCCGAAACGGACCGGCCCCGCGGTCGTGCTGTGCGGTGGCGCCGAGCGAAGCGGCGGCGACGGAGTTATCGTCACGAGGTGGACGAGGAGACCCAGCACCGGATCCGGCGACCCGCGCAGAGCGACGCCGCGGTCGTCACCTGCACCCTGTGCGGCAGCTCCGCCGAGAGCGAGACCGCACCGCCGACCTGGATCTGCTCCGTGGAGAACGGCAGACGCCAGTACTTCTGCGAAGAGTGCGCCCGCACCCACATCAGGTCGATCGAGAGCAGGCTGGACTCCGCCTGGTGGTGACCTGCCCGGAGCCAGGACCCCCGGCCACGCAACTCCGGACCTACGCTCCCAGAGACGCGTCTCCCGCCAATTCCTGCACCGCGGGCCCCTGCATCTCGGGTTCCCGGACCGCGGCCTCCTGCATCTCGGGTTCCCGGACCGCGGGCTCCCGCACCTTGCATTCCCGCAAGGCGGGCTCCTGCACCTGCTCGTCCTCCGGCAGAAAGCCCGGCAACCAGGATTCGAGCTCGTCGCGCAGCCGCACCGTCGCACCCAGCTGGCACAGCACGCCGATCGTGCTCAACGTCACCCGGTGTATCAGCAGATAGGCGGGCGGCAGATTCAGCTGCTTGCCGAGCTGGTGGGCGGGGGAGCGGGGATCCGCGATACGCGCCGCCTGATTGCGCATCCAGCTCCGGGTGAACGTGAACTCCTCCACCTGCGCCGGCTCGATGATCGGAAGGAGATAGCCGAGCACCGCGTCCGGGTCGAGGTCGATCGTGTCCTTGACGAACCCCTCCTCGCGCAACAGCTCGTACACCGCCTCCGCCTCGCCCGCCAGCGTCAGCCGCAGTGAGTCCCCGATGGTCTGCGGCAGACCGCCCGGCAGCCGGTCGACCGTCCCGAAGTCCAGCACTCCGAGCCGCCACTGACCGTCCTCGCCGGTCCCCTCGTCCGGAGGCAGCAGCCGGAAGTTGCCCGGATGGGGGTCCGCGTGCAGCAGGCCGGTGCGCGCGGGCCCCGAGAAGAGGAAGCGCGCCAGCAGCTGCCCCGCCCGGTCCCGCTGCTCCGGTGTGCCCTCCGTGATCACCTCGGACAGCGGGACACCGTCCATCCACTCCGTCACCAGCACCTGGTCGGACTGGTGCACCACGCCGGGGATCACGACGTCCGGATCGTCCGCGAACTCCTCGGCATGATCCCGTTGCGAGCCCGCCTCCTGCTCGTAGTCCAGTTCCTCCGAGACCCGGTCGCGCAGCTCCGTGATGAGCGGTTTGATGTCCATCCCGGGAATCAGCGGGCCGAGCAGGCGGGCGAATCTGCTGAGTTGGGTCAGGTCCGAGAGAAGTGCCTCGCCCGCGCCCGGATACTGCACCTTCACCGCGACGTCGCGACCGTCGTGCCAGACCGCCCGGTGCACCTGGCCGATCGAGGCGGCGGCCGACGGCTTGTCCTCGAATTCGAGGAACAACTCCCGCCAGTCCTCACCCAGCCGCTCCGCCAGCACCGTGTGCACGGTACCGCTGGGCATGGGCGGTGCGGCTTCCTGGAGCTTGGTGAGCGCCGCGCGGTACGGTCCGGCGACCTCCTCGGGCAGGGCCGACTCGAAGACGGACAGGGCCTGCCCGAGCTTCATCGCCCCGCCTTTCAGCTCGCCGAGGACCTTGAACAACTGGTCCGCGGTGCGCTGCTGCACCTCCCTGGCGACCAGCTCCGCCGATCTCCCGCCGATCCGCTTGCCCAGACCCCACGTGGCACGGCCGGCGAAGCCCAGAGGCAGGGCGGCCAACTTGGCGGTGCGGGTGACCGCTTTCCGGGGTAGATCAGACATGAGCCCCTCCAAATCCCAGACTGCCGTACCGCGTGCGGCGGTTACCCGGCCATTGTGTCCTGCTTCGCTCCGGTCCCGGAGGAGCCCTCCCGGTCAGTGTGCCCAGCCGCTCCACAGGAACAGCCGAGGTGAGGCCTCAACCGCTCGGCCCGCCAGTCCAACAGCGGCAGTGCGGCCTCCCAGCGGGTCCCCGTGCTCGCGGGCAGTTCGCCGTCCAGGAAGGACAGCGCATGGGCCGCCGCGAGCCCCGCGACCGCCGTCGCCAGCCCCAGGTCACAGGCCTGCACGGCAGTTCGCCGCCCGGACTGCCACTGGGACAGCATCCTCGTCCAGTCCTCGTCCCCGGCCGCGCGGTCCAGCGCCAGGCATCCGGCGCAGGCCGTACCCCCGGGCAGGACCAGGGGGCCGACGAACCCCGTCGCCTCCATCACTCCGGCGTACAGATGAGGCGTTCCCGACGCGATCCACGGGTCGGCCGCACGGGGGTCGGGGACGTAGGCGGTGAAGCCGTCGCGAGGGGCCATCACGATCAGCGACAGACCCGGCTCGCCACCGGCCGGGGAGCCCGCGGTCTCCGCCGCCCGGGGAGCCGGCCCTGCGGCGGATCTGCGCACCAACTGCCGGGCGGCGGTGTCCCTGCGCTCCCCGACGGACGCCGGCGGAAGCCCGCCGGGTGAGATGTCGCACGGCTCGGTGTGCCCGCCGTCCAGAACCTCCACCCGGCCCACCCCGGACCCGGACAGCACCGCCGCGATCGCGGCACCGACCCGTCCCGCACCCCGCACCTGGACCCGCATCGCCCGACGGGCCGCCAGCCGCCGCATACCGCCGCCCGGTTCGGGATGGACGACGGAGAGCGATGCCAGATCGGGGCGGTGCCGGTCCAGGGCGCCCGGCCTGTTCCGTAACGCGTCGGCCTCCGGACCGGCGGCCCGTACGTCGTCGATCAGTCCCGCGTTCATCAACCTGTGCACCAAGATCTCCACTTGATGGCCCGACAGGTCCAGTGCGCGGGCCTCCTCGCGCAGCAGTGGGAGACCGCGTGTTCCGTCGAGCAGTTCCAGAAAACAGCCCGTGGCGATATCCAGTGGGCCGAACTTCACGGCATGGGCGCGAGTCACGCCGAATTGCACGGTGCCCTGGCCGCGCCATGCGCGGCGCAGTGCGGGCTTCAACATCGGATGCACGGCGACCCCCGGTCTGAGTTCCTTGATCTTCGCGGTTCCCTGATCCCCGCTCGCGGGCCGCTGCCCGTGATCGTCGGGAGATCCGTTGCCAGAATGCAGTCCCGCGCCGAAGCGTGCAGAAAGTTATCCACAGGCATGGGGTATTAGTCGTTCAAATGGTGCATGCCATGGACTGGATCAAGCGTGAACCGTCCGGAGACGGGACTTCCCCCGCCGCCACCGGGTAACGTCGTGGCGTGCCCGCCGACCCGTCCCCCGGAATCGCCGGGGAGACCCCCGCGCGCAGTGCCGGAACCCAGCAGCGCAGCGCGACGGACCGTCCGCCCCGCGCCTCGGCAACGAGCGCGGTCGAGGTCCGCAGGAGCAACCGCCGCAGCAGAACGGTCTCCGCGTACCGGGAGGGCGACCGCACCATCGTGCTCATCCCGGCCCGGATGTCGGAGGCCGAGGAGCAGCGCTGGGTGAACGTGATGCTCGACAAGCTCGCGGCGCAGGAGAGCAGACGCGTCTTCGGCGACAGCGAACTCGCCGAGCGCGCCGAGCGGTTGTCCGCCCAGTACTTCGAGGGCCGGGCCAGGCCCGCATCGGTGCGGTGGGTGACCAACCAGAACACCCGCTGGGGGTCCTGCACACCGGCGGAGGGCAGCATCCGTCTGTCGCACCGCTTGCAGGGCATGCCCGAGTACGTCGTCGACTACGTGCTGGTCCACGAGCTGGCCCACCTGCTGGTTCCCGGTCACGGCCCGCGCTTCTGGCGGCTGCTGGAGGCGTACCCGCGTACCGAGCGGGCGCGTGGCTACCTGGAGGGAGTGGTGGCGGCCGACCGGCTGCCCCAGCTGCCCGCCGCGCGCGGTGAGTGACGTCCACCGATTCTGTACCGGGTGTGTACCGACTTAGCTCGATGTCGGAGTTTGCGGTTAGCCTGGCGCGACGCATTCACATTCGGGATGGGGGACGGTCGTTACGCATGGCCAGGGAATTCCAACGCGGCCACAAGGCCAAGATCAGCGATCTCACGCCGGGGACGGATCTGTACGTAGGTGTGCAGATCGCCGGTCAGGGACTGACCTTTGACATCAGCTGCTTCGGCCTCGACGCCAATGAGCAGCTCTCCGACGACCGGTATTTCATCTTCTTCAATCAGCCTAAATCACCCGAGGAGTCCATTCAGCTCCTCGGTGCCCAGGCCGGCGACACCGAGTCGTTCCGCGTCACCCTGGACCGCGTTCCGGCGCACATCCACAAGCTGTCGTTCACCGCGACGGTCGACGGGGCCGGACAGATGTCCCAGGTCGGCCCCGGATACATCCGGATCGTCGCGGGTGGCGAGGAAGTCGTCAGGTACGCCTTCAACGGTTCGGAGTTCACCACCGAGCGCGCGGTGATGCTGGGCGACTTCTACCTGAAGGACGTCTGGCGGTTCGCCGCGGTCGGTCAGGGCTTCGACGGCGGCCTCGACGCGCTGCTGAAGAACTTCGGCGGCGAGGTCGCCGAGGAGGAGCCCGCCGCACCTCAGCCGCAGGCCGCGGCGCCCTCGTTCGCCCCGCCGGCGCAGGCATCCGCACCGGCCCCCGCCCCGTCCTTCGGGGCCCCGCCCGCGCCGCAGGCGCCCCAGCCCCCGCAGCCGGCTCCGTCCTTCGGTGCTCCGTCCGCCCCGGCCCCGCCGCCCACGCCGCAGCAGCAGATGCACGCCGCGCCGACGATGGCGGCGCCGCTGGCACCGCAGGGCGGCATGGTGCCGCCGCCCGCCCCCGCCCCCGCTCCTTACGGGCAGCCGCCCCAGCAGCCGCAGTTCGGGCAGGTCCCCGGCCAGGTCCCCGCCGCCGCCCCGTACGGTCAGCAGCCCCCCGGCCCGTACGGTCAGCAGGCCCCGGCTCCGTACGGTCAGCAGCCCCCCGGCATGCAGCCCCCCGGCATGCAGCCGCCGGGGATGCAGCCGCCCGGTATGCCCCAGGGCGTGCCGCAAGGTGTTCCGCAGGCCGGTGCCGGTCTCCAGGCGGCGCTCCAGCCGTACAAGGAGACGCCCACCGGTCAGCGCTGGACCCCGCAGAACCAGCAGCTCATGCGGGTCGACCTCACCATGGGCGGTACGCCGGTGCTCGCCCGCCAGGGCAGCATGGTGATGTATCAGGGCAAGGTCGACTTCGGATACAAGGGCGCCGGTTTCGCCGGCCGTATCGTCGGCAACGCCACCGGCCAGGAGATGCAGCTGATGCGCTGCAGTGGCCGCGGACAGGTCTTCCTCGCCGAGGACGGCTCCCATCTGCACGCCATCGAGCTCCAGGGCGACGGCATCTGCGTCTCGGCGGAGAACGTCCTCGCCTTCGACGAGTCGCTGCAGCACGAGGTCCGCCGGATCGAGGGCCACGGCATCCCCGGCGGCGCCCTGTTCACCATGCAGTTCCAGGGCACCGGCACGGTCATCGTCAAGACCCACGGCGTCCCCGTCGTCCTGCCGGTCACGCCGACCACCTTCGCCGACTGCAACGCCGTCGTGGCCTGGTCGGCCGCGTCCCAGGTGATCATCTCCAGCCAGGTCCGGCTGCGCCGCAACGCGTACCCGGGACACAGCGGGGAGACCGTGAACCTCCAGTTCCGGGGCGCTCCCGGCAACTTCATCGTCGTCCAGCCCTACGAGGTCTGAGGGAGTCCGTCATGAACCAGCAGCTCGCGGGCTACGCCCCGACCCCCGTCACGGCCCGTATGGAGAACCACGGCCGCACGATGCTCAAGGTCGCCATGGCCACCGGCCAGGACCTCTACGCACGTACCGGCTCGATGGTCGCGTACGAGGGCTTCATCCAGTACGAACCCAACCCGCCCGCCGTCCGGCAGATCGCCTCCCAGTGGATCACCGGCGAGGGCGCACCGATCATGAAGTGCTCCGGCGACGGGCTGCTCTACCTCGCCGACTACGGCGCCGATGTGGTCGTCATCAACCTCAACAACGACTCCCTCTCGGTCAACGGCACCAATGTCCTGGCCTTCGACGGTCATCTCACCTGGGGCGTGGAGCGGGTCAAGGGCCTCGCCAAGTTCGCCGGCCAGGGCCTGTGGAACGTCTGCATCTCGGGCACCGGCTGGGTCGCGATCACCTCGCGCGGCACACCGATCGTCGTCGACTGCGGACGCGGCGAGGACGAGACCTACGTCGACCCGGACGCCCTCGTGGCGTGGTCCCCGAACCTCAAGGTGAAGGGCAAGCGCAGCTTCAAGGCCTCCTCGCTCATAGGGCGGGGCAGCGGCGAGGCGTACCAGATGGCGTTCTCCGGCCAGGGCATCGTCGTCGTACAGCCGAGCGAGGACAGTACCGACCGCCTGCGCGTCCGGAACTGACGGGGGAGGAGAACACACCATGCAGAGTCCGCTCTTCAGCTACACCGAACAGCAGTCCCAGGACCGGTACACCGTCCAGAACCCGCAGCTCCTGCGGGTCTCGCTGACCGGCCACGACGACGTCCTCGCCCGCAAGGGCGCCATGGTCGCGTACCAGGGGCTGATGGAGTTCGACGGCGAGTACCAGTCGCACGGACAGCGCCGCGCCCGCGCGAGCACCGGTGAGGGCCTCGACCTGATGCGCTGCTCCGGGCAGGGCACCGTCTACCTCGCCAACCTCGCGCAGTACATCCACGTCGTGGACGTCGACCACGACGGCATCACGGTGGACAGCGCCTATGTACTGGCACTGGACTCCTCGCTGCACACCGAGGTCATCGCGGTGGACAGCCAGTACGGTATCTCGGGCACCGGGAAGTACCAGCTCAACATCTCCGGCACCGGCAAGGTCGCCCTGATGACCTCCGGCCAGCCGCTGATGATGCAGGTCACGCCCGACAAGTACGTCAACGCCGACGCCGACGCGATCGTCGCCTGGTCCAGCTCGCTGCGGGTGCAGATGCAGGCCCAGACGCACTCCTCGGGCGTCTGGCGGCGGCGCGGGAACACCGGCGAGGGCTGGGAGCTCAGCTTCCTCGGCCAGGGCTTCGCCCTGGTGCAGCCGAGCGAGGTGCTGCCCCCGCAGAACCACGAGATCGGCCAGGGCGTCCGCGCCCAGTTCGGCATGGGCCAGCAGGGCGCCCACGGTCAGAACCAGAACAACTCCTGGAACTGAACCACCGCGCAGCGGCAAGCGAACACGGGTGAGGGGCGGTCTCCGCGGAGACCGCCCCTCACCCGTGTTCGCAGGGAGGTTCCTACCGGCGCCGCTCCAGCTCGGCACGGGTCCGCTCCATCAGCCGTACGACCGAGGTGTCGGCCACCGAGGCGACCTCGTCGTAGGCGAACCAGCGCAGGTCCAGCGACTCCTCGCTGATCTGCTCCGTAGCCCCGGAGGGTGCCAGCGCCGCGTACTGCACGTCCAGGTGCCAGTGGCAGGGCGCGGGGATCGGGTGGCGGTCCAGCCTCACCGGGCCGCCACCGAGCAGGGTCAGGCCGGTGATGCCGGACTCCTCGGCCGCCTCCCGCAGCGCCGCGTCGGCGAGCGACTCGTCCTGGGGCTCGCAGTGACCGCCCATCTGGAGCCACATCCGAAGCTTGCGGTGCAGGGTGAGCAGCACCCGGCCGCGCTCCGGGTCGACGACCAGCGCGCTGGCCGTCAGATGGCCGGCCCCGCAGGCCTTCCACATGGCGTCGGGGTGCTGTGCCAGATGGCCGAGATAGCCCTGGCGCAGCTCACCCTGGGCCGGATCCGGGCTCTCGTACCCCTTCAGGACGAGAACGGCGTCGTCGTACAGGCTCACCGGTCGCTGTCGCCCTTGCCGTCGTCCTTGCGGTCCTCGGTCTCCGCGCTGTCGGCCGGGCCCTTGTCGTCCGTGTCCGCGGCGG
Organism: Streptomyces sp. NPDC047917; assembly: GCF_043204345.1. Classification (NCBI taxonomy): domain Bacteria; kingdom Bacillati; phylum Actinomycetota; class Actinomycetes; order Kitasatosporales; family Streptomycetaceae; genus Streptomyces; species Streptomyces sp. NPDC047917. The sequence continues at coordinate 386,121 of NZ_JBIDCA010000002.1, forward strand.
GCTTCTGCGGGCCCTTCGCGGCCTCGCCGAGCATCTTGTCCAGCTCGGAGAAGTCCAGCTGCTCGTGGTGCACGAAGCCGTCCGGATCGTCCAGGTCCTGGGCCGTGGGCAGCATGTCGGGGTGCTCCCACAGGGCGTCGCGCCCGTCCAGACCGCGGGCGTCGGTGAGCGAGGCCCACAGGCGCGAGGCGTCACGCAGCCGCCGCGGGCGCAGCTGGAGACCGATGAGCGTGGCGAAGGTCTGCTCGGCGGGACCGCCGGAGGCACGGCGCCTGCGCATCGTCTCGCGCAGCGCGTCCGCCGAGGTCAGACGGGACTTCGCGGCCTCGTGCACCACGGCGTCCACCCAGCCCTCGACCAGCGCGAGAGCCGTCTCCAGCCGGGCCAGGGCGGCCTTCTGCTCCGGGGTGTCCTCCGGCTGGAACATGCCCTGCTGAAGGGCGTCCTGGAGCTGCTCGGGCTGCGACGGGTCGAACTGGCCGACCACGTCCTCCAGCTTGCTGGTGTCGACCTTGATGCCGCGCGCATAGCCCTCGACGGCACCGAACAGATGCGAGCGCAGCCACGGGACGTGGGCGAAGAGACGCTGGTGCGCGGCCTCGCGCAGCGCGAGGTACAGCCGTACCTCGTCCTGCGGCACGCTGAGGTCCTTGCCGAACCGCTCCACGTTCAGCGGCAGCAGCGCGGCCTTGCCCGCCGGGCCCAGCGGCAGGCCGATGTCGGTGGAACCGACCACCTCGCCCGCCAGCACCCCGACGGCCTGCCCGATCTGCTGGCCGAACATGGCGCCGCCCATCGACCGCATCATGCCGATCAGCGGGCCCGCCATGGCCTGCATCTCCTCGGGCAGCACATCGCCCATCGCGAGACCGACGCGCTCCGCCACCGGGTCGACCAGCTTCTGCCAGGCGGGAAGGGACGCCTCGACCCACTCCGCACGGCTCCACGCCACGGTCGAGACCGAACCGGAGGGCAGCGACGTCACGCCGTCCAGCCAGAGATCGGCCAGGCGCAGCGCCTCGTCCACCGCGGACCGCTCGGACGGGCCGACGCTGGCGTCCTTCGTGCCGTCCGGTGTGCCCTGCGAGACCGTCTGGCGGGCGATCTGCTTGGCCATGTCCCAGTTCACGGGACCGCCCTCGTAGCTCAGCATCTGGCCGAGCTGCTGGAAGGCGGCGCCCAGGTCATTGGGGTTCATCGTGCCGAACATCGCCGCGAACGGGTTGTCCCCGCCCGCGCCGGGCCCGAAGCCGAACGGGTTCGCAGGCCCGCCCGAACCCTGCCCACCTCCGGTGGGGTCCTTCTTCTTGCCCTCGTCGCCGTTCTCCGGCTCCTCCGGCGGAAGGCCGAATCCGAATGGGGTGTCACTCACGGGTTTCCTCGGCTCGTAGGGCCGTCGGCTCGAACCGACGGCGACTGCCCGACATCACCATCCAGCGTAGACACCAAAAGTCCGCTTAGGGCCTCAGTGCTCCGCCGGCTCCCGGCCTGCGGCAGGATGGACGCCACCTGGTACGCACGCGTCATTCGGGTACGTACTGAAGACAACCGCTGGAGACGCCCGGTGAGTTCCCCAGATCCTCAGGTTCGCGCAGCGCGAAACCTGTCCGCCCCCTCGACCGAGAACAAACCAGAAAAGAACCGCTCCAAGAACCGCGGCCCCGTCGTCGCGGTCACCGGTGCGGCAGGGGGCGTGGGCGAGCTGCTCACCGCGCGCCTCGCGGCATCCGAGGAGATCAAGCAGGTCATCGCCATCGATGAACGCCGAGGTGAGGTCTCCGAGGCGACCTGGCACATCCTCGACGTACGCGACCCCGCCATCGCGGAGAAGCTGCGCGGCGCAGATGTCGTGGTGCATCTCGCGCTCGATCTCGACCTGGAGACCGACCCCGCCGCCCGCACCGCCTACAACGTGCGCGGCACCCAGACGGTGCTGACGGCCGCCGCGGCCGTCGGCGTCCACCGTGTCGTGCTGTGCACATCGGCGATGGTCTACGGGGCGCTGCCCGACAACGACGTCCCGCTCGCCGAGGACGCCGAGCTGCGCGCCACTGCGGAGGCCACCGGTGTCGGCGACCTCCTGGAGATCGAGCGACTCGGCCGCCGCGCGCCCCGCGCCCACCCCGGACTCAACGTGACCGTGGTCCGGCCCACCGTCCTGGTCGGCGGTACGGACACCGCGCTGACCCGCTACTTCGAGTCGCCGCGCCTCCTGGTCGTCGCCGGATCGCGTCCGACCTGGCAGTTCTGCCACGTCGACGACCTGGTCACGGCCCTGGAGTACGCCGCACTGGAGAAGATCGACGGCGAGTTCGCGGTCGGCTGCGACGGCTGGCTGGAGCAGGAGGAGGTCGAGGAGCTCAGCGGCGTACGGCGGATGGAGCTGCCTTCCGCGGTGGCCCTGGGCGCCGCCGCCAGGCTGCACCGGATCGGCCTCACCCCGTCCCCGGCGGGTGATCTGGCGTACACGATGCACCCCTGGGTGGTCAGCGTGAGCCGGCTGCACGACGTGGGCTGGCGCCCGGCGTGGACCAACGAGGAAGTGCTTGCCGCGCTCCTCGAAGAGGTCGAGGGCAGGCACACCGTCGCCGGACGCCGTCTCGGCCGCAAGGACGCCACCGCGGCCGGTGCCGCCGGTGCGACCGTGGCGCTGCTCGGCACCGCCGCCCTGGTCCGCCGCGCCCGCAAGGCCCGCCGCCGCATCTGAGGGCCGACCGGCGGGGACCGCCCGAGCGGGAGCTTCTGTAGAAGGCTCCAAGGCCAGGGGCGGCCCGCCGGTGGAAAACGCAATTCCGCCTTGTCTGCGCCGTGCGGCACCATGGGTCTCATGGCTCCCACCTATGACCACCCCGGCGAGCGGGCGGCGGGCGATCCCGTCCGGCTGCTGGAGATTCGCGACACCCCGCTCTCCGTCGACGAGGTCTTCCGGGCCGTCGGGGACGACGCGGCGGGCGGCACGGCGCTCTTCGTCGGTACGGTGCGCAACCACGACTCAGGGCAGGACGTCGGCGCGCTCGGGTACTCCTGCCACCCCTCGGCGCAGGACGAGATGCGCCGGGTGGCCGAGAAGGTCGTCGCGAATTTCCCGGTCCGGGCGCTGGCCGCCGTCCACCGGGTGGGTGACCTCCAAGTGGGCGATCTCGCGGTGATCGTCGCCGTCTCCTGCCCGCACCGCGCCGAGGCGTTCGCGGCCTGCCGGAAGCTCATCGACGACCTCAAGCACGAGGTCCCGATCTGGAAGCACCAGCGCTTCTCGGACGGTACCGAGGAATGGGTCGGCGCCTGCTGAGCACAAGCGGGCCGGTAGGCCGTCCGGTCCGATTTGCGTAACCCCACCCCTGCCGTGAGCGTTGGTTGTCCAGACGGTTAATCTGCTGATCGGTCAGTTGCGGTCGCTCATGGGTAGGGAGGTCGTAATGGCAGCACTTGCCTGGTTGCTGATTCCGCTTTTCGCTGCGTTCGGTGCCGCGATATGGGGAAGCTGGGCCACCCGCAATCGAACGACCGGCGATGTCTCCGAGCTCGCCGGCTATGCCAGGTTCCGCGAGGCGATGGAGAAGCCGCACTCCGGTTCCGACGTCGTCTGAACGTTTGCTCGCGCGTACGCAGTCGCCGATCCGCATCGTGGCTCCGGCTGCCGGCACAGCCCGCGCCCGGATTCCCGCCTCGCACGGACCGGCCCCGGCGGTGCACTGACAGACCCTTCCCGTACTGTCGTTCCATGCCACGCCGCACCGCGACGATGCTCGCCTCCACACTGGTCCTCATCGCGCTGCTCTGCGCAGGCGTGCTGATCAAAGTGCCGTATTCGGAGATGTCTCCCGGTCCGACCGTGAACACCCTCGGCGAGGTCGGCGGCGAACCCGTCCTGCAGATTTCCGGGCACAAGACGTACCCGACCTCCGGCAACCTCAACATGACGACGGTCAGGGTCACCGGTGCCGACTACAGCATGAATCTCGTCGAGTCCGTCTACGGCTGGCTGGCCCACGACAGCCTGGTCGTGCCGCACGACACCCTCTACCCGGACGGCAAGACCGAGCAGCAGTCGACGCAGGAGAACGCCGAGGAGTTCAGCCAGTCCCAGGAGAGCGCCAAGGTCGCCGCGCTGACCGAGCTGAAGATCCCGGTGACCTCGCGCGTCGTGGTCTCCACGGTCGTCAAGGGCAGCCCCGCCCAGGGCAAGCTGCACGCCGGCGACGTGATCAAGCAGGTCGACGGCGCGCCCGTCGAGCAGCCCGAGGACGTCGCGAAGCTCGTCACCCGCCGCGACCCCGGCCAGAAGGTCACCTTCACGGTCGTCCCGGCCAAGACGGCGGAGGCCGCCGAGAAGGCGGGCAAGGAGCCCGAGGGCAGCCGGAAGATCGTCATCACTACGGCGAAGGCACCCAAGGAGGACCGCGCGATCGTCGGCATCCAGGCCGGGACGGACCACACGTTCCCGTTCCGGATCGACATCAAGCTCGCCGATGTCGGCGGCCCGAGCGCCGGTCTGATGTTCTCGCTGGGCATCATCGACAAGCTGACCCCGGGCAAGCTCACGGGCGGCAAGTTCATCGCGGGCACCGGCACGATCGACGACAAGGGCAAGGTCGGCCCGATCGGCGGCATCAACATGAAGCTGGTCGGCGCGCGCAACGCGGGCGCCAGGTACTTCCTGACGCCGGACGAGAACTGCAGGGCCGCCGCCTCCGACACCCCGAGCGGACTCACGCTGGTGCGGGTGAAGACGATCGACGACGCGAAGAAGTCGCTGGAGAAGATCAAGGCGGGGGACACGGCCGGACTGCCGAGCTGCTCGGCAGGCTGACCGCGCCCCCTGCGGGGGAGACGCCGGGAGGTCAGGCCTCGAAGGTCGCGGCCAGCGCGTCGGCCAGGCCGGGTACCAGACCGGCGCCGGTCCGCACCTCGCTCGGGGTGTCCTTCGCGCGCAGCCGTACGGCCGACTCACGCGTACCGTCCCGGAGGACCGCCACGGTCATCCGCACCTCCTGACGCTCCGGGTGCTTGGCGACCCACTTGGTCAGCTGGGCGTCGCTGAGCCCCTCGGGCACGGAGGCCTCGGCGGACGGCGGCAGCATCAGCCGCTCCACCGTCATCGCGCATCCGATCACCGCGTCGGGCCAGGCGATCGTGGCGAGGAACTCGTCCAGGGCGGTGCCCGGCGGCAGCTCGTCCTGCTCGATGGGGGTCAGTGCGGCAGTCGGGGATTCGGAGCTGTCCAGGCCGAGCTGGGCGGCGAGACCGGGCTCCTGGACCCGTAGCCTGGCGGTGTCGACCAGGGCGAAGAGCCGGGCCGGCTGGTCCCAGCCGAGGCCGGAGATGTACTCGTCGATTTCGAGCACGGCGACGGTGAGCGGACTGGCGGCCATCGGGGGGCCTGAGGGGGAAACGTTGGACATGGCCAATATCCTGCCTCCTTCCGCCCCGGGAACGGGAACTAGGTAAAGCCTCAGTAAGTTGCATAGGTGGGCTCTACGATCGCTGGGCCCGCTCCACACGACCCGCGAACTTCGAGGTGCGCACGTTGGCTTTCCAGATGCCGGACCGCGGCGGAGGCCCGACCGGGCCACGGATCAGAGTCGGCCGCCCGTCCCGGCGTGCCCGTACCCTGCTCATGACATTGGGCGTCCTGGCGGTTCTCGCCATGGCGTTCGTCATGTTCGCCGGGTTCTGGACTGACTGGCTGTGGTACCGGTCGGTCGCGTATTCATCCGTCTTCACCACCACCCTGTGGACCAAGATCGGGCTGTTCCTCGTCTTCGGACTGCTGATGGCCGTCGCCGTCGGCCTGAACATCTGGCTCGCGCACCGGCTCCGGCCGCCGCTGAGCGCGATGTCGCTGGAACAGCAGAGCCTGGACCGCTACCGGATGAGCCTCGCCCCGCACAAGAAGTGGGTGCTGCTCGCGATCACCGCGCTCGTCGGTCTGATCGCCGGAGCATCCGCCTCCGGCCAGTGGCGTACCTGGCTGATGTACGTGAACGGCGTGGCGTTCGGGCAGAAGGACCCCCAGTTCCACCTGGACGTGTCCTTCTACGCCTTCGATCTGCCCTGGTACCGCTTCCTGCTGGGCTTCGGCTTCGCGGCCACGGTGCTCTCGCTGATCGCCGCCGCGATGACCCACTACCTGTACGGCGGGCTGCGCATCACCAGCCCCGGAGCGCGCGCGACGGGCGCGGCCACCGGGCATCTTTCGGTGCTGCTCGGCGTCTTCGTCTCGCTGAAGGCCGTGGCGTACTGGCTCGACCGGTACGGCCTGGCCGTGAAGTCCAGCGACTTCAAGGCCACGGACAACTGGACGGGCCTGCGGTACGTCGACGCCAACGCCTACCTGCCGGCGAAGACCATCCTGTTCTGCATCGCCGCGATCTGCGCCGTGCTGTTCTTCGCGACGCTCTGGCGCCGCACCTGGCAGCTCCCGGTCATCGGCTTCGGCCTGATGGTGCTCTCGGCGATCCTGATCGGCGGGCTGTACCCCGCGATCGTGCAGAAGTTCCAGGTCCAGCCGAACGAGCAGGCCAAGGAAGCCCCGTTCATCCGGAAGAACATCGAAGCGACGCGTGACGCGTACGACATCGACGACGCCAAGGTCGACGACTACTCCGGCAAGAGCACGACGGACGACGACACCAAGCTGCGCGCCAGCGCGAACGACGCCGCCAGCTACCGGGTGATGGACCCCAACGTCGTCTCCCCGGCCTTCCAGCAGCTCCAGCAGAAGAGGAACTACTACCAGTTCCCCAAGACACTGGATGTCGACCGCTACAAGGACGCCGCAGGCAAGGACCAGGACACGGTCATCGGTCTGCGCGAGCTCAACCTCGAAGGCATCCCCAAGCGCAACTGGATCAACGACCACTTCACCTACACCCACGGCTACGGCGCCATCGCGGCCCGGGGCACGACGACGGGCAAGAACCCGAAGGGTTCCCCGGACTTCACCGAGTCCGGGCTGCCGACGTCGGGTGAGTTCCCCGAGTACGAGCAGCAGATCTACTACGGCGAGAAGACCGAGCAGTACTCCATCGTCGGAGGGCCCCAGAAGGAGCTCGACTACGAGGAGGACGGCGAGAAGACCACCAGCTACAAGGGCGACAGCGGGGTCAGTCTCTCCAACGCGTTCAACCGCGCCGCGTACGCGGTCTCGTTCAGCGAGCCGCAGATCCTCTACTCGGGAGCCATCGGCGAGGGCTCGCGGATTCTCTACAACCGCACGCCCAAGGAGCGCGTCGAGGCGGTCGCCCCGTGGCTGACCATCGACGGCGACGCCTACCCGGCCGTGGTGAACGGCCGCATCCAGTGGGTCGTCGACGCGTACACCACCACCAACGGCTACCCGTACGCCTCCCGTACGACGCTCGGTGACACCACGGCCGACTCGCTGACCACCAACCAGCGTGCGGTCGTCGCCCAGCAGAACCAGGTCAACTACATCCGCAACTCGGTGAAGGCCACCGTCGACGCCTACGACGGCAAGGTCAAGCTCTACGAGTGGGACACCGAGGACCCGGTCCTCAAGACCTGGCGCAAGGCGTTCCCGGGGACCGTGGAACCCAAGGCGGACATCCCGAAGCAGCTCATGGACCACCTGCGCTACCCGCAGGACCTGTTCAAGGTGCAGCGCGAACTGCTGACCCGCTACCACGTCACGAACCCCGCGCAGTTCTACAGCGGCAGTGACGCGTGGCAGGTCCCGGACGACCCGACCAACAAGGAGTCCGGCGCCGTCCCGCCGTACTACCTGAGCATAAAGATGCCGGACCAGGACGCTCAGAAGTTCTCGCTGACGACGACCTTCACCCCGAAGGGGCGGCCCGACCTCGGGGCGTTCATGGCGGTGGACGCCGATGCGGCCAGCAAGGACTACGGCACGATAAGGCTGCTGAGAGTCACCACCACGGTGAAGGGCCCGGGACAGGTACAGAGTGAGCTCAACGGCAACGACGACGTCGCCGAGTTCGTGAGGAACCTGAAGGGGACCGACTCCGACATCGAGTACGGCAATCTTCTGACCGTGCCGCTGGAGGGTGGCTTCCTCTACATCGAGCCGGTGTACACGCGCGGTGGCACGCAGAACTATCCGCTGCTGCGCAAGGTCGCCGCCTCGTACGGGTCGAAGACCGTCTTCGAGAACAGTCTCGGGGAGGCGCTCAACGCGGTCTTCGGGGTGACGGACTCCGGCACCACCCAGCCGCCGGACACCACCAGGCCACCGGGCACCACCCAGCCGCCGGCCACCGGTGACGCGGCGCTGAAGAAGGCGATCGCTGACGCGCAGAAGGCCTACTCGGAGGGCGAGGCGGCCCTCAAGGAGCAGGACTGGGCCGCCTACGGCAAGGCCCAGGCGGACCTGCAGGACGCGCTCCAGCGTGCGGCGGCCGCTCAGCCGAAGCCGGGCAGCGAGAACGGCGCGGGCGGCTCGGACAAGTCGGACGGTGCCGACAAGGCGGGTGCCGACAAGGCCGACGGCGCAGACAAGGCCGACGGCGCCGACAGCGCAGACAAGAGAGACAAGCCGGTCAACGCCGACAGCGGTGGCTGAGTAACCCGGTAAAGGCTCACCTCCGCGTCGTGGTACGGTTTCACCACAACGACGCGGGGTGGAGCAGCTCGGTAGCTCGCTGGGCTCATAACCCAGAGGTCGCAGGTTCAAATCCTGTCCCCGCTACTGAAAGACCAAGGCCCGGATCCTTTCGAGGATCCGGGCCTTCGTCGTGTCACGGCGACTTTCTTGTGCAGGGTGCGTGAAGTGCGGTTCGCGGGGCACGAGTTGGCTCCGGACGTGTTTGACTTATCTCTCTGTGGGCATGTCGACAAAACGCTGAAGTGACCTAACTGGCCGCGCTATACCAGGTGTACGCGGGTGGCAGGCGGTGCGACGATGGTATTTATGGGGGACAGGGCAACTCTGTTGGAGACAGGGCGGTTTGTACAGCGTCGCGTTGATCGTCCGGACAACGCGATGAATACGGCTTTTGGCGTTGCCGCCACCGAGAACAACGAGACCACCGCCACACCTGAGACACCCGAGACGCCTGAGATCATCAAGGCGACCGAGACAGCCGAGACTGCGGGGTGTGCCGCGACCGTCGAGAGCACGGAGTTCACAGAGAGCACGGGAAGCGCCGGGGCCGAGCGGACCACCGGGATCGTCGGGGCCACGGAGACTCCCGGTGGCACCGAGAGCCCGGAGAGCGCCGAGAGCGAGGCGCGTCACCGTCGCGCCGCCGACGCCGGGGACACCGCGTCGATGAGCGTTCTCGGCGCGCTGCTGCTGCGCCGCGGCGACCTGGACGGCGCCGAACCCTATCTGCGGGGCGCCACCGCGGACGGCGACCGGGCCGCGGCCAACAACCTGGGTGTCCTGCTCCACCAGCGCGGATACACCGACGACGCGGCCGGCTGGTGGCGCATCGCCGCCGTCGCGGGGTCCGCCGCCGCCGCGCACGCGCTGGGCCGCCACTACCGCGAACGGGGCGACGAGCCCGGCGCCGAGTACTGGCTGAGGCAGTCCGCCGAGCAGGGCCACGCGCTGGGCGCGTACGCCCTGGCCGACCTGCTGGAACACCGCAGCGACGTCGGCGCGGAGCGCTGGCTGCGCGCCGCCGCCGAGCAGGGGCACCGGGAGGCCGCGTACCGCCTCGCGCGCATGCTGGACCGCAACGCCGGCGACGACCCGCACGACGCCTTCGGCCGCCCGGGGCTGGGCCCCGGCGCGGGCGACCGCTCCGGGGGGAGCGAACGGCCCGCGGCGCGCAAGGACGACGGCCCGGTGGCGGGTCCGGCGACCGGGCGGGTGGGGGAGGCCGAGCAGTGGTACCGGCAGGCCGCCGCGCGCGGCCACCGGCGTGCCGCCCTGCACCTCGGCGCCATCCTCGAACAGCGCGGCGAGCCCAAGGAGGCCGGCCGCTGGTACCTCATCTCCGCGAAGGCGGGCGAGGCGCGCGCCGCCTGTGCGCTCGGCTTCCTGCTGCGCGACGCGGGCGACGAGGAGAGCGCCGCCGTGTGGTGGCTGCGTGCCGCCCAGGACGGCGACGGGAACGCCGCCAACGCCCTGGGCGCCCTGCACGCGGCCCGCGGTGAGCAGCAGACCGCCGAGCGCTGGTACCGCGCGGCCATGGACGCGGGCGACGTCAACGGCGCCTACAACCTCGGCCTGCTCTGCGCGGCCCAGGACCGTACGCCGCAGGCCGAGCAGTGGTACCGCCGGGCCGCCTACGCGGGCCACCGTGAGGCCGCCAACGCGCTCGCCGTGCTCCTGCTCCAGGCGGGCGACGCGACCGGCGCCGAGCCCTGGTTCTCCAAGGCGGCCGAGGCGGGCAGCGTGGACGCGGCGTTCAACCTCGGCATCCTGTACGCCGGGCGCGACGAGGACCGCATGGCGTTCGTCTGGTACGAGCGCGCCGCGGCGGCCGGGCACACCGAGGCCGCCCTCCAGGTCGGCATGGCCCTGCTGCACCACGGCGAGGAGCAGGAGGCGGAGCGTCATCTGCGCTGCGCGGCCGGTGGCGGCAGCGCCGAGGCGGCCTTCCGGCTGGCCGGAGTGCTGGACTCGCGGCAGCCGCCGCCCGGCCCCCCGGCGCTCGGCGAGCCGATGCCGGAGAAGACCGAGTGCGAGGAGTGGTACGAGCGGGCCGCCGAGCAGGGCCACCGCCGTGCCCAGGTGCGGGTCGGGATGCTCGCGGCGGCCCGCGGCGACGTGGACAGCGCCGCCCGCTGGTACCGCGAGGCCGCCGAGTCCGGCAGCCGCAACGGCGCCTTCAACCTCGGGCTGCTGCTCGCCCGGGAGGGCAGCGAGCGCGAGGCCGCCCTGTGGTGGAGCCGCGCGGCGAACGACGGGCACGGCCGCGCCGCCCTGCGCCTCGCCCTGCTGGCCGCCCGCCGCGGCGAGCTGGCCGAGGGGCAGCGCTGGTGTGCGCGCGCGGTGGAGCTGGGCCCGGCGGAGGTCGCCGAACGGGCTGCCCGGCTGCGGGAGGCGCTGCACCAGGAGCTGACCGCGTAGGACGCGAGCGGTCCGGGGCGTCGTGCGAGCGGCGCCCCGGTGCCCGCCCCCGTGGGGCGCCGGAACGGATTTGCGCTGGTCGGCAGCGGTGACGTACAGTTCTAAACACAACGACGCGGGGTGGAGCAGCTCGGTAGCTCGCTGGGCTCATAACCCAGAGGTCGCAGGTTCAAATCCTGTCCCCGCTACTGAAGACAGAAGGCCGGATCCTTTCGAGGATCCGGCCTTCTGTGCATGCGTCGGTCTTCCGCGCACGCGCTGTGCGCGAGTCAGAGCTTGTGGCCCACGGCCTCCGAATACATCGCCCGGTCCACGGCCTTCGCCTCCGGCACCGGGGCCCCCTTCGACACTCCCGAGTCGGCGTACGCCTCCTGCAGCCGGTCCGTCGTGCCCTTGCGTATCTCCCAGTCCATCCGCATCGACGGGGTCGACCGCAGCGTGGCCTCGTCGGTCTTCATCAGTTTCGCCAGCTCGGTCACGAAGCCGGGATCGGACTTGTAGTCGCCGGCGAAGTAGGTGTTCACCGTCCGGATGTAGGCGCGGAGGAAGGCGACGCCCGCGTCCGGGTCCTCGTTCAGCAGCGTCGGACCGAAGAGCAGGCCGCCGAGCGGTTCGCCGACGGGCTGGCCGCCCAGGAACGCGTACTTCTTGTCGCCGTCCACCTTGCGCCAGATCGGGTCGAGCAGCCAGGCCGAGTCCACGCCGCCGTTCTGCAGTGCGGTCAGCACGTCCGCGGAGCCGAGCTGCTGGAAACTGATCCGGTCGAGGCCGCCGCCGTGCTTCTTCAGGGAGGTGTCCATCGGGTACGCGATGACCGAGCCCTTGCCGATCATGGTGCCCAGCTTCCGGCCCGCCATCTCGACGTGATCGGCGCTCTCGCCGTCCTTGAGGCGCACCCACAGGCCGCTCTTGGAGGTGGGGTCGGGGGAGAAGTTCCCCGCGACCCACTTGATGTCGAAGCCGCCGTTGACGCCGTTCATCACGGCTGCCTCGGGGGCCGCCCACTGGGCGTCCACGTCGCCCCTGGCGAGCAGCGGCAGGGCGTCCGGGGTGGGCAGCACCTTCAGTTCGACGTCCAGGCCCTCCTTCGCGAACTCGCCCTTCGCCACCGCGACCTGGAGCGGAGCGACGTACTCCGCGCTCAGGGTGCCGGTGGCCACGGTGATCTTCCGTTTCCCGGCCAGGGGCCGGGCCGCCGGGGCGCCCTTGTCGCAGCGGGCCGCCTTCCGGTCGGGGGCGAGGTCGGCCGGGTCGGTCCAGCTCCCGGTGCCGCAGCCCGCGACGGGTTTCACGGCGCGCGGCGCGGCGGCGGTGGTGTCGCCGCCGGAGTCGTGCCCGGCGCAGCCCGCGGCGCCGAGCAGGGATGCCGTGACGAGCACGACGGTGCGGGTGATGCGGGTGTGGATACGCACAGTGCCTCCGTACGAAGAGCGTGGGGAGCCGTTCAGGACCGGCCGCGGCCGCGGTCGCGCGGGGCCCACGGCGTGAGCAGCCGTCCGGCGATCCGCACCACTTCGGAGAAGACGACACCGAGGACGGCCACGCACACGATGCCGACGAACATCACGTCGTTCTGGAACAGTGCCCGGGAGTCGAAGATCAGATGGCCGAGACCGTCGGCCGCGGCGATCTGTTCGGAGGCGACGATGACGAGCACCGCCACTCCCGCCGCGATCCGTGCCCCGACCAGTACCGCGGGCAGCGAGGCGGGCAGCAGGACATGGCGGAACATCTGCCAGGGCGAGGCGCCGAAGACCTGACCGGCGTCACGGTGCCCGGCCGGGACGGCGAGCACGGCCGCCATGGTGGAGATCCAGACGAAGAAGAAGACGGTCGCGGCGACCAGGGCGATCTGTGGCCCTTCGCCGAGGCCGAACATGTTGAGGAAGACGGGCAGCAGGGCCAGCTTCGGCACGACGTACAGGGCGTCGAGCAACGGTTCCAGAGCCGCCCGTACGAGGGAGAGCGAGCCCATCAGCAGCCCGAGCGCGTATCCCGCGACGGTGCCGATCGCATAGCCGCCGAGGACCCGCTTGAGCGTGGCCCATACGTCCGGCCACAGTTCACCGGCGCCCGCCCGGTCCAGGCCGTCCGCCAGGATGGTGGAGGGGGCGGGGTAGACCCGGGCGTCGATCCAGGACTGCGCGGCGGCCAGCTGCCAGAGCAGCACGAGGAGCAGCGGCACGGCGACGGCGAGCGTGATCTCCAGGGCGCGGCGCCTGCGGTGGGTGCGTGCCGGACGCAGCTCCTGCGGGCCCGGCCTGCGGATCAGAAGGCCCTCGTCGGGCTTCGTCGTGTTCACGGTGACGGTCATGCCGGGACCGCCTCCCGGTGCACCTCGCCACGCAGGAGTTCCCACAACTCGCTCTTCAGCGAGGTGAATTCGGGTGCCGACCGGACCGTGCCGGTGCGCGGCCGGCCGAACGGCGGGCGGCGCTCGGCGATGATCCGCCCCGGTCTGGCGGACATCACCAGCACCCTGTCCCCGAGCACGATCGCCTCTTCGAGGCTGTGGGTGATGAAGAGGGTGGTGGTACGGGTGGTCTGGGTGAGGTCGAGCAGCTCGTCCTGGAGGATGGTGCGCAGCTGGGCGTCGAGCGCCGCGAACGGCTCGTCCATCAGCAGGATCTCGGGTTCGACGGCGAGGGCGCGGGCGATCGCGACCCGCTGCCGCATTCCGCCGGAGAGGGCGGCCGGGTACGCCCCCGCGAAGTCGGAGAGCCCCATCCGGGCCAGCCAGTCGCGGGCCCTGGCGTCGGCCTCCTTGCGTGGCGTGCGCTGGATGTCGAGACCGAACCGGACATTGGCGAGCACGGTCTTCCAGTCGTAGATGCCGTAGTCCTGGAAGATCATCGCCGCCGGACGGGGCGAGGCCGTACGGATGGACAGCTCGCCGGAGCTGGGGCGGAGCAGCCCGGCGGCGATCCTGAGCAGGGTGGACTTGCCGCATCCGGACGGGCCGACGACGCAGGTGAACTCGCCCGGCGCGACGGAGAGATCGAGCGGACCGAGGGCGGACAGGGCCTTGGCGCCGCGCCCGAACGAGCGGGTGAGCGCTTCGGCGTGGAGTTTGGGACGGGTGGCTGCGGTGGCGGGTGGGGTCGGGTGCGGATCTCCCACGGGTCTCTCCTCGGGCGTATCGAGGTGCGGATCCGCCGCGGGGCGGACGTGATCGCCGCAGACGATATGACTACCCGTCAGATTCGGGAAGGGGGTGCGCACATGCCGGTGGCGGGGAGGTGTGTCGCCCTGCGTGCGGGATCACGCGAAAGGCCCCGGCGCGAATGACGCTCGCACCGGGGCCTTCGTCGTGAGGAGCGGCTCGGCTCAGCCCGTCGCCGCGCAGTTCGGGCAGATGCCGCGGTAGGTCACCTCGACGCCGGAGACCGTGAAGCCGAAGCGCTCGTCGCTCGGCAGGTCCGCCATGGGGTCGCCGGCCGGGTGCACGTCGCGGATCGTGCCGCAGCTCGCGCAGACCAGGTGGTGGTGGGGCCGGTGCGCGTTCGGGTCGTACCGCTTGGCGCGGCGGTCCGTGGAGACCTCGATGACCTCGCCGAGCGTCACCATCTCGCCGAGGGTGTTGTAGACGGTGGCGCGGGAGATCTCGGGCAGCTTGGCCACGGCCCGGGCGTGGACCTCGTCGGCCGTCAGGTGCACATGGTCCCCGTCGAGGACCTCGGCCACGACGCGCCGCTGCGCAGTCATGCGCCAGCCGCGTCCGCGAAGTCGTTCCAACAGGTCACTCATAGAAACAAGCCTAACAGTGGTGGGACCAGGTCCCGAACGGGTGTGACTTTGGATGTTCGCTTGACTTGGACTAAGTCCATTGTAGGATCGGCACCGGCATACGCCAAGGGACAGGCTGTGCAGTTCAAGACGAATGTGCAGGAACGACGCAGGAGGCGCACGTGACGCAGGGACCGCTCACCACGGAGGCCGGCGCGCCGGTCGCCGACAACCAGAACAGCCAGACCGCGGGCGTCGGCGGTCCCGTCCTGGTGCAGGACCAGTCGCTGCTGGAGAAGCTCGCGCATTTCAACCGCGAGCGCATTCCGGAGCGCATCGTGCACGCCCGCGGCGCCGGCGCGTACGGCACGTTCACACTGACCCGTGACGTCTCGCAGTGGACCCGGGCCAAGTTCCTCTCCGAGGTCGGCAAGCAGACCGAGACCTTCCTGCGCTTCTCGACCGTCGCGGGCAACCTCGGCTCGGCCGACGCGGTGCGCGACCCCCGCGGTTTCGCGCTGAAGTTCTACACCGAAGAGGGCAACTACGACCTCGTCGGCAACAACACCCCGGTGTTCTTCATCAAGGACGCCATCAAGTTCCCCGACTTCATCCACACCCAGAAGCGCGACCCGTACACCGGCTCGCAGGAGGCGGACAACGTCTGGGACTTCTGGGGTCTGTCGCCCGAGTCCACCCACCAGGTGACCTGGCTCTTCGGCGACCGGGGCATCCCGGCCACCCTGCGTCACATGAACGGCTACGGCTCGCACACGTACCAGTGGAACAACGAGGCCGGCGAGGTCTTCTGGGTCAAGTACCACTTCAAGACCGACCAGGGCATCAAGAACCTCACCCAGGCCGAGGCCAACAAGCTCGCGGGTGAGGACCCGGACAGCCACCAGCGCGATCTGCGCGAGGCGATCGAGCGCGGCGACTTCCCGTCCTGGACGGTGCAGGTCCAGATCATGCCGGCGGCCGAGGCGGCCACGTACCGCTTCAACCCGTTCGACCTGACCAAGGTGTGGCCGCACGAGGACTACCCGCCGATCGAGATCGGGAAGCTGGAGCTCAACCGGAACCCGGAGAACATCTTCGCGGAGACCGAGCAGTCGATCTTCAGCCCCGCGCACTTCGTACCGGGCATCGGCCCGTCCCCCGACAAGATGCTCCAGGGCCGACTCTTCGCGTACGGCGACGCCCACCGCTACCGCGTCGGCATCAACGCCGACCACCTGCCGGTGAACCGCCCGCACGCCACCGAGGCGCGTACCAACAGCCGGGACGGCTACCTGTACGACGGCCGCCACAAGGGCGCGAAGAACTACGAGCCGAACAGCTTCGGCGGTCCTGCCCAGACCGACCGCCCGCTGTGGGAGCCCACCACCGTCACCGGCGAGGTCGCCACGCACGCGGCCCCGAGCCACGCCGAGGACAACGACTTCGTACAGGCCGGAAACCTCTACCGGCTCTACTCCGAGGACGAGAAGGCCCGGCTGATCGACAACCTCGCCGGGTTCATCGCCAAGGTCTCGCGCGACGACATCGCCGAGCGCGCGATCAACAACTTCCGCCAGGCGGACGGCGACTTCGGCAAGCGTCTGGAGGCCGCGGTCCAGGCCCTTCGCGGCTGATCCGGACGGCTGCCGTCGGCGGTGGGCCGGTCTCTCCTCCGGGGAGGCCGGCCCACCGGTCGTTCGGGGGGCTCAGCCGATGAGCTCGGCGTGGTGGCGGCGCCGGGTGGGCGCCCAGCAGCGCAGGATGTCGCGGACGGAGACGATGCCCACGGGGCCGTGGCCGTCCAGCACGATCAGATGCCGGAACCCGCCGTGTGTCATGGCCGCCGCGGCCTCCTCCAGGGTCCAGGTGGGCGCGGCGAAGACCACATCGGTGGTGGTGTGGCCGGCGACGGTCTCGACGTCCGGATCCTGTCCGGAGCCGACCGCGTCGAGTACGTCGCGTTCGGTGAGGATGCCGAGCCCGCTGTCGTCCTGGTCGAGTACGACCGCGGCCCCGACATGGCGGACCGACATCAGCCGGGCGGCCTGGCGGAGCGTATGGGCGGGCCCGATGGTGAGGACCAGCGTGCTCATGGCGTCACGGACGAGCATGAAGGGAGCCACCTCCTTGGTGAAACGACCGTGTGAGTCGATTCACAAATTCACAAGCGGGGGGACTCTCAGAGTTGCACCGATACGGGGACGGAACAAGGGGGGACGAAGCTCCCCCAGGAGCGCGACGGCGCGCGACGCCCCCGGGGGGAACACGATCCCGGCGTGCGAGCCGGTTCAGTGGCACCGGCTCAGTAACGCAGGCTCAGTGGCGCCGGCTCAGTAACGCAGGCTCAGTAGCGCTGGTTCAGATAGCCGAGCAGCTCGTGGTGGAGCAGTCCGTTCGAGGCCGCCGCGTTGCCGCCGCCGGGGCCGGAGACCCCGTCCAGGCTGGTGAACTTCCCGCCCGCCTCCTGGACGACGATCGCGTTGGCGGCCATGTCCCAGAGCGAGAGCTCCGGCTCCGCGCAGATGTCCACCGAGCCCTCGGCGACCATCATGTACGGCCAGAAGTCCCCGTACCCGCGAGTGCGCCAGCAGGCCCGGGTCAGGTCCAGGAACCCGTCGAGGCGGCCCTGCTCCTCCCAGCCGCTCAGCGAGGCGTACGCGAACGAGGAGTCCGCGATCCGCTCCACCTTCGACACCTGGAGCCGGGTCGCGGAGGTCAGACTGCGGCCGGTGTACGCGCCGGCGCCCTTGGCCGCCCACCAGCGCCGGTTCAGCGCGGGGGCCGACACCACGCCGACCACCGGCTGGAACCCGTCCTCACCGGCCTCCATCAGCGAGATCAGCGTCGCCCAGACGGGCACGCCGCGCACGTAGTTCTTGGTGCCGTCGATCGGGTCGATGACCCAGCGGCGCGGGCCGGTTCCCTCAATACCGAACTCCTCGCCCAGAATCGCGTCACGCGGGCGGGCCCGATGGAGGTGGCCGCGGATCAGTTCCTCGGCGGCCTTGTCGGCCTCGCTCACCGGAGTCATGTCCGGCTTGGTCTCGACCTTGAGGTCGAGGGCCTTGAACCGGTCCATCGTCGCCGCGTCGGCGGCGTCCGCCAGTACATGGGCAAGGCGCAGATCATCGTGGTAATCGGGCATGCCGTCACAGTATCGACCGAAGGTGAACAGAGCCACACGCCCGGGAGCCGCACGCCCAGGAGCCGCACGCCCCGGGAGCCGCACGTGCCGGGACCCACGCGGACCATTGACAGTCCCCGGGGCCGCGCCGACGCTGGGACGCGGAGCCCTCGGCGCGGGAGGCGACGATGCCCACAGCGCGGGAAGTACTGCTGGACGCCGCCCTCTCGGCGCTGGCGACCCTGCCCTGGACGTCGGTGCGCATGGTCGACGTGGCCTCCGCCGCCGGGGTCTCCCGGCAGACCCTCCACAACGAGTTCGGCGGCAAGGACGGCCTGGCCCGCGCCCTGGTGCGGGACGCCGTCGACGGCTATCTGGCCGGGGTCGAGCGCGCGCTGGGAACGGCCGGCGGTACAGCGGACAGGCTGGCCGCCACCGCCGCCTGGACCGTCCGGGCCGTACGGACGAACGTGCTGGTCAAGGCGTTGCTCACCGGCTGCTGGAACGAGCGGTTACCCCGCCCGGGCCCCCTCGTGGCCGGCTGCCCGGACCCGTTGCCCGGCCCCCGGAGCGCCGATCCCGGCCCGCCGACCCCCGCCGAACTGCTCCGCCGGGCCGGCGAACGCGCGGTGGCCGCCCTCGACAGCGAGCGCGCGGTGGCCGCCCTCGACGGCGAAGGGCCGCCGCACGACCCGGAGGCCCTCGCCATGACCTGCGAGATCGCGCTGCGGCTCGCCCTGAGCTACGCGCTGGTGCCCGCCCCGTCGGGAACCGGGGGAGAGCCGGCGCCGCTGGTGCGCCACGTGGTGGCGCGGGCGCCGGACGCGGTCAGTGGGACGAGCCCGACAGCTGGAGCCCGATCACCCCGAGGATCACCAGGGAGATCGACACCAGCTTGAGCGTGGAGACCACGTCGTCGAGGAAGACCATGCCGTAGATCGCGGTGCCCGCCGCGCCGATGCCCGTCCACACGGCATAGGCGGGGCCCACGTCGAGCTTCTTCAGCGACATCGTCAGCAGGCCGAAGCTGCCGAGGGCGAAGACGCAGAACGCGATGGTCGGCCAGAGCCGGGTGAAGCCGTGCGAGAGTTTCAGACAGACGGCGAAGCCGGTCTCCAGAAGTCCTGCGACCACGACCAGCAGCCACGCCATCGTCAGTGCCCTCCCACGTCGGTGACCGCCTTGCCACACTGAATGTGATTATGCATTTACCGGTGACAGCAGATCGCAAACGTGTCCCGGTCAGTCGCCTTCGCGCCGCTCCCGGGTGGAGAGCAACCGGTGCAGCGAGTCCAGCCGGGCCGGATCGGCGTGGCCGTCCGCCACCCAGGCGGCCAGGGCGCATTCCGGTGCCTGGCTGTCGTGGGTGCAGCCGCGCGGGCACTCCTCGGTGCCCGGCTCCAGGTCCGGGAACGCGTGGATCACCCGGGACGGGTCGATGTGGTTGAGCCCGAAGGAGCGCACACCGGGGGTGTCGATCACCCAGCCCCGGTAGTCCGGCAGCGGCAGCGCCAGCGCCGATGTGGTGGTGTGCCGGCCGCGCCCGGTGACCGCGTTGACCACGCCCGTCGTACGCCGGCGGTCCTTCGGCACCAGCGCGTTGACCAGCGTGGTCTTGCCGACGCCGGAGTGTCCGACGAAGGCGGTGACCCGGTCGTTCAGCTGCTCGCGGACCCGCTCCGCCGCGTCGCCGTTCTCCAGCTCCTCGCGGCTGGTCACGATGAACGGAACACCCAGCGGGGTGTACGCCTCCAGCAGCTTGTCCGGGGAGGCCAGGTCGGACTTGGTGAGGACGAGGAGCGGGGAGAGCCCGCCGTCGTACGCCGCGACCAGGCAGCGGTCGATCATCCTGGGCCGGGGCTCCGGATCGGCCAGGGCGGTCACGATCGCCAGCTGGTCCGCGTTGGCCACGACCACCCGCTCGAACGGATCGTCGTCGTCCGCCGTCCGGCGCAGTACCGAGCGGCGCGTACCGATGCGGACGATGCGCGCGAGGGTGTCCTTGTCGCCGGAGAGATCACCGACGATGGAGACGGTGTCACCCACCACGGCGGCCTTCCGGCCCAGCTCACGGGCCTTCATCGCCATGACCGTACGACCGTCGACGAGACAGGTGAGGCGGCCCCGGTCGACGGTGAGGACCATGCCCTCCTCGGCGTCCTCGTGCTTCGGGCGGGTATGGGTGCGAGGCCGGTTGCCCTTCGGGTTGGGGCGGAACCGGATGTCGTCCTCGTCGGGGTTCTTGCCGTAGCGGCGCATGTCTCAGGCCCCGAGCATTCCGGTCCACATCTGCGGGAAGTCCGGCAGGGTCTTGGCGGTCGTCGCCACGTTCTCGATCTCCACTCCGGGTACGGCAAGGCCGATGATCGACCCCGCGGTCGCCATCCGGTGGTCGTCGTACGTATGGAAGGTACCGCCGTGCAGCGGACGGGGCCGGATGTGGAGGCCGTCGGCGGTCTCGGTGACGTCGCCGCCCAGCTCGTTGATCTCCTTGGTGAGCGCGGCCAGCCGGTCCGTCTCGTGCAGCCGCAGGTGGGCTACCCCGCTCAGGGTGGACGGCGAATCGGCCAGGGCCGCGACCGCCGCGATGCCCGGCGTCAGCTCGCCGACCTCGCCGAGATCGACGTCGATGCCGTGGATCCGGCCCGAACCGGTGAAGGTGAGACCGCGCTCGGTCAGCTCGCAGCTGCCGCCCATCGCGGTGAAGATCTCCCGCAGCGCGTCGCCGGGCTGGGTGGTGCGCTCGGGCCAGTCCGGGACGGTGACCCGGCCGCCGGTGACCAGCGCGGCCGCGAGGAAGGGCTGGGCGTTGGAGAGGTCGGGCTCGATGGTCAGGTCACGGCCGAGCAGGGCGGAGTGGGAGACCCGCCAGACGTTCGGCTCGCCGCCCGTCTCCGGCTCGTCGACCTGCGCGCCGACCGCCCGCAGCATGTCGACGGTCATCCGGATGTGCGGCATGGAGGGGAGCCGGGCGCCGGTGTGACGCACCTCCACCCCCTGGTTGAAGCGCGGCGCCGACAGCAGCAGCGCCGAGACGAACTGGGAGGACGAGGAGGCGTCGATCGCCACCGGGCCGCCGTCCAGCGCACCGCTGCCGTGCACGGTCATCGGGAGCGAGCCGCGTCCTTCGTCGTCGATCCGGGCACCGAGCACCCGCAGCGCGTCGATCACCCCGGTCAGCGGGCGCTCGTACGAACGCGGGTCGCCGTCGAAGCGGACCGGGCCGTCGGCCAGGGCCGCGACCGGCGGCAGGAAGCGCATGACCGTGCCGGCGTTGCCGACGTCGACGGTGGTGGGGCCGTGCAGCCCGGCCGGGATGACCCGCCAGGCCTCGCCGGAGCCGTCCGGACCGACGCCCTCCTCGATGCCGACGCCCATCGAACGCAGCGCCTCGGCCATCAGCAGGGTGTCGCGGGAGCGCAGCGGGCGGCGCAGCCAGCCGGGCTCGGCGGCGAGCGCGGCGAGCACCAGCGCGCGATTGGTGACCGACTTCGATCCGGGCACGGTGACGGTCGCGTCGACCGCCCCGGTTGCATGCGGGGCGGGCCAGAGAGCGGGGTGCACGGAGCTTTCGGTCATGGATCTCACTTTAGACCGCCCGGCAATCGGGGAGTGGCGTCGCGGGACCGGGTGCGGGCATCCGTGGCGTTGCCGTCTGCCACCCCGGCTCCGCCGTGCCCGGCCCGCCCCGCAGGCGCACGCACCCGGCGTCGCTCCTTCGTCCACCCCCGGCTGCCGGGCGGTCCCGACGGTCCCGACGCGGGCGGTCGGAGCCGTCGCGGGCCGCCGCGCGCCCCGTATGTCTCACATGCCGAGCAGCCAGCGCCCGCCGCCGATCAGCGAGCAGAGCGACACCGCGTGGAAGAGGAAGAGCCAGAGCGCGGCCGGTACGTCCGTCAGCCGCGACAACTGGTCCGCGTCCGAGTCCGGCGCTCCACCGTGCCGCCGCTTGGACTGGAGCTCGAAGGCCGGGCGCACGCCGCCGAGCAGCAGGAACCAGACCACGGTGTACGCGAACAGCGACTGCCAGGCGGGTGAGGCCAGCCAGGACACCAGCAGGAACGCCGAACCGGTGAGGATCACCGTCAGCGCCCCGTAGACGTTGCGGATCATCACCAGCATCGCCGCGAGCAGGGCGGTGGCCACCCACAGCAGCAGCGTGATCCGGCCGTCGACCAGCAGCCACGCGCCGCCCAGCCCCAGCAGCGGCGGGGCGGTGTAGCCGGCGGCCGCGGTGAGGACCATGCCGATGCCGGTCGGTCTGCCACGGCTGACGGTCAGGCCGCTGGTGTCCGAGTGCAGCCGGATGCCGGACAGCTGCCGGCCGGTGAGCAGCGCGATCAGCCCGTGGCCGCCCTCGTGCGCGATGGTGATCGCGTTGCGGGTCAGCCGCCAGAGCGGGTTCGGCACGACGGCGATCAGCGCGAGCGTGCCGGTCACCACCACCAGCCACTGCTCGGGGGCGGGCTGGGTGCCGAACACGCGGTCCCACAGATTGCCCAGTTCGGTGCTGTCCATGGCGCGGGCGGCTCCTTGCGGTGTCGGCTTGCGGTATCGGCGTCCTGCCGGTGTGGCGGTCGTGGCAGTCTGGCACTCATGTGCGGACGGTATTCAGCGAGTCGGCGGCCCGAGGACCTGACCGGACTCTTCCAGGTCGAGAAGTGGGAGCCGGCCGAGGCCCTGGCGCCCGATTGGAACGTGGCGCCCACCAAGGAGGTCTACGCCGTACTGGAGCGTCCTGTGAAAGACGCAGACGACCAGCGTCCGGTTCGCCAGATGCGCGCCCTGAAATGGGGACTCGTGCCGTCCTGGGCGAAGTCCCCGGAGGGGGCGGCGCGGATGATCAACGCCCGCGCGGAGACCGTCCACGAGAAGCCGTCCTTCCGCCGTCCCTTCGTCTCCCGGCGCTGCATCCTGCCCGCCGACGGCTATTACGAGTGGGTCACCGGCGCGGACGAACGGCAGCTGGAGGAGAAGGGGAGGAAGAAGCGCCCGCGCAAACAGCCGTACTTCGTGACCCCCGCCGACGGGTCGGTCTTCGCGATGGCCGGGCTGTACGAGTTCTGGCGCGACCGGACCCTGCCCGACGACCACCCGATGGCCTGGTGGGTGACGTGCACGGTGATCACCACCGAGGCGGAGACCACCCCGCTCGCCGTCGCCCCCGCGGACGGCCCGGCTGCGCTCGCCGACATCCACCCCCGGATGCCGCTGATGCTGACGCCGGACCGCTGGGACGACTGGCTCGACCCGTCCCGCACCGACGTCGAGGAGCTGAAGGCGCTGCTCGCCCCGCCGCCGGGCGGGCTGATGCGGGCCTACCCGGTGGCCACGGCCGTCAGCAACGTCCGCAACAACGGGCCCGAACTGCTGGAAGAACTGGCCGCGCCGGAGGTGGGCACCCTCTTCTGAGCTCCCTGCGGGGGGAAGATGGGGCGCGTGACCACTGAAGAGACGGGCCGCGGGGCCGGGACCGCCGAAACTGCCGACACCGATGCCGGACCGGCCAGGATCACCTGGTTCCCGGCGGCCGGTACGACGAAGGCGGCGGGCGCCCGCCTGGTGCTCGCCCTCGGCCATGGTGCGGGCGGCGGCATCGAGGCCCGCGACCTGCGGGCCCTGGCCGCCGTGCTGCCCGCCCACGGGGTGACCGTCGCCCTGGTGGAGCAGCCGTGGCGGGTCGCCGGGAAGCGGCTCGCGCCCGCCCCGAAGACCCTGGACACCGGGTGGCGGGGGCTGTGGCCCGCGCTCACCGCCGCCGGGCTGCCCGTCGTCGCGGGCGGGCGGAGCGCCGGGGCCCGGGTGGCCTGCCGGACCGCCGCGGAGCTCGGCGCCCACGCCGTGCTCGCGCTGAGCTTCCCGCTGCACCCACCGGGCAGGCCGGAGAAGTCCCGTGCGGACGAACTGCTCGGCGCCGGAGTGCCGGCGCTCGTCGTGCAGGGCGGCCACGATCCGTTCGGGCGGCCCGCCGAATTCCCTCCGGGAGAGTACGGACTGACCGAAGTTCCGTACGCCGACCACGGGTTCGCCGTCCCGAAGAAGGCCGGGCCGAGCCAGGACGAGGCGATGGAGATCCTCACCGGCGCGGTGACCGGATGGCTGTCCGCCCTCGTGTGACGCGCATGACGGCTGTCCGTCCTCGTGTGATGTACGCCCCGGGAATGTTGGGCGAGGGGCCACTGTTGTCGGTGTCATCGGTACATCAACGTCGTACGTGGAGAGGGAGTCCGTCGCATGGGTTCGACCATCTGCCCGCGCCGCTCGAACGCCGCTGACCTGGAGTGGACGGTGCTGCATGCGGCCAGGACCACTCCCGAGCGGGCCCAGGGCGGATCGGATCGACAGCCCGTCTCGAAGCAAGGTCGACTATTCTCCGATTCGAGCGGGTCCGGTTTCGGCTCCGCCACAGCGTTGGAGGAGGTGGGTCCGGTCACTGGGACCGACACAGGGACCGACGACGGCCGCGCACAGGAGACGTCCGCCGAGCGCAACGCGCGCTTCGAGCGGGACGCGCTCGGTTTCCTCGACCAGATGTACTCGGCCGCGCTGCGCATGACGCGCAATCCCGCGGACGCCGAGGACCTGGTCCAGGAGACGTATGCCAAGGCGTACGGCTCCTTCCACCAGTTCCGTGAGGGCACCAACCTCAAGGCGTGGATGTACCGCATCCTCACCAATACGTTCATCAACTCGTACCGCAAGAAGCAGCGCGAACCCCAGCGCAGCGCCGCCGAGGAGATCGAGGACTGGCAGCTGGCGCGCGCCGAGTCGCACATGTCGACCGGTCTGCGTTCCGCCGAGTCGCAGGCGCTCGACCACCTGCCCGACTCGGACGTGAAGTCCGCTCTGCAGGCGATCCCCGAAGAGTTCCGCATCGCCGTGTATCTGGCCGATGTCGAGGGCTTTGCCTACAAGGAGATCGCGGACATCATGGGGACTCCCATCGGTACGGTGATGTCCCGACTGCACCGGGGCCGCCGCCAGCTGCGCGGCATGCTGGAGGACTACGCCCGTGAGCGCGGGCTCGTCCCGGCCGGTGCCGGTGAGTCGGACGATCGGAAAGGCTCGGGCTCATGAGCTGCGGAGAGCCGCACGAGACGGACTGCTCGGAAGTCCTCGATCATCTCTACGAGTTCCTCGACCACGAGATGCCCGACAGCGACTGCACCAAGTTCGAGGTGCACTTCGAGGAGTGCTCCCCGTGCCTGGAGAAGTACGGCCTGGAACAGGCCGTCAAGAAGCTGGTGAAGCGGTGCTGCGGCCAGGACGACGTGCCGAGTGACCTGCGGTCCAAGGTGATGGGCCGGATCGATCTGATCCGCTCGGGGCAGGCCGTGCCCGAACAGGACGTGACGGCGGCCGAGAGCGGACAGCCGACAGCCGCCAAGGAGTGACACCCGGCGGCCGGACCGTACCGGCCGCCGCCACCGAATCACCCGAATGTGCTAATCGGGCTCATTGACGCTCGACCGGTCGCACAACTCGCTAGCGTGGCGCCTCCATTGACCATGTCGGAGGGCGGGCCGGGCGGGTGAGAGCCACACGCGGGGCGGCGCGCACGTTCATCGCGGCGGTCGCGCTGGTGGCCCTGCTCTGTGTGCTTCCAGCGCTGCGCGGCGGCGCGGGAGCCCCCTGGATCACTGTCGCACTGCTCACCGGGCTCTATCTCGCCTGTGAACTCCCCGGGCGCCGCCCCTTCTCCGGAAGCTCCGTGCCGATCCGTGCCGGATCGTTCTTTCCCCTGCTGCTGGCCGCCGCGTTCCTGCTGCCGCCCGCCGCAGCCGCACTCGTCGCGGTGCCCGGAGCGCTCGTCGGCCGGGTCGAACAGCCGCCCTTCACCGCACGGCGCGTCTGGCGGGCCGCACAGCTCGCCCTCACGGTCTGGGCCGCCTCGTCCGTCCACGGACTGTTCGGCGGCACCGCCACGCTCGGCGGCCCCGGCCTTCTCCCCGAGCTGCCCTGCGCGATCCTGCCCGCCTGCGCCGCCGCCCTGGCCTTCAGCCTCGTACTGACCGCGCTGGACGGCGCCGTCCTGGTGGCGGCCGAACGGCTGCCCCCGCGGCGGGCCTGGGGCGGGCTACTGCCCCGCTCGCTGGGGCCGCATCTGGTGCACGGTCTGGCGGGGCTGATGATGGCGGTCCTGTGGCGCGGCCCGTACGGCCCGCTGTCCGCGCTGATCGTCCTGCTGCCGATGTACATCTCCTGCTGGGTCTTCGCCCAGTACCACCGTGAGCACGCCGCGCACCGCGCCACGATCAGGGCGCTGGTGCAGGCCGTCGACATCAAGGACACCTACACCCGGGGCCACAGTGAAC
This sequence comes from Streptomyces sp. NPDC047917, assembly GCF_043204345.1. Lineage (NCBI taxonomy): Bacteria > Bacillati > Actinomycetota > Actinomycetes > Kitasatosporales > Streptomycetaceae > Streptomyces > Streptomyces sp. NPDC047917. The sequence goes on from NZ_JBIDCA010000002.1 coordinate 412,291, forward strand.
GGGTCGGGCGGGCCTCCGTCCTCATCGCCCGTGAACTGGGCATGGGCCAGGACCGCCTGGAGGTCGTCCGGTTCGCCGGCATCCTGCACGACGTGGGCAAGCTGGGCGTCCCGACCCGGGTGCTCCGCAAGGACGGTCCGCTCACGCCGGAGGAACGACAGGTGATCGAACTGCATCCGGAGTACGGGCACGAGATCGTCCGCGGCATCGGCTTCCTTGGCGAGGCGCGGGCCGCGATCCTGCATCATCACGAACGCCTGGACGGCAGCGGCTACCCGTACGGGCTCAGCGGGCGCGAGATCCCGGAGTTCGCCCGGGTCGTCGCGGTGGCGGACGCCTTCGACGCGATGACCTCGACCCGGTCCTACCGGAGGGGGCGGCCGGTGCCGGCCGCGCTGGAGGAGCTGAAGCGCTGCGCGGGTACGCAGTTCGACCCGCAGATGGTCCGGGCGCTGGCGCGCGGACTCGAACGGCACGGCTGGTCGGCGGTGACGACGGCCGGGGCGGCGGACGAGCCCGGACTCCCGGGGCCGCGGGCCGGGGGCCCGCGGCGGTCCGGCGGGCTCGACCACGTACCGCCGCCGCAGTCCCCGGTGTCCGCGCCGCAGTCGCCCGCGGACCGCCGAAGATGATCCGGACCGGAGCCAGGGCCGGAACCCGTGCAGGCGCCGGCGGCGTGGACAGATCCGGAGGCGGGCCCGGAGCCGGGGGCGGGACCCGGCTGCCGACCGCCGTCCTCACCGTCCGTGTGGCCGCGGCCCTGCTCGCCGTCGCCGGGCTCGGCCACACCCTCCGGACCGGTGTCCACGACCCCGGCCACGCCCTTGCCTTCGGGGTGCTCATCACCGTCGGCGAGCTGGCCCGCTGGGGCGCGCTGCCCGGCGAGCGGGAGCCCGCGCCGCTCGGTGCCGCCGGGGCCCTCGCGTACGCCCTCCTCGGTCGCAGCGGCGGCGAACCCACCCATCACGGGTCCCTCCAGGTGGTCGCCGTGCTCGTCGCGGCGCACCTCGTCGCCTGTGTGCCCCATGTGGCCCGTGGCACGGGGCCCGCCCCGGACCAGGTGGCCCGCCGCGTGCTGACCGTCACCTTCGCCGCCGTGTGCTTCCAGCCGCTGTACAACAGCAGCCGCACCGCGAGCTGGTCCGGCGAGGGCCCGTACTACGTGCTCGTCCTGCTCGGGATCCTCGTCCTGACCGCGCTGTGCGACGCGGTGCTCGCGGCCCTGCTGCTGCGCTCGCGCACCCGCCACCCCTATCCGCCGCTGCTGCGGGACGAGCTGCGCGGGCTGCTCGGCATCGGATCGGCGGTCTGCGCGACCGGGGTCGTGATGGCCCTCGGGGTGGCCGTCGCCGGGCTGTGGGCGCTGCCGGTCCTGTGCGTGCCGCTGCTGCTGACCCATGTCTCGTTCCGCCGGTTCGTCGCGGTGCGCACCACCTACCGGCAGACGATCGCCTCGCTCGCCAGGTCCACCGAGATCGCCGGATACACCCCGCACGGGCACGCCCGCCGGGTCGCGGTGCTCTGCCGGGCCGTCGGCCGTGAGCTGGGGCTCTCCGGGAACCGGCTGACGGTGCTGGAGCACGCCGCCCTGATGCACGACATCGGCCAGCTCTCGCTCGTCGACCCGGTCCCGGACGGGGCGACGGCCACCCTGCCGGCCGCCGAGCAGCGCCGCATCGCGCTGCTCGGCGGTGCGGTGGTCCGGCAGACCGGGGTGGACCCCGAGGTCGCCGTCGTCGTGGAACGGCAGGCCGACCCCTACCGCGAGCAGCCGTTGTCCGCCAGGATCGTCAGGGCCGTCAACGCATACGACGACCTGTGCGGGGAAAGTCTCATCGGGCCGCTGGGAGCGCTGGAACAGCTCAGGCTCGGTACCGCCCACGACTTTTCGCCCGAAGTCGTGGAATCACTGGCCAGGGTCCTCGCCCGGGGCGGTCCGGCCCCGGTCCTGCCCGGGTAACCCATGGGTAATGAGCGAGCGTCCGGTCCGGCATGGTTGGATGCGAAGAAGAGCGGAAAACGAGGGTGTCCAGTCGGGACAGGCGGGAATCGTGAGGATCTTCGGGAAGGTACGGCATCGGCCCTCCGCCTCTTGGCGGCAGGCCACGGACCGCGCGTTCACGCTGATCGGCGACGGCCGGTACGAGGACGCGGGCGCACTGCTGACACGTGCGGCGGATCTGGAACCCTGGCTCTCCGAGTCGTGGTTCAACCTGGCGCTGCTGCACAAGTTCCGGCATGACTGGGAACAGGCGAGAGCCGCCGGCCTGCGGGCCGTCGCGCTGCTCGACAAGGAGTCCGGCGCTCCCGACTGGTGGAACGTCGGGATCGCCGCCACCGCGCTCCAGGACTGGCCGCTGGCCCGCCGGGCCTGGCAGGCGTACGGCCTGAAGGTGCCGGGCGCCGGTCAGCACACCTCGGCGGCCAACAGCGAGCCGGTCGGCATGGAGCTGGGCAGCGCCGCGGTACGGCTGTCGCCGGAGGGCGAGGCCGAGGTCGTCTGGGGCCGCAGGCTCGATCCGGCCCGGATGGAGGTGCTCTCCATCCCGCTGCCGTCGTCCGGCCGCCGCTGGGGCGAGGTCGTCCTGCACGACGGGGTGCCGCACGGCGAGCGGGTCACCGCGGCGGGGCCCTCCTACCCCGTCTTCGACGAGATCGAGCTGTGGGCGCCGTCCCCGGTGCCGACCTGGGTGGTGCTGCTCGAAGCGGCCACCGAGGAGGACCGGGACGCGCTGGAGCAGCTGGCCTCCGACGCCGGGTTCGCGGCCGAGGACTGGTCGTCCTCCGTACGGCTGCTCTGCCGGGCCTGCTCGGAGAGCCGGATGGAGAGCGACGAGGGCGACGGCGAGCACCTCGACCCGCACGACCACAGCGAGCCGGGGCATCCGGGCCCGCTGGGCCACCGCACCGCCGGTGAGCTGTGGGTGCCCGAGCGGGAGTGCGGGATAGCGGCACCGGCCGGGCTGGTGCGCGGTCTGCTGGACGGCTGGGTGGCGGACAGCCCGGACAGCCGTGAGTGGCGGGATCTCGAAGAAGTCTGCTGACCGGTGCCCGTAGGCTGTACGGGCACCGGTCGCGGTGCTCGGGTGCCCGTGCCCCGGAGCACGTCGGACGGCCGGGCTTCAGGCAGGGCCGGGCTTCGGGCCCAGGGCCGGGTTTCAGGTTTTGAGGAAGGCGTACGGCGGACATGGCGCAGCAGGAGACGGACGAGCAGATCAGCGTCGACGACGAGGGTTTCGTCGTGGACACCGAGGACTGTGAGGCGCGCGAGGAGGCACATCGCGAGCGCGGTACCTCCCGTCCGATCACGGTCGTGGGCAACCCGGTGCTCCACACGGAGTGCAAGGACGTCACCGAGTTCGGCGACGAGCTGGGCCGGCTGATCGACGACATGTTCGCGAGCCAGCGGACGGCGGAGGGCGTCGGCCTGGCCGCCAACCAGATCGGTGTCGACCTCAAGGTCTTCGTCTACGACTGCCCGGACGACGACGGTGTGCGGCACACGGGCGCGATCTGCAACCCGGTGCTCGAAGAGCTGGCGCCCGAGGACCGGATCCTGGACGACTCCAACGAGGGCTGCCTCTCCGTCCCGACGGCGTACGCCTCGCTGGCCCGCCCGGACTACGCGGTGGTCCGCGGTCAGGACGCGAAGGGCAACCCGGTCAAGGTCCGGGGCAGCGGCTACTTCGCCCGCTGCCTCCAGCACGAGACGGACCACCTGTACGGCTACCTGTACATCGACCGGCTCTCGAAGCGGGACCGCAAGGACGCGCTGCGGCAGATGGCGGAGAACACGCCGCGCTACGAGGTCGTGCCGAACGACTGAGCGCGCACCCGGCCATTGTCGACGGGCCCGGCCTCCTCGCGTCCCGCGAGGGGTCCGGGCCCGTCGCATTCGCTCCCCGAGGGACGTCAACTGCCATTCATCCATGGGTGGTTGACGCGCGTCGACTCGTCCGACAAGCTCTCTGACCACACTTCCGTCACAGCGGGGAGCCCCACATGCTCAGACGAACCGCACGACTCCTGCTCGGTCTTGTCATGACCATGGCTTTCGCCTTGGGTGGTGCCGTGGTGACCGCCGGCACCGCCCAGGCCGACGGCTGCTACACCTGGACCCGCACGATGTCCCCCGGTGCCACCGGCAACGACGTCGTCCAGCTCCAGATCCGGGTGGCCGGATACCCCGGCTACAACTCCGTACTCGCCATCGACGGCTCCTACGGACCGGCCACCACCGCCGCCGTCAAACGCTTCCAGGCCGCCTACGGGTTGGCCGCCGACGGCATCGCGGGCCCGGCCACCCAGGCCAAGATCTACGAGCTCCAGGACAACGACTGCACCCCGGCGCACTTCACGTACGCCGAGCTCAACCACTGCAACAGCACCTGGGCCGGTGGTGCCGTCGCCGCGGGAACGGCCAAGGCCAACGCGCTGAGCACCATGTGGAAGCTGGAGGCGCTGCGGCACGCGCTCGGTGACCGGCCCATCACCGTCAACAGCGGCTTCCGCTCCACCCCCTGCAACAGCGCGGTCGGCGGGGCGTCGAACAGCCGTCATCTGTACGGCGACGCGGCCGACCTGGGCGGGATCGCCTTCTGCACCCTGGCCCAGCAGGCCCGCAACCACGGGTTCAACGGAATCCTCGGCCCTGGCTACCCGGACCACAACGACCACGTCCATGTGAACCAGGGGCCCAGCCACTTCTGGTCCGCGCCCAACTGCGGCATCTGACACACGGGTGGGGCCCGCCGGCGCCGGCGGGCCCCACCCGTGCGCGGGACGGTCAGGCGGACTTCGCCGTCAGCCGCGCACCGGCCGTCGTCTGGACCGCGGCGCCGTCCGACGCCCGCTCCGTCAGCCGCAGCTGCGAGATGGCGTTGCGCAGGATCAGCGCCCCGGCCCCGGGGTCCAGCTGCCAGCGCTGGGTGCGCGAGGTCGCCGAGCAGTCGCCGAGCGACAGCTCCGCACCCACCTCCAGCGGTGCGCCCAGGTACTTCTTGCCGCGCACCGCGTCCAGGCACCGGCCCGTGCCGGCCGAGCGCACCGTGTAGTAACCGTCGGCGGTCGCCGTCAGCTCCCAGGCGGCCGTGCTGCCCCGGACCAGGGCCACGCCCGGGTCCGCCCCGGGGGCGAGGGCCCGGTCCCCGGCGGTCAGCCGGTACGTGCCGTCGGCGAGCGGGGCGCGGTCGGTGTTCGACCAGCCCGGCGCGTGGCCGATCCGCCGGGCCATTGCCTCGAAGCCGTCGTACGTCGGGCTCGGCTTCGGGCCGCCCCAGGCGGACTGCGCCAGGAAGCGCAGCGGCATGAAGGTCTTCGCCTCCACCTCGTTCTCGGTCTCGGCCGCGGCGCTGTCCGGCCACAGACTGATCTTGGCCCCGGTGAGGTTCGCCGTCTTCGCGGGCAGGGTCTCGCCCTCGAAGCGCAGCGGGGTCCAGTCGCTCTCGTAGAGCTGCCGGGTCTGCGTGGTGTAGCCGCCGCGCACCAGGTACAGCGCGTAGGCGGAGTTCATCACCGGCCGGCCCTCGGCGAGCAGCGAGGACGGCTTCTGGATGGCGCCACCGCCCAGCCAGTGCTCGACGGTGATGTCACGGTCGAGCGGCACCACGCCGTTCCTGCCCGCCAGACCGTCGTTCCAGATCCGCAGCGACCGGCCGCCGGCCGTCACGTGCGCGTCGACCCGGTTGATGAAGTCGACGAAGAGGTCGTCGGGGGTGGCGTCCGCGCCGAACTTCGCGGTCGCCGCGGTCTGCAACTGCGGATAGTTCGGGTACGAGGAGCCGATCATGTACTCGTCCGCACCCATGTGCCAGGTACGGGTGTCCCACACCTCCAGCGCCTCGTCGACCATCGAGGTGTAGTACGCGAGCGCCTCGGGCCGGGAGATGTCGAGCCGGGGCGGGGAGGCGACGCCGTCCTTGTCCTTGAGCTGGAGCTCCGGGTGGTTCTCCAGATAGGTGTCCATGTGGCCGGGGGAGTTGATCTCCGGCACCAGTTCGACGTGGTACTTCTTCGCCAGCGCGACCAGGGTGCGGACCTGCGGCTTCGTGTAGTAGCCCCAGAACGCCGACGCCGGGTCGGTGTCGCTCCTGACCTTGGCCTCGATCCACAGCTGGTTGAGCTTCTGGGACGCCATGTCCTTCATCAGCCGCTCGAACCACGGGAGCGACACGTTGATGTAGCAGGCGCAGACGCCGACGCCGCGCTCCCGGTAGGCCGGAACGTCGGTCGCCGAACCGCGCGCGGCCCTGCCGTCGTCGTTCAGCAGTTGCAGTACGGTCCGGGAGCCGTAGAAGACGCCGGTGGAGGTCGCGGCCGTGACGGTGACCCGGTCGCCGACGTCGAGCCGGTAGCCCTCCGCGCCCAGCGAGCCCTTCAGGGACGGGTCCTGGCGCAGCACGACGTCGCCGGTACGGGCCGCCGCGGGGCCCCGTGACACCGAGGCCCGGCCGGTGGCCAGCTCACCGGCGAACCGGCGCGCGTCGGCGGTCGTACGGCTGTCGCGTACCCCGTCCAGCACGATCCGGGCCCGGTCGGCCAGCGTGAACTCGCCCTCCCCGGGCCGCCATTGCCGCAGCGAGGGCAGTACTTCGGGCGGGGGCGCGGCGGAGGCGGTGTCCCCGGCCGAAGCGCTCTGCCAGGGCAGCAGCGCGGCGGCGAGCGCGGCCACCACGGCCCCGATGGTCCTTCGTCTTGTCATCTGCATGTCCATGCCATCGACCCTGTGGGCTCCGCCGGGTCACGGTCCATGGACAGGTGTGCCGAAGGGTTGGACGATTGATCCGACGTCAGATCTGTGACTGGCGGGCGCGGGTCAGGCCGCTCCGATCATCGTGGTCGGGCCGCGGAAGGTACGGCGATACGTGTTCGGGGTGGTGCCCAAGGAGCGTACGAACTGGTGGCGCAGGGCGGCGGCGGTGCCGAAACCGGTGCGCCCGGCGATCGTGTCCACCGTTTCATCGGATGTCTCCAGCAGGTGCTGCGCCAGCAGCACCCGCTGGCGCAGCAACCAGCGGTACGGAGTGGTGCCCGTCTCCTGCTGGAAGCGGCGGGCGAAGGTGCGCGGCGACATGTGGGCCTGGGCGGCGAGCCGCTCGACGGTCATCTCCTGGTCGAGGTGGCGCTCCATCCAGACCAGCGTCTCGCCGACGGTGTCGCAGGGCGTGCGGGGCAGCGGCCGCTCGATGTACTGCGCCTGGCCGCCGTCCCGGTGCGGCGGCACCACCATCCGGCGGGCGATCGCGTTGGCGGTGTCGGGGCCGTACGCCTGCCGGACCAGATGCAGACAGGCGTCGATCCCGGCCGCCGTGCCCGCCGAGGTGATGACCTGGCCGTCGTCCACGTACAGCACGTCGGGTTCGACGACGGCCCGGGGGAAGCGGCGGGCCAGCTCCGCCGCGTGGCGCCAGTGGGTGGTGCAGCGGCGCCCGTCCAGCAGCCCGGCCGCGCCGAGGACGTACGCGCCGGAGCAGACGCTCATGACTCTGGCCCCCCGGTCCACGGCCCGGCGCAGCGCGTCGAGGACCTCCTCGGGGTACTCCCGGTCCATGAAGTGGCTGCCGGCCGGTACGGCGATGAGGTCGGCCTCCTCCAGGCGGTCGAGGCCGTACGGCGTGCTGATGGTGAAGCCGGCATGGGTCCGCAGCTGCGGACCCTCGGCGGAGACCACGGCGAAATCGTGGACCGGCAGGCCCACGTCACTGCGGTCGAGGCCGAAGACCTCGCACAGCACGCCCAGTTCGAAGGGGTGGACCTCGTCGAGCAGCAGAGCGGCGACATTTTTCAGCATGGAGACAGTGTGGCAGTAATTCGATGTTCCATGACAGTCCTGCCACTGCCGCAATGTGTCCGCGCGGGCGAGAGTAGAGCCATGAACACATTCACGAACGTCCTGGGCATAGCCGCACTTATCGCCCTCGTCCTGCTGCCTGCCCTCGCCGGACTCGCCCGTGAGCGCCGCATCGACCGCGAGCTGCGGGCCGCGGAACGGGCCCGGAGCGACGGACCCCCGCAAACGACGGGCGCCGCGCAGCCCGTCACGGCTGCGCGGCGCCCCCACCTCGGAAGCTGGGCCAGGATCTAGGCCCTCCGGACCCGGAAACCGGATCTAGAAGTCGTCGTCGAAGGCGACCGAGCCCTCCACCGCCACCTGGTACGCGGACGGCCGGCGCTCGAAGAAGTTCGTCAGCTCCTGGACACCCTGGAGCTCCATGAACGAGAACGGGTTCTCCGAGCCGTAGACCGCCGGGAAGCCGAGGCGGGTGAGCCGCTGGTCGGCGACGCACTCCAGGTACTGCCGCATCGACTCGGTGTTCATACCGGGCAGCCCGTCACCGCACAGATCGCGGCCGAACTGCAGCTCCGCGGCCACGGCCTCCTTGAGCATGTCGGTGACCTGCTGCTGGAGCTCGTCGTCGAAGAGGTCCGGCTCCTCCTTGCGGACGGTGTCCACGACCTCGAACGCGAAGTTCATGTGCATCGTCTCGTCACGGAAGACCCAGTTGGTGCCCGTGGCGAGACCGTGCAGCAGACCCCGCGAGCGGAACCAGTAGACGTACGCGAACGCGCCGTAGAAGAACAGCCCCTCGATGCACGCCGCGAAGCAGATCAGGTTCAGCAGGAAGCGGCGGCGGTCGGCCTTCGTCTCCAGCCGGTCGATCTTCTCGACCGAGTCCATCCACTTGAAGCAGAACTGCGCCTTCTCACGGATCGACGGGATCTCCTCGACCGCGTCGAACGCCGCCGCCCGGTCGTCCGGGTCGGGCAGGTAGGTGTCCAGCAGCGTCAGATAGAACTGGACGTGCACGGCCTCCTCGAAGAGCTGCCGCGACAGATACAGCCGCGCCTCGGGGGAGTTGATGTGCTTGTACAGCGTCAGCACGAGGTTGTTGGAGACGATCGAGTCACCCGTCGCGAAGAACGCGACCAGCCGGCCGATCATGTGCTGCTCGCCGGGGGACAGCTTGGCGAGGTCGGCGACGTCGGAGTGCAGGTCGACCTCCTCCACCGTCCAGGTGTTCTTGATCGCGTCCCGGTAGCGCTCGTAGAAGTCCGGGTAGCGCATCGGCCGCAGCGTCAGTTCGAACCCCGGGTCGAGCAGGTTCTTGTTCTCGGATGTGCTCATTACTGGCAGGCCTCGCAGGACTCGGGGTTTTCGAGGGAGCAGGCGATCGCGTCCGCGTCGGGCGCCGACGCCTGCTGTACGGGAATGGGGGCGGTGGCCGCGGTCTGGCCGGAGGCGGCGCGGGCGATCCGGGTCGCCGGGCGTGAACGCAGGTAGTACGTCGTCTTCAGCCCCTGCTTCCAGGCGTACGCGTACATCGAGGAGAGCTTGCCGATCGTCGGCGTCTCCAGGAACAGGTTCAGCGACTGGCTCTGGTCCAGGAACGGCGTACGGGCCGCCGCCATGTCGATCAGGCCGCGCTGCGGGATCTCCCACGCGGTGCGGTACAGCGCCCGCACGTCCTCGGGGATCCAGGCGAAGCCCTGCACCGAGCCGCTGGCCTCGCGCAGCGCCTCACGGGTGCGCGCGTCCCACACGCCGAGCTTCTTCAGCTCGTCCACCAGATAGGCGTTGACCTGGAGGAACTCACCGCTGAGCGTCTCGCGCTTGAAGAGGTTGGAGACCTGCGGCTCGATGCACTCGTACACGCCCGCGATCGAGGCGATCGTCGCCGTCGGCGCGATGGCCAGCAGCAGCGAGTTGCGCATCCCGCTCTTCGCGACCCGGGCGCGCAGCGCGTCCCAGCGCTCCGGCCAGTTCAGCGCGGTGTCGTAGTGGTCGGGGTGCAGCACCCCGCGCGACGCCCGCGTCCGCGACCAGGCCGGCAGCGGGCCCGAGCGCTCGGCGAGCTCGCAGGACGCCTCGTACGCGGCGAGCATGATCCGCTCGGAGATCTTCGTGGACAGCGCCCGCGCCTCGGGGGAGTCGAAGGGCAGCCGCAGCTGGAAGAAGACGTCCTGGAGGCCCATGGCGCCCAGGCCCACGGGGCGCCACTTCGCGTTGGAGCGGCCGGCCTGCTCGGTCGGGTAGAAGTTGATGTCGACGACCCGGTCGAGGAAGGTCACGGCGGTGCGGACGGTGGCGTCCAGCCGCTCCCAGTCGATCCCGCCGTCGGCGACGAACGCGCCGAGGTTGACCGAGCCCAGGTTGCAGACCGCCGTCTCGCCGTCGTCGGTGACTTCGAGGATCTCGGTGCACAGATTCGACGAGTGGACGACGCTGCCCGGCTCGGCGGTCTGGTTCGCGGTCCGGTTGGAGGCGTCCTTGAACGTCATCCAGCCCTGGCCGGTCTGCGCGAGGGTGCGCATCATCCGGCCGTACAGCTCGCGCGCCGGCATCGACTTGCGGGCCAGGCCCCTGGCCTCGGCCGCCCGGTACGCGGCGTCGAACTCGTCGCCCCACAGGTCGACCAGCCCGGGCACGTCGGCGGGCGAGAACAGCGACCAGTCGCCGTCCGCGTCGACCCGGCGCATGAACTCGTCCGGGATCCAGTGCGCCAGGTTGAGGTTGTGGGTACGCCGCTGGTCCTCACCCGTGTTGTCGCGCAGCTCCAGGAACTCCTCGATGTCCGCGTGCCAGGTCTCCAGGTAGATGGCGGCGGCGCCCTTGCGGCGGCCCCCCTGGTTGACCGCGGCGACGGAGGCGTCGAGCGTCTTCAGGAACGGCACGATGCCGTTGGAGTGCCCGTTGGTGCCCCGGATCAGCGAACCGCGGGAGCGGATGCGGGAGTACGACAGACCGATGCCGCCCGCGTGCTTCGAGAGCCGCGCCACCTGGTGGTAGCGGTCGTAGATCGAGTCGAGCTCGTCCAGCGGGGAGTCCAGCAGGTAGCAGGAGGACATCTGCGGGTGCCGGGTACCGGAGTTGAAGAGGGTGGGGGAGGACGGCAGGTAGTCGAGCCGGCTCATCAGCCCGTACAGCGCCGCCACCTCGTCCACGGCCCGCTGCGACTCGTCCTCGGCCAGCCCGGCCGCGACCCGCAGCATGAAGTGCTGGGGCGTCTCGACGACCTGACGGGTGTGCGGGTGGCGCAGCAGGTACCGGCTGTGCAGGGTCCGCAGCCCGAAGTAGCCGAAGCGGTCGTCCGCGCCGTCGGCGAGCGAGCGTGCCACCAGCGCGTCGAGGGCGGCCGCGTGGGTGGCGACGAACGCGGCGGTACGGTCCGCGATCAGGCCCTCGCGGTGGCCGACGGCGACCGAGGCGGAGAAGGAGACCGCGCCCTGGCCGGCCGCCTCGTCCGCGATGGCGAGGGTCAGCAGCCGGGCGGCGAGCCGGGAGTAGGCGGGGTCCTCGGAGATCAGCCCCGCGGCGGCCTCGGTCGCCAGCGACCGCAGCTCGGCCTCGTCCGCGCGGGCGCTGCGGCCACGCAGCGCGGCGGCGGCGACCCGGCCGGGGTCGGTGTCGGGCAGATCGGCGGTCAGGTCGGTCAGGGTCCGCAGCAGTGCGGTTCCCGGTCCGTCCTGTGCGGCGGCCTCGGACTCGGCTGCTGCGGACACGGCGACTGAAGCCGGATCGGCTGGCGCGATGGTCACGTGGTGCTCTCCCTCGCTCGGCTCGGGGCCGGCGGGGAACGGGGCAGCCCTGCGCGAGCACACCCGGGACAGGGCAGCACTCCGCACGGCGTCCACCGGCCCAACCGCGAGGCCCGGACGTCTGGGCATCCGGTTCGGTCGAGCCGGATGCGCTGCCGGCAGGTCATCGGACTGACTCGGGGGTGCACAAAAGCGCACTGAATACACCGTTGCGGGACAGTTCCGGATTCGCACCGGATTCCCCTGCGGCGACAGCGAGGACGAGCATACATGTGGGGGCTGCCCGATGAGGCAGCCCCCACATGTTGTGTCGTGCGTTCGAGTCGGGCCCACAGAACGGGCCGTGCGGCCCGTTCCCGGACCGTCCGGCCGGATCACGCCGACGGCCCGCCGCGCCCCGTTGCAGGGGGCTCGACGGGCCGCCGGAAGGCCGTGGGCGACGGTCGTCAGTGGCCGCCCGGAGCCCCCGCGGTGGCCGGCGGGAGCTCGGTGGCGACACCCGGGTCGCCCGCGTCGGCGGTGTAGTCGGACGGGGCGGTCTCGTCGATCCCGGCGGGTGCCTTCAGGGCGTTCAGGACGAAGGTCAGCACCACCGCCACGACCACGTTCAGCACGAACGCGGTGAGTCCGATGTAGCCGATCTCGCCGATCCCCGGGATCTCCTTGGACGAGCCGCCGAAGTGCGCCTGGGTCGGGCTGGCGACCCCGTACGCGGCCACCGTCCCGTACACCATGCCGACCGCCCAGCCCGCGAGCAGCGCCCAGCGGTGGAACCAGCGGGTGAACAGGCCGCCGACCAGGGCCGGCATGGTCTGGAGGATCCAGATGCCGCCGAGCAGCTGGAAGTTGATCGCGACCGTCTTGTCCATGGTGAGGACGAAGGCCAGCGCGCCGACCTTGACCAGCAGCGACACCAGCTTGGAGACCTTGGTCTCCTGCTCCGGGGTCGCGTCCGGCTTCAGGAAGTCCTTGTAGATGTTGCGGGTGAACAGGTTGGCCGCGGCGATCGACATGATCGCGGCGGGCACCAGCGCGCCGATGCCGATGGCGGCGAACGCGACGCCCGCGAACCAGTCCGGGAACATGTTCTCGAACAGCTGCGGAATGGCCAGCTGGCCGTTGTCCACCTTGATCCCGGCGGCGATGGCCATGAAGCCGAGCAGCGCCAGCAGACCCAGCATCAGCGAATACAGCGGCAGGATCGTGGTGTTGCGCCGGATCACGTTGCGGCTGCGGCTGGAGAGCGTCGCCGTGATCGAGTGCGGGTACATGAACAGCGCCAGCGCCGAGCCCAGTGCCAGGGTGGCGTAACCCCAGTGGCCCGCCTCGCCCGGCGCGAGTCCGGCCACCGGTTTGCCGGCCGCCGCGTTCTTCTGCGAGAACGCCTCGCCGGCCTTGGCGAAGATGTCGTCGAAGCCGCCGAGCTTGATCGGGATGTAGATGATCGCCACCGCGATGACCAGGTAGATCAGCCCGTCCTTGACGAAGGCGATCAGCGCGGGCGCGCGCAGCCCGGACGAGTAGGTGTACGCGGCGAGCACCGCGAACGCGATCAGCAGCGGCAGGTCCTTGACGAACCAGTGGGTGTTCTCGCCGCCGCCGACGCCCATCACGTCCAGCACCGCCTGGATCCCGACCAGTTGGAGCGCGATGTACGGCATCGTGGCGAGGATGCCGGTGATCGCGACCGCCAGCGACAGGCCCTTCGAGCCGAACCGCCCGCGGACGAAGTCCGAGGTGGTGACGTACCCGTGCTTGTGCGAGACCGACCACAGCCGCGGCAGGAAGGTGAAGATCAGCGGGTACACGAGGATCGTGTACGGCACGGCGAAGAAGCCCGCCGCGCCCGCGGTGTAGATCAGCGCGGGCACGGCGACGAAGGTGTACGCGGTGTACAGGTCGCCGCCGAGCAGGAACCAGGTGACCCAGGTGCCGAAGGACCGTCCGCCCAGGCCCCATTCGTCGAGGCTGGCCTCGTTCTCGGCCTTGCGCCAGCGCGCGGCCAGGAAGCCCATGACCGTGACGGCCACGAAGAAGAAGATGAAGACGCCGAGCGCGACGCCGTTCACGCCGTCCTTCATGCCGACGCACCCCCCTTGCGGGCGCGCTGGTCACGCTGCCACAGCTTGTACGCGGTCATCGTGAGCGCGGTGGAGATCAGCACCCAGAGCATCTGGTACCAGTAGAAGAACGGAATACCGATGAAGGTGGGGTCCACCTTCGCGTACGAACTCACCCAGAGCATCGCCACGAACGGCGCGACGAGACAGAGGGCGATGACCACCCGCACCGGTGTGACGGTGGGTGGTTTTCCTTCTGGTTCTGCTGGCATGTGGCGACTCCGTCCCCTCGCTGAGCACCTTGTAATGCGCAGGAAATCTAGGGGAGGCTTCCGGTCACCGTCACCCCCTGTCCGCATTGCGGTCCGGCAACGGTCGGCCAGGTGGGTATCCGTGCTCGAAATCCGGCCGGACATACGATGGTCGGTCCGTACCAAGACACGCGAAAGGCCCCCGCGGAGCGATGCGTTCCGCGGGGGCCGACCGGTGGTGCGGACTCAGTCCGTGGGCCGCTTCAGCCGCGCCACGAACTTGTACCGGTCGCCGCGGTAGACCGAGCGCACCCACTCCACCGGTTCGCCCTGGCCGTCGATCGAGTGCCGGGAGAGCATCAGCATCGGCAGGCCCACGTCCGTACCGAGCAGTCCGGCCTCGCGCGGCGTGGCCAGCGAGGTCTCGATGGTCTCCTCCGCCTCGGCCAGCCGGACGTCGTACACCTCCGCCAGCGCGGTGTAGAGGGAGGTGTACTTCACCAGCGAACGGCGCAGCGCCGGAAAGCGTTTGGCCGAAAGATGGGTGGTCTCGATCGCCATCGGCTCGCCGCTGGCGAGCCGCAGCCGCTCGATCCGCAGCACCCGGCCGCCCGCGGTGATGTCGAGCAGCCCCGCGAGGGTGTCGTCGGCCGTCACGTAGCCGATGTCCAGCAGCTGGGACGTCGGCTCCAGGCCCTGGGCGCGCATGTCCTCGGTGTACGAGGTCAGTTGCAGCGCCTGTGAGACCTTCGGCTTGGCCACGAAGGTGCCCTTGCCCTGGATGCGTTCCAGCCGGCCCTCGACGACCAGCTCCTGGAGCGCCTGGCGCACGGTGGTGCGCGAGGTGTCGAACTCGGCGGCCAGGGTCCGCTCCGGCGGCACGGGAGTGCCCGGCGGCATGGTGTCCGTCATGTCGAGCAGATGTCGCTTCAGCCGGTAGTACTTCGGGACGCGTGCCGTCCGTGTGGCCGCGCCCGTCTCGTTCTCCGTACTGCCCCCGTCGGCACCCATGGTCCGCCTTCCCGACGCTTGCGTTGCTGCCGTCACCGGCTCCTCCGTCTGTCGCGGCTCACATGGTGGCACGGTCCCGTCACGGCTGGTCGCCCTCCCTTAGGTGTCGGTCCTATAACGGACGCGAGTGCACTTCTTATACACCCTTGACACCCCTAAAGGTCTAGGCCAAGCTCCCCGTACTGGTCTAAACCATTAAAGACCAGGTCCAGCCCCAGCAGTACTCGTCGAATGTCTTCGCGGTGGGCGGGGTTGCAGTATCCCTGAGGAGGGTTTGGCGTGAAGCGCAAGCTCATCGCGGCGATCGGCGTCGCGGGCATGATGATCGGCCTCGCGGCGTGTGGGTCCGACGACGGCGGCGACAGTGGCAAGAAGGCCGGTCCGGACGCGTACAAGGGCCAGACCCTGACGGTGTGGACGATGTCCGGCTCGAACCCGGACGGTTGGACCAAGACGGTCACCGAGGAGTTCGAGAAGAAGACCAAGGCCAAGCTGAAGATCGAGGTCCAGGACTGGAACGGCATTCAGCAGAAGGTCACCACCGCCCTCTCCGAGTCCAACCCGCCGGACGTCCTGGAGATCGGCAACACCCAGACCCCGGCGTACGCCAAGACCGGCGGCCTCGCCGACCTCGGTGAGCTGAAGAAGGAGATCGGCTCCGCCTGGGCCGACGGCGTCAACCAGCCCTCCATCTACGACGGCAAGCAGTACGCCCTGCCGTGGTACGTGGGCAACCGCGTCGTCATGTACAACAAGAAGGTCTTCAAGGACGCCGGTATCACCGAGACGCCGAAGACCCGCGCCGACCTCTTCAAGGCCTTCGAGGCCATCGAGAAGAAGGGCGACGCCGAGCCGATCTACCTGCCCGGCCAGAACTGGTACTTCTTCGACGGCCTGCTCGTCGGCAAGGACGTCTCGCCGGTCAAGAAGGAAGGCGACAAGTACGTCTCCAACCTGGCCGACCCGAAGGTCGCCGAGGCCATGGACGTCTACAAGCAGTACCAGGCCTTCTCCAAGGCTCCCAAGGACAAGGACGAGGCCACCCCGCAGCAGGCCGAGGTCTTCGCCAAGGGCAAGACCGGCGCCATCATCGCGATGGGCTACGAGGCCGGCACCGCCCTCAAGGCCAACCCGAAGCTCAAGGACGACATCGGCTTCTTCACCATCCCCGGTGAGACCGCCGACAAGCCCGAAGGCGTCTTCCTCGGCGGCTCGAACCTCGCCGTGGCCGCGGGCAGCAAGAACCAGGACCTGGCCAAGGAGTTCCTGAAGATCGCGCTCTCCGAGCAGAACGACGGCGCGCTCATCAAGGAGGCCGGCTGGTCTCCCAAGAACGACGCCATGCAGAAGTACACCGTCGGCCAGCCCGCCGCCGAGGCCGCCGGTCCGGCCGCCGCCAAGTCCGGTGGCACCACGCCGCTGATCCCGGAGTGGGCGCCGGTCGAGAACCCGCCGAACCCGATCAAGACCTACATGACGCTGGTCCTGCAGGGCAAGTCGCCGGCCGACGCCGCCAAGCAGGTCGAGGGCGAGCTCAACAAGCGCCTCAGCCAGCAGCAGTAGTCGCAGAAGCGCGTCCCGCGCCGGGGCGGCGGGTCCCGACCCGCCGCCCCGGCTGTACGCACCGTTCCGTGTAGGGCTTTGTTGGAAGAGATGGCGAGCATGGCAGTGCAGACCGAACCCTCGGATGTGGCCAAGACGGCCGCAGCCCGCGGGCAGGACGGGAAACCACCCGTCGGGCAGCACGGGGGCAGCAAGCGGAAACCGGGCATCGGCGCAGCGCCGTACCTGTTGATGGTCCCCGCACTAGCGGTGACGGCGCTCTTCCTCGGGTACCCCCTGGTGAAGAACGTCCTGCTGTCGTTCCAGAACCTCAATATGGGACAGCTGATCCAGCATGTCACCGAGTGGAACGGCTTCAAGAACTACCAGGAGATCCTCACCGGTGAGGACTTCTGGAGAGTCACGCTCCGCACGATCGTGTTCACCGGCGTCAACGTCGTCCTGATCATGGTCTTCGGCACCCTGATCGGTCTGCTGCTCGCCCGCCTCGGCAAGCGGATGCGGTTCACGCTGATGATCGGCCTGGTGCTCGCCTGGGCGATGCCGGTCGTGGCCGCCTCCACCGTGTTCCAGTGGCTGTTCGCCTCGCGCTTCGGCGTGGTCAACTACGTGCTGGACCACCTCGGCTGGCACTCGATGGCCGACTACAACTGGACCGGCTCGCAGTTCTCCACGTTCTTCGTGGTCACCCTGCTGATCGTCTGGCAGTCCATCCCGTTCGTGGCGATCAACCTGTACGCGGCGACCACGACGATCGCCAAGGAGCTCTACGAGGCCGCCTCGCTCGACGGCGCCGGCGTCTGGAAGAGCTTCACCTCGGTGACGTTCCCGTTCCTGCGGCCCTTCCTCTACGCCACGACCTTCCTCGAAGTCATCTGGGTCTTCAAGGCGTTCCCGCAGATCTTCACCATCAGTGAGGGCGGCCCCAACCGCCTCACCGAGACGCTGCCGGTCTACGCCTTCGTCGAGGGCGTCGGCAACCAGCACTACGGCATGGGCGCGGCGATCTCGCTGCTGACCATCCTGATCATGCTGGGGCTCACCTCGTACTACCTCCGCATCGTTCTCAAGCAAGAGGAGGACGAGCTGTGAAGCGCTCACTGTTCGGCCGCATCTGGCCCAACGCGACGGCGATCATCCTCTTCGCCGGCCTGGTCTTCCCCGTCTACTGGATGTTCAGCACGGCGTTCAAGCCGACCGGCGACATCATCACCGAGAAGCCGGTCTGGTTGCCGACCGACGTGACGTTCGAGCACTTCAAGACGGCGTACCACGCGCCGGACTTCCTGAAGCTGGTCGGCAATTCGCTCACCGTCACCCTGCTCGCCGTGACCTTCTCGCTGATCATCGCGCTCTTCGCGTCGTTCGCGCTGGCCCGGATGCGGTTCAAGGGCCGCAAGGGCCTGATCCTGGTCTTCATGATCGCCCAGATGGCGCCGTGGGAAGTCATGGTCATCGCGATCTACATGCTGGTCCGCGACGCGGACATGCTCAACAGCCTGGTCCCGCTGACGCTCTTCTACATGGTGATGGTGCTCCCCTTCACGGTCCTGACGCTTCGCGGCTACGTTGCCGCGGTGCCCAAGGAACTGGAGGAGTCCGCCATGGTCGACGGCTGTACCCGCCCGCAGGCGTTCGTCAAGGTGATCCTGCCGCTGCTCGCGCCCGGCCTGATGGCCACCTCGCTCTTCGGCTTCATCACCGCGTGGAACGAATTCCCCCTGGTCCTGATCCTCAACAAGGACCCCGAGGCCAAGACGCTCCCGCTCTGGCTCTCCCAGTTCCAGAGCCAGTTCGGCGACGACTGGGGCGCCACCATGGCGGCGGCCTCGATCTTCGCCATCCCGATCCTCATCCTGTTCGTCTTCCTGCAGCGCAAGGCCGTCAGCGGCCTCACCGACGGTGCCGTGAAGGGATAACACAGCCCATGACCACCCTCATATCCGCCACGGACACCGTCACCCGCGACGCGCTCGCCGTCCTGCAGCCCGGATTCACCGGCACCACCGCCCCGGACTGGGTGCTGCGCCGGGTCGACGAAGGGCTCGCCTCCGTCGCCCTGTTCGGCCGCAACATCCGCACGCCCGAGCAGGTCACCGCGCTCACCGCCCAGCTCAGGGCCGAGCGCGAGGACCTCCTCGTCGCGATCGACGAGGAGGGCGGTGACGTCACCCGCCTGGAGGTGCGCACCGGTTCCTCGTTCCCCGGCAACCTCGCCCTCGGGCACGTCGACGACCTCGCCCTGACCCGCGCGGTCGCCCAGGAGCTCGGCCGCCGGCTCGCCGAGTGCGGCGTCAACCTCAACTGGGCGCCGTCCGCCGACGTCAACTCCAACCCGGGCAACCCGATCATCGGCGTACGGTCCTTCGGCGCCGACACCGCACTCGTGGCCCGGCACACCGCCGCGTACATCGAGGGCCTCCAGGCCGCCGGTGTCGCCGCCTGCACCAAGCACTTCCCGGGGCACGGCGACACCGCGATCGACTCGCACCACGCGATGCCGCGCATCGACGTGGACCTGGAGACCCTGCACGCCCGTGAGCTGGTGCCCTTCCGGGCCGCCATCGCGGCGGGCTCCAAGTGCGTGATGAGCGCGCACATCCTGCTGCCCGCGCTCGACCCGGACCGCCCCGCCACGGTGAGCCCGCGGATCCTCACCGGGCTGCTGCGCCAGGAGCTGGGCTACGACGGCCTGATCGTCACCGACGCCGTGGAGATGCAGGCCATCGCCGCGACGTACGGCATCGAGCAGGGCTCCGTCCTGGCGATCGCCGCGGGGGCCGACGCGCTCTGCGTCGGCGGCGGTCTGGAGGACGACGGCACGGTGCTCCGGCTGCGCGACGCGCTGGTCCGGGCGGTGCGCAGCGGTGAACTCCCCGAGGAGCGGCTCGCGGACGCCGCCGCACGGGTACGTGCCCTCGCTTCGTGGACGCGGGGGGCCGCGGGGACCGGTTCGGGGCCGGGTGCGGCAACGCAGGAGGGGATCGCGCCCGGCGCCGGAATCGGTTCCGACATCGGTCTGGTCGCCGCCCGCCGGGCGGTTCTGACGACCGGATCCGCCGCCCCGCTGACCGAGCCCGCGTACGTCGCCGCGTTCACCTCCGCGTCGAACATCGCCGTCGGCGACGAGACCCCCTGGGGCGTCGCCGCGGAGCTGGGCCGGCTGCTGCCGGGCACGGAGACCGACACGTACAGCAGCGAGACCGAGGCGCCCGCCGCCGCGGTGCTGCGGGCGGCGGGGGAGCGGCGCATCGTCGTCGTGGTCCGCGACGTCCACCGCCACGCCTGGATGGGCGAGGCACTCGACGCCCTGGTGGCCGAGCGTCCCGGCACGGTCGTCGTCGAGATGGGCGTACCGCAGGCGGCCCCCAGGGGCGCCCTGCACATCGCCACCCACGGCGCGGCCCGCGTCTGCGGCCTCGCGGCGGCGGAGATCGTCGTCAGGGGCACGGAGGGCCCGGCGGTCTGAGCGCGGGGCGTGATGCGGGCCGGGGGCCGCATCACGCCCGGCCGGGCACGTAGTGGCATACGAGAGGGCCGGGGCACCCAGCGTGGGTGCCCCGGCCCTCTCGTATGCGTCCGGGAGTCCTACAGCCCCTGCCACGACGGCTTGGCCGCGTACGTGGCGCGGAAGTAGTCCGCCAGTTTCAGCTTCGACGCGGCGGCCTCGTCGACCACCACCGTCGCGTGCGGGTGCAGCTGGAGCGCCGAGGCGGGCACGACCGAGGCGACCGGCCCCTCCACCGTCTGCGCCACGGCGTCCGCCTTGCCCTCACCGGTGGCGAGCAGGATCGGGTGGCGGGACTCCAGGATGGTGCCGATGCCCTGGGTGATCACGTGGTGCGGGACCTGCGAGATGTCGTTGTCGAAGAAGCGCGCGTTGTCGATCCGGGTCTGCTCGGTGAGCGTCTTGATCCTGGTACGGGAGGCGAGCGAGGAGCACGGCTCGTTGAAGCCGATGTGGCCGTCGGTGCCGATGCCGAGGAGCTGGAGGTCCACGCCGCCGGCCTCGGCCAGCGCGTTGTCGTACGCCAGGCAGGCGGCCCGGACGTCCTCGGCGGAGCCGTCGGGGCCCATGAAGGACGCCTCGGACAGGCCGAGCGGTTCGACGACCTCGCGCAGCACCACCGAGCGGTAGGACTCGGGGTGGCCCGCGGGCAGCCCGACGTACTCGTCGAGCTGGCAGATGCGCGCCCGCGAGGCGTCGACGGCGCCGGAGCGGACCTTGGCCGCCAGCGCCTGGTAGATGGGCAGCGGGGTCGAGCCGGTGGCAACGCCGAGAAGTGCGTCGGGCTTGCGGCTCAGCAGGGCACCGATGGCCTCCGCGATGAGTTCGCCGCCTGCCTTGGCGTCCGGGACGATGACAACTTCCACGCTGGGCCTGCCGATCTGAAGAGTGGAGTCAGGTGGTATAGACCAATAGGGTTCCAATCTAGCAGAACCCGGTAACGCGGGCACGGCCGGACGCACCCGGTCCGGCCGCGATGCACCGGCGGCCGCCCGGGGTCCGCGGCCGGCCGGTCCGAAGGGTGTTGCCGACGCACCGGGGCCCGGCCGGCGCCGTCCTGTCGGAGCCGGGCCGGGAGATCCTGGCCCGCAGCCCCGGGTCGACGTGGCCGCCCGGGTTTCGCGCTGCCGACCGCAGGGGTGGCCGAGGAGGGCCGGCCGGTGCTGGAGATCCTGCCGCCGCGGATGCCGGCGTACGGGGTGACGATCGCCCGCGGCCGGGTCCCGGACGCGCCGCGCGCGCCGGTCGAGGTCACCGGGACCTGCTGAGCGGCCCCCGGGAACACCCGCGGGCCACGGCGCCGGGACGGGACCCTCGGCCCGTCCGGCACCGCAGCCCGGAGTAAGACCGGCCGTCACGGCCGGTCGGGCCGGCCGGCGGTGTGCGGTGCCCCCGGCCGGGGGAGAGGTACCGACGCGGTCAGGGCAGAGAGCGCGGTACCTCGATCCGCCCTCCTGTGCGGGGAGAGCGGAAGCTCTGTCTTGAGCATTGTGGACTAGACCATTCGCCGTGTCCATCCATCGGAGCGCCGTAATTTTCCGGGCTCCCCACCTTGCACGTACGGTCCGGTCGTTCGGTTCGGAACCAATGCCCGTCCGCGGGTACGCTCGCACACGTGCCCTCCATGAACGACCTCGTCCGCCAGCACACAGCCCTCGGTGACACCGACCTGGAGTGGCTGCACCTGCTGGTCTCGGAGTGGCAGCTGCTCTCCGACCTGTCCTTCGCCGACCTCGTGCTCTGGGTGCCCACCCGCGACGGCACCCGCTATGTGTCGGTGGCCCAGATGCGCCCCAACACCGGCCCCACCTCCTACCAGGACGACATGGTCGGACACCTGGTGCCGCGCGGCCGCCGCCCGCTGCTGGACGCGGCGCTGGACGAGGGCCGGATCGTGCGCGAGGGCGACCCGGAGTGGCGCGAGGAGGTGCCGGTACGGGTCGAGTCGATCCCCGTACGCAGGGAGGGCCGGGTCCTCGGGGTGATCGCCCGCAACACCAACCTGCTCACCGTCCGCACCCCGTCCAGGCTGGAGCTCACCTACCTCCAGTCGGCCTCCGACCTGGCCCAGATGATCGCCGCGGGGTCCTTCCCCTTCCCCGGGCAGCAGGTCGACATGGACGCCTCGCCGCGCGTCGGCGACGGGCTGATCAGGCTCGACGCCGACGGGGTCGTGCAGTACGCCAGCCCCAACGGCCTCTCCGCCTACCACCGCCTCGGCCTCGCCTCCGATCTGGTCGGCCAGCACCTGGGCGGCATCACCGCCGAACTCGCCCCCTCCCGGGGCCCGGTGGACGAGGCCCTGGAGAAGCTGGCCAGCGGCTACGCGCCCCGGGAGTTCGAAGTCGAGTGCGCGGGCGGGGTGATCCAGCTCCGGGCGATCCCGCTCAAGCCCAAGGGCGTGCGCATCGGCTCCCTGGTCCTGCTCCGTGACGTCACCGAACTCCGCCGCCGCGAACGCGAGTTGATCACCAAGGACGCCACCATCCGGGAGATCCACCACCGGGTGAAGAACAACCTCCAGACCGTTGCCGCCCTGTTGCGGCTCCAGGCCCGGCGGATGGACTCGGTGCGCGGCCGCGAGGCGCTCAACGAGGCGGTACGGCGCGTCGGTTCGATCGCCATCGTCCATGAGACGCTGTCCCAGAATCTGGACGAGCGGGTGGAGTTCGACGAGATCGCCGACCGTGTCATCGCGATGGTCGCCGAGATCTCGCCGGGCAAGGTCACCTGCCGCCGGACGGGACGTTTCGGCATCCTCGACGCCGAAGTGGCCACTCCGCTGGCGATGGTGCTCACGGAAGTACTGCAGAACGCCCTGGAACACGCCTTCACCCTCGCCGAGTCCGGCACCGTCGAGGTGTCCGCCGTGCGTGGCGGTTCCTCCGCCGGGACGCGGCTGCTGATCACGGTCCAGGACGACGGATGCGGTCTGCCGGAGGGCTTCGACCCGCAGCGCGCCGGCAATCTGGGGCTCCAGATCGTCAGGACGCTGGTGGAGGGCGAGTTGGGCGGGACCTTCGGCATGGTCCCGGCCCCCGAGCGCGGCACCCAGGTGGTGCTCGACATCCCGGTCCGGTCCGAGAAGTAGCCCTCGTCCCCCTCCCGGTACGGGCGGGGCGCCCCTGACACAGCAGTGAGCCCGGACCGTTGTTCACGGTCCGGGCTCACTGGTCATGCATGCGCTTCGGGGGTACTGCGCGCTGCGACTCGGGGGGCGGGGTTGTGCGTACGCTCTGTACGCGCCGCCTGGCTGAGGCTCGTAGCGGTGGCGTCGGTCAGGCGCTTGCGTTACGCGCCCGGTTGCGAGCGGCGCGGCGCTTCATCGCGCGGCGCTCGTCCTCGCTGAGGCCACCCCAGACGCCGGAGTCCTGGCCGGACTCGAGCGCCCACTGCAGGCACTGCTCCATGACGGGGCAGCGACGGCAGACGGCCTTGGCTTCCTCGATCTGCAGCAGCGCAGGACCGGTGTTGCCGATGGGGAAGAACAGCTCGGGGTCTTCCTCACGACAAACGGCGTTGTGACGCCAGTCCATGGCTGCTACCTCTCCTTGATATTACATACTGTTGCTTGTGAATGTGAACGCTTTCACGAATCCCCCCGCAGATGACGGGCCGACGCCCAGATGAACTGGTTGTGGTCCTGTGAAGTGAGGAGGGGTTCTGGCTCTCAGTGGAGGCCGGTGTTGCGGGCCGTCCCGATCGCCATGTAGAGATTCGCAAACCTCAGCGGCGGATACAACCCCTTCTGGAAACTTTTTTTTGATTCCTCGGTGTCGACTAGGTCACAGCCGTACTTCTATGGGGTGGAGCCCAGCCCAAACGTTCGAGTTAAAGGACTTTGGTCCCTTCCACTCACACAATCACACGCAGTGCACGGCGTACGCCTGTGAACGTCACACTTGTGCGCACTCCCAGGTGGTCGCCATCCATCTGGAAGGGCAGTGGAACCTTTGAATGCAAGGTGAAGTCCGTGAGGTCGTGAAGTGAAACAGCGTGCTTGCCGGACGGGCCCTTCTCCGGGCTCGAAGTGAGCAGCTGGGTGCCGTACCGGGCGACCGCCGGAGTGGAGAGCCGCTTCAGTCCGAGCACGTCCAGTCCGGTGTCGAAGGTGGCCTTCGGGGACGCGTACAACGGACGGTTGCCCAGGTAGGACCAGGGGGCGGTGTTGGAAATTATGGACAGCGCCAGATCGGTGACCGGATCCTGCCCCGGGGTTTCCAATGTCATCACGCCTTGCCTGCGGTGCGGCTCGTCGATGAACTGCCGGACCACCTGGCGTACATAAAGGGCGTGTGTCGAACGCTTTCCGCGTTCGCGCTGCTGTTCGACCCGGCCGACCACGCCCGCGTCGAATCCGAGTCCGGCGCAGAAGGTGAACCAGCGCTCCGGGACCGACTCGTCCTCCGTGCCGGGGGTGCCGGCCGCGAGTCCGAGGCCGACCGTGCGTTCGGTCCGGTTGGCGAGCGCGTCCAGGATCGCGCCGGTCGCCTCCACCGCGTCGTTGGGCAGCCCCAGGGCGCGCGCGAACACATTGGTGGAGCCGCCGGGAACGACGGCGAGGCTCGGCAGGCCCTCCGGGTCGGGGCCGTTGTGGAGCAGACCGTTGACGACCTCGTTGACCGTGCCGTCGCCGCCCAGGGCGACCACCAGATCGATGTCGTCGGAGTCCGCGGCCCGTCGCCCCAGGTCCCGGGCGTGGCCGCGGTACTCCGTGGTCACGGCCTCCAGCTTCATCTCGCTGGCCAGCGCGTGGATGAGCACGTCACGGGTCCGCGCACTGGTGGTGGTAGCAGCTGGATTGACCACGAGGAGTGCGCGCATGACCGCCAGACTACCTACCGCGCGGTATCACTCTGAAGTCCCGCCCCATGACCTTTACGCACGGTGACGGTCCACTGCCGATTCCGACCCCGGCTTCGCTTTCGTGGCGCCGGGATGCCAACCTGCAAGGGTGAGTACTCAGCAGAACACGCCCGACTCGTCGCCCGCGCCGAGGCTCGAACCGGCGAAGCCGAGCAGGATCACTCTCGTTGCCGGACTCACCGCCCTGGAAGGGGCGGCGCTCGCCGTCGGCGGGATCTACATGCTGGTGATGGGTCTGCTCGGACGCCCCGAGAGCCCCCAGCAGGCGGAGATGGGCGGGCTGACGCTGCTCGCGCTCGCCGCGATCCCGCTGGCCGCCGCCCGCGGTCTGCTGCGGCGGCGCAGCTGGAGCCGGGGCCCCGCGCTCATCACGCAGATCATCGCGCTCCCGGTGGCGTGGACGCTGCTGAGGTCGCAGGGCGTGCTGATCCCGGCCGGGATCGTCCTCGCCGCGGTGACCCTGACGGCGCTCTACCAGCTGGTCAGGCCGACGACGGTCGAGGCACTCGGCATCCGCCGGCCGGGCACCACGCCGGAGGGCTGAGCCTGCGGGCGTGGTGCGGGGACGGGGCGGCGCCGCGAGCGGCCCCGCCCGCTGCCCACCGCCCTCGCCCCTCGGCTACTCCTCCGCCCCTCGGCTACTCCTCGACGAGCAGCCGCTCGCGCAGCTGTGCCAGCGTGCGGGCCAGCAGCCGCGAGACGTGCATCTGCGAGATGCCGACCTCCTGCGCGATCTGCGACTGGGTCATGTTGCCGAAGAAGCGCAGCAGCAGAATCCGCTTCTCGCGCGGCGGCAGATCCTCCAGCAGCGGCTTGAGCGACTCCCGGTACTCGACGCCCTCCAGCGCCTCGTCCTCGGAACCCAGTGTGTCCGCGACCGCGGGGGACTCGTCGTCCGTGTCCGGCACGTCCAGCGAGAGCGTGCTGTACGCATTGGCCGATTCCAGGCCCTCCAGGACCTCTTCCTCGGAGATGCCCAGCCGCTCCGCCAGCTCGTGGACCGTCGGCGAGCGGCCGTGCTGCTGGGACAGCTCGGCGGTCGCCGTGGTCAGCGAGAGCCGCAGCTCCTGGAGCCGGCGCGGCACCCGGACCGCCCAGCCCTTGTCTCGGAAGTGGCGCTTGATCTCGCCCACGACCGTGGGGGTCGCGTACGTCGAGAACTCCACGCCGCGGTCCGGGTCGAACCGGTCCACCGACTTGATCAGGCCGATCGTGGCGACCTGGGTCAGGTCGTCCAGCGGCTCGCCGCGGTTGCGGAACCGGCGGGCCAGGTGCTCCACCAGCGGCAGATGCATCCGCACCAGCCGATTGCGCAGCTCCGCCTTCTCGGGTGACCCGTCGGGAAGCGCGCGCAGTTCGATGAACAGCGCCCGCGCCCCGCTGCGGTCGTGTGGATCGTGGTGCCCGTGCTCGCTCATCTGGCCTGCCCGCTCCGCCTGCGACTGCTTCACCGCGACCGTACGGCCCACCGGCCCGTCCGCCCCGTCCACCGGATGGGGCAGGGCCTGCTGTTCCGGGATGCCTGCTGCGCGCACCACCCCTGGTCGCATCGTTTCGTCCCGCACAGGACCGTCCCCGTTCCCGTTGCTCACGCCGGCCCGGGTCCCGCGCCGCGCTGTTTGTAGAGGCTGATGCTGACCGTACGGTCGTCGGCCACCGAGGAGTCGACCTTGCCGGCCAGTGCGGAGAGCACCGTCCAGGCGAAGGTGTCGCGCTCCGGTGCCCGGCCGTCCGTCGTCGGGGCGGCCACCGTCACCTCAAGGGAATCCTCGACGAGCCGGAAGACGCAGCTGAGGACGGAGCCCGGCACGGCCTGCTGAAGCAGGATCGCGCAGGCCTCGTCGACCGCGATGCGAAGATCCTCGATCTCGTCGAGAGTGAAGTCCAAGCGCGCTGCGAGACCGGCCGTGGCCGTACGCAGCACTGACAGGTAGGCACCCGCAGCGGGCAGCCGGACCTCTACGAAGTCCTGATTCCCGGGCTCGCCTGCGATCTGGGACACCCTCACCTCCAAGGTGGCACAAACTCTTTCGAGGATCCGGGAAGGGTGCCCCGGAGCCATGTGGTACGTCTTCGGTTCTGGTCCGCGACGCTATCGCGATCCATGATGCCGTGTCGCCAGAGCCCCAGCCCATGACTGTCACTCATGGTAAGCCCATGAGCACACACAGTGGGTAGAGGTCTGCGGCGGTCAATTACGAACAACCGGCGCCGGTTTGACGTACCCAGACGTCAGACGATCGAACCGTCCTCGAAGCACCAGCGCCAGCTTTCGCCCGGTTCGAAGCTCCGCATCACCGGGTGACCGGTCTCCTTGAAGTGTTCCGTGGCGTGCTGGAGGGGTGACGAATCGCAGCAGCCGACGTGGCCGCAGACCAGGCAGAGCCGCAGCTGCACGGGGTGGGTGCCCGCCGCCAGACAGCCCGGACAGGTCACGTCCAGCGGGACCGGTTCGGGGCGCGGCAGTGCGGACACGTGTGGGCAGTCACTCATGATTGTCAGGTTACGACGGATACGTGGCCCGTGAATTGCGGATGCGAGGACCGTGGAATGGACGTATTGCCGCTGGTGGGACTGGTCGCGGCCAGTGCGGCGGTCGCGGGCGCCGCCCGCCGCACCCCCGTGCCGGCCCCTCTGCTGCTGGTCACGGTGGGGCTGATCGCCTCCTATCTGCCGGGGGTGCCCACGTACACCCTGGACGCGCACATCGTGCTGCCCCTGCTGCTGCCGCCGTTGCTCTACACGGCGGCCGTCGACAGCTCGTACCTCGATCTGCGGGCCAACCTCCGGCCGGTCGCGCTGCTCTCGATCGGCTACGTCCTGTTCGCGACCGTCGCGGTCGGCTGGCTTGCGTACCTGCTGGTGCCCGGTCTGCCGCTGACCGCCGCGCTGGTGCTCGGCGCGGTCGTGGCCCCGCCGGACGCGGTCACGGCCGCGGCGATCGCGCGCCGGGTCGGGCTGCCCGGCCGGGTCACGACGATCCTTCAGGGTGAGTCCCTGGTGAACGACGCCACGGCCATCACCGCCTACAAGGTGGCGATCGCCGCGGCCGTGGGCGAGGGCATGAGCTGGGGCGCGGGGATCGGCGAGTTCTTCCTGGCCGCCGTCGGCGGAGTGGTGGTCGGCCTGGCGCTGATGGTGCCGCTGCACTGGCTCCGTACCCATCTCAGGGAATCGCTGCTGCAGAACACGCTGTCGTTGCTGATCCCCTTCGTGGCGTACGCGGCGGCCGAGCGCGTACACGCCTCCGGGGTGCTCGCCGTGGTCGTGGTGGCGCTCTACCTGGGCCACCGGTCCTGGCAGGTCGACTTCGCGACCCGGCTCCAGGAGGAGGCCGTCTGGAAGATGGTCGCGTTCATCCTGGAGTCCGCGGTCTTCGCGCTGATCGGGCTCCAGCTGCCCTTCGTGCTGAAGGGGCTCGGCGCGTACGCGGTCGGCGACGCGGTCCGGTACGCGGTGATCGTGTTCCTCGCCGTCGTCGTGGTCCGCTTCGTCTGGGTCTATCCGGCGACGTATCTGCCCCGGTGGCTGTCGCGCCGGATCAGGGAACGCGAGCCGGACACCAACTGGACCGCGCCGCTGATCGTCGGCTGGGCCGGGATGCGTGGGGTCGTCTCGCTCGCCATCGCCTTCTCCATCCCGTTCCTGACGACCGACGGCAGCCCCTTCCCGGCCCGCAACCTGGTGCTCTTCCTGACGTTCACCACGGTCATCGGCACCCTGGTCGTGCAGGGGCTCAGCCTGCCGCTGCTGGTGCGGGTGCTGAAGCTCCCCGGCCGGGACGCGAAGGCCGAGACGCTGGCCGAGGCACAGGCCCAGAGCGAGGCCTCGGCGGCCGCCGAGGCGCGGCTGGAGGAACTCCTCGCCGACCGGCGAAATCGCCTGCCGGGCCCTCTCGCCGACCGGCTGCGCACCGTACTGGAACGCCGCCGCAACGCCGTCTGGGAGCGGCTGGGCGCGGCCAATCCGGTGACCGGGGAGTCGGCGGACGACACCTACCGGCGCCTGGCCAGGGAGATGATCGAAGCCGAGCGGGAGGTCTTTGTGACGCTGCGGGACGAGCGGCGGATCGACGACGAGATGCTGCGGACGCTGCTCAGACGGCTCGACCTGGAGGAGGCGGCCGCCTACCGGGAGGAGTCGGACGCCCCCTGAGGGCTGCCCGTGACGACCGCGGCGACCGCGCTGCCCGCGGGGAACGCGCCCTCCCCGGCCAGTTCGGTGAGCGCGTACAGCAGCTTGGCGACGTAGAGCCGCTCCACGGGCAGGCCGTGCCGCCGCTCGAAATCGTCGGCGAAGGCGTGCAGCGCCGGGGTCGTACGGGCGTAGCCGCCGAAGTGGAAACGCTCGTCCAGCGACCATGCCCCGGCCGGACCGCCGAAGGCCTCCTCCTGGAGCCCCCGCACCGCGTCCCCCAGGAAGCCGCCGCGCAGCACCGGGACGCCGAGGGCGCGCTGCCCCGGGGCCAGCCCGGCCGCGAGGCCGGCGAGGGTGCCCCCGGTGCCGCAGGCCACCGCGACCGTGGCGGCCCGGCCGCGCAGCTCCCGCCCCAGCTCCGCGCACCCCTGTGCGGCCAGGGCGTTGCTGCCGCCCTCCGGGACGACACAGCACTCCCCGAAGAGGCGTCGCAGCCCCGCCAGGACCTCCGGACCGTCCTTCGCGCGGTAGGTCGCACGGTCCATGAAGTGCAGGGTCATCCCGTCGGCGGCGCACCGGGCGAGCGAGGGGTTCAGCGGCCGGTCGGCCAGTTCCTCCCCGCGCACCACCCCGACGGTGGGGAAACCGAGCAGCCGCCCGGCGGCGGCGGTGGCCCGCAGATGGTTCGAGTAGGCACCGCCGAAGGTGAGCACGGTGCGCCCGGCGGCCGCCCGCAGATTGGGGGAGAGCTTGCGCCATTTGTTGCCCGGCAGATCCGGGTGGATCAGATCGTCACGCTTGAGCAGCAGCCGGACGCCGTGGCGGGCGAAGCGCTCGTCGTCCACCGGTTGCAGGGGCGAGGGCAGCACCGGCTGCAGCCGGGAGAGGTCGGGTGCTTCTGAGGGCATGGCGCAATTGTCGCCGCACCGGAGCGGCGCCGGTCACTTGAGGCGGTCGTGGACGCGGGCCCGCATCGAGTCCATCGTGAAGCCGCGCGGGTCGGTCTTGCCCGGCTGCCACTCCTTGTGGCCGATCACCGAGCGGGAGTTCCAGTCGTGGTGGCGGCAGATCGCGGCGGCGGCCTTCTCGACGGCTTCGAGCTGGGCGTCGGGCCAGGGGTCCTTGCCGTCGCCGAGGTTCTCGCACTCGAAGCCGTAGAAGTGCCTGTTCCCGTCGGTGTTGGCCTCGTTGTCGCCCGGCAGGCGCTTCTCGGCGACGACGGCGCGCAGTACGTCGTCGTCGCCGAGTCCGGCGTGGTTGGCGCGGCCGTGGCCGACCAGGTGGACCCGGCCGTCCTTGGCGATCACGCCGTGGCAGAGCGGGCCGGGCAGATCCGGGTAACCGTCGCGGCAGATGCGCACGGTGGCGGCGGTGCCGCTGGTCACGGTGTGATGGATCATCACGCCGTTGACGGGGCCCCAGGGGCCCTTGTGGTTGCGGTTGTGGGCGCGCCAGTCGCCGACCTGGACGACGGTGAGCCCCTCGTTCATCAGGACTTCCAGGAACCTGCTCGCGGACATGGGCGAGGACATGGCCGTCTCCTTCGTACGTGGGGGGAACGGGCCTTGATCCGCTTGTACCGGAATGTCGCTCTCCGGGCCATGCCTTCGGTGGTTGTTCGGGCGGTGTGCGATCCGAACCGGTCACATCCGCGAGCAGGGGGCCGGATTCAGCCCCGCATCGGCCACCTGCCGGTTCAGTCCTGCGCCAGCCACATGTCGGGGCCGAACACCTCGTAGTGGATGTCGGTCGCCGGGACGCCCTTGGCCAGCAGCTGGGTGCGTACGGAGCGCATGAAGGGCAGCGGTCCGCAGAGGTAGGCGTGGGTGCCGGGGGCGACGGTGAGGCCGCTCAGGTCGACCCGGCCGGTGCGGTCGGCGGGGTGGCCGGGCTCGGGGTCCTCGTACCAGAAGTGGGCGGCGGCGTCGGGGAGCTTGCCGGTGAGCAGGGCGTGGTCGGTGCGCATCGCGTGGGTGTCGGGGGAGCGGTCGCCGTGCACGACGGTGACCGGGGCGCGGTGGCCGGTCGCCGCGAGGTCCTCCAGCATCGAGAGCATCGGGGTGCAGCCGATGCCCGCGGAGGCGAGCAGCAGCGGTGCGTCGGCGGAGTCGAGCACCAGGTCGCCGTACGGGGCGGAGACGCGCACGACGTCGCCGGCCTCCACCTCGGTGTGCAGGTGGCGCGAGACCTCGCCGTCGGGCGAGCCGGCGTCCCGCACCCGCTTGACGGTGATCGAGCGGAGCCGCGAGCCGGGGGCGCTGGAGAGGCTGTACTGGCGTATCTGCCGGGCCCCGTCGGGGAGTTCCACCTGTACGGAGACGTACTGGCCGGGCCGGAAGGCGGGCGCGGGCGCGCCGTCGGCCGGGCGGAGCTGGAAGGTGGCGACGTCGGCGGTCTCCTCGATCCGGGTGACCACCTCCCAGTCGCGCCACACGTCACCGGCGACGACGCCCTGCTGCGCGTAGAGCCGCTGCTCGATCGAGATCAGGGCGCCGGCCATCAGCCAGTAGACCTCGTCCCAGGCGGCGGCGACCTCCGGGGTGACCGCGTCGCCGAGCACCTCGGCGATGGCGGCGAAGAGATGGGTGTGCACGATCTCGTACTGGGCGGGGGTGACGCCGAGCGAGGCGTGCTTGTGGGCGATCCGGCCGAGCATCACGTCGGGGCGGGAGTCCGGGTGCTCGACCAACTGGGTGGCGAAGGCGGCGATGGAGCCCGCGAGGGCCTGCCGCTGGGCGCCGGACGCCTGGTTGCCGCGGTTGAAGAGGTCGCGCAGCAGCTCGGGGTGGGCGTCGAAGAGCTTGCGGTAGAAGAGATCGGCGATGTCCCCGACGGCCGCGCCCACGGCGGGGAGGGTGGCGCGGACGGTGGCGGTCGACGTCTCGGAGAGCATCGGGACTCCTTGCGGTTAAATTGGTATTTCAGATTCGTATTTTTGGGCAGCGCGAAGCCGGGCGGGTGGGCCCGTGGTGCTTCGCGTGGTGTGCGGTGTGCGGCGGCTCAGCCGGTGTCCGGGCGGCCGCTGCTGATGCCGATCAGCAGCGGTCCGGTGGGGGACGCGACGAGTTCGGTGACGGTGAGCGGATCGAGCGAGGCGTAGAAGGCCTCCTCCGCGTGGCGCAGCGCGCCGCGCAGCCGGCAGGCCGAGCGCAGGGGGCAGGGGGTGGTCCCCTCGCAGTCGACGACGTCGCCGGGGCCTTCGAGCTCCCGGACGAGCCCGCCGATCGAGGCGGAGCGGCCCGCTCCGGTGAGGCTGAGTCCGCCGCCGCGCCCCCGTCGCGCCTCGATGAGTCCGAGGTGCTGGAGCTTGGCGACGACCTTCGCGGCGTGGGTGTACGGCACCTGCATGGTGGCCGCCACCTCCCGGGTGGTCGGCGGATCCTCGTTCTCCACGACGGCGAGGCGCATCAGTACGCGCAGCGCCACGTCGGTGAATCTCGTCAGCCGCATGACAATCACCGTAGATAAGTTGCATCGAAGATGCAACTTAAGGTGCGGGCGGAAAAAATCGCTGAGCGTTGTGCCCAGCCCAAAGCCGATTAGTCACACTCTTTTGTGTAATGGTGCGACCGCTCTCCGTGCTGAAAGGCTTCTGCTCGAAGGTCAGCCGAAGGATCGAGAGGACGACAGATGTCCGTTGGTGAAGAGGTTCAGAACGCGTCGTTGCCGCCGCAGCAGAGTCTGGGGACGGCAGCGGCGCGGAACCTCGCGACGACCACCAAGTCCGCACCGCAGATGCAGGAGATCACCTCGCGGTGGCTGCTGAAGACGCTGCCGTGGGTGCAGGTGCAAGGTGGTACCTACCGGGTGAACCGCCGACTGAGCTACTCGGTCGGGGACGGCAGGGTGACCTTCGTGCAGACCGGTGACCGGGTCGCGGTCATTCCCGCCGAGCTCGGTGAGCTCCCCGCCCTGAGGGACTTCGGCGACGAGGAGGTATTGAGCGAGCTCGCCCGGCGGTGTGAGCAGCGCGAGGTCGCGGCGGGACAGGTGCTGGCCGCTTCGGGGGACGCGGCGGACAGCGTCTATCTGCTGGCGCACGGCAAGGTCGAGAAGATCGGCACCGGTCCCTACGGGGACGAGACGGTGCTCGGGGTCCACGCCGACGGGGCCTACTTCGGCGACCGGGCGCTGGTCGACGGCGAGGCCGTCTGGGACTACACCGCCCGTGCCGTCACCGCCTGTACGGTGCTGACGCTGAGCCGGGCCGATGTGCTGAACCTGGCCGATCGCGCGGACTCGCTCCGCGAACACCTCGCCGGGCTGCTCGAAATCCCGCACCAGCGCACCAACAAGTACGGCGAGGCCGCGATCGACCTCTCCGCCGGCCATGTCGGCGAGGCCGTCGTCCCGCACACGTACGTGGACTACGACGCGGCGCCCCGCGAGTACGAACTGAGCGTCGCCCAGACCGTGCTGAAGGTCCACAGCCGGGTCGCCGACCTCTACAACCAGCCGATGAACCAGACCGAGCAGCAGTTGCGGCTCACGGTCGAGGCGCTGCGCGAGCGCCAGGAGCACGAGCTGATCAACCACCGCGAGTTCGGGCTGCTCAACAACTGCGACTACGGGCAGCGCATCCAGCCGCACGACGGTGCGCCCAGCCCCGACGACATGGACGAACTGCTCTCGCGCCGCCGCGGTTCGAAGCTCTTCCTCGCCCACCCGAGGGCCATCGCCGCGTTCGGCCGCGAGTGCAACAAGCGCGGTCTGGCGCCGGAGAGCGTCGACATCGGCGGGCACCACATGCCGGCCTGGCGCGGGGTGCCGATCTTCCCGTGCAACAAGATCCCGGTCACCGACGCGCGGACCACGTCGATCATCTGCATGAGGACGGGTGAGGCCGAGCAGGGCGTCATCGGACTCCAGCAGACCGGCATCCCCGACGAGATCGAGCCGAGCCTCTCGGTCCGCTTCATGGGGATCGACGAACAGGCGATCATCTCCTACCTGGTGACGGCCTACTACTCCGCGGCGATCCTCGTGCCGGACGCCCTGGGCGTACTGGAAAACGTCGAGGTCAGCCGCTGGCGGTAGCCCTGCGGGGGCTCGGACGACGATGTCCGGGCCCCGTCAACCTCCGCCACCGGGCAGCCGCGCCCGGGGCGGCCTAGGGAGGACGCCCCAGTGAAGACCCACCACGCACCCCAACCACCCACACCCCGGCCCCCGGGCGACGAGGCCCCGGCCGCCCCCGTGACACCGGGTGCCGACGCCCCGGGTGCCCGCCTGGACACCCGCCCAGGCACCTGCCCGGACACCCGTCCGGACACCCGTCCGGACACCCGTCCGGAAATCTGTCCGGAAATCTGTCCGGACACCCCTTCGGCGCAGGGCCGGGAGGCCGAGGTTCTTCTCGAAGAGACCCGGGCCCTCGTCGATCCTCAACTGCGCGCCGCCGTCGAGTCCTTGCCGGGCTCGATCCGCCGCGTCGCGATGTACCACTTCGGCTGGCTGGAGGCCGACGGCAGCCCGTCCTCGGGGCCGGCCGGCAAGGCGATCCGGCCCGCCCTGGTCCTCGCCGCCGCCCGCGCACTGGGCGGCGATCCGGTACGGGCGGTGCGGGCGGCCGTCGCCGTGGAGCTGGCGCACAACTTCACGCTGCTGCACGACGACGTCATCGACGAGGACCGGACCCGTCGTCACCGGCCCACGGCCTGGGCGGTCTTCGGCATCCCCGACGCGGTCGTCGCGGGCGACGCCGTGCTCGCTCTCGCCCAGCGACTGCTCGCCGAGGACCCGGACCCCGCCTCGGCCCGTGCCTCGGCGCGGCTCTCCACCTGCATCATCGAGCTGTGCGCGGGCCAGCAGGCCGACTGTGCCTTCGAGGACCGGGGCCCGGAGGAGGTCACGCTCGACGAGTGCCTGACCATGGCCACCGCCAAGACCGGCGCACTGCTCGGCTGTGCCTGCGCGCTGGGGGCGCTGTACGCGGGCGCCGAGGAGCGGGCGGTCCGCGGGATGGACGGCTTCGGCCGGGAGGCGGGACTCGCCTTCCAGCTCATCGACGACCTGATCGGCATCTGGGGAGACCCGGTACGGACCGGGAAGCCGGTCGGGGCGGATCTCGTCGCCCACAAGAAGTCCCTGCCCGTGGTCGCCGCGCTGACCTCCGGCACCCCGGCCGCGGCCGAACTCGCCGCGCTCTACCGGGGATCGATGAACACCCCGGGCGAGGTGAGCCGCGCCGCCGACGCGGTCGAACGGGCCGGCGGCCGGGACTGGGCGCAGATCTGTGCGGCCGACCGGATGGCCCGCGCCGTCAACCACCTGTCCCGGGCGGTTCCCGACCTGGGCCGGGCGGGCGACCTCCTGACTCTGGCGGAGTTCGTCACCCGGCGCACGCACTGACCACGGGCGACCGCGAGCGGCGAAGGGAGCGGAGCGGCGAAGGGGGGAGGGGGCGGAGGAAGGGAATCGGAACGAGGAGAACGGAGCCAGGCAAACGGAGCCAGGCAAACGGAACGAGGAGAAGGGAACGAGGTGCCGAGGTCACAAGGCCCGTGGCAGGAAACGGAGGGCGACCGGGCGACTGTCGGGGGCACGGGCTACAGTCCGTGCCCATGACAGATGAGTCATGGGCAGGGTGGTACCGGGACCGACAAGGTTCCGACGCCGTCGTCCTCACCACCGATGGACAGCAACTACGCCTCCGGACAAGGGGCATCGACTTCGAGGGCGCGAGCTTCGACGGCCTCACCCCGGCCGTCGGCACACCGCCGGCCGACGACCGGTTCGTCCTGGTGGACGGGGCGCTGAGCGACTGCGTCCTGGAGTGGGACCTGCCGCTCCCGGTCGTCTGGGACGGAGCCGTCCACCAGGCCACGCTCAGCTGCCTGTTGTCGCTGCGCCGGCCCGATTCGCATCTCAGCCTGGAGCTGCAGTTCGGTGGCGCGGCCTACGCGTCCCACCGTGCCGAGAGCGACTTCGCGTCCGCGCTGGCCACCATCCAGCGCGCGCTGCCGCCCGGCGTACGTCTCCAGACCTGCATCGCCTGCGCCTTCTCGGACTACTTCCCGGCCCCGGCCACGGTGCGCGGACTGTCCGGCGGCCTCGCCTGCTTCCGGGGTGCCAAGGACGCCTACCGTGGGGCGGCAGGCGAGGGTGATGTCCGGGAGCTGTGGGACCGGCGCACCGGGTTCGTCCAGGAGATCTGGAGCTGCCGCGAGTACGAGCCCCGCCCGGACACCGGCGCGGGCACCGGACACCGAGGCGCCTTCCCACTGGAACACGCCTGAGCCGACTGCCCGGGTAGCACGCTTGGGCCGACTGCCCGGGTAGCACGCCTGAGCCGACTGCCCGGGTAGCACGCCTGAGCCGACTGCCCGGGCAGCACGCCTGGGGCATCCCGCCCGGGCAGCACGCCTGAGCGTTCTCCTCGGCCCCGTCCTCCCTGCTCAGCCCGGTTCCGGCAGGGAGGTTCCGGGCCGGGAGGGCGGCGTGGTGGCGTGCCAGTCACCGGTGGCGTCGATGTTGGAGGTGGCGCTGAGGGCAGCGCGGCCGGCGTCACCGGCGCGCAGTGCGTCGAGGAGGTCCTCGTGCCCGCGGGGGTCCGCGCCGTCGAAGCCGGGGTCCTCCCAGTGGGCCGCCATGGAACGGCGCAGGGCCGGACCGAGGGCGGCGTAGAGGTCGTTCAGCAGGCTGTTGCCACCACCGGCGGCGACCGCCTGGTGGAAGCCGTGATCGGCCTCGATCCACGCCTCCCGGTCGCGCTGCCGCCAGGCGGTGGCGCGCCGGGCGAGCAGTGCGTCGAGACCGTCCAGCCCCTCAGGGGTGATGCGGGCGGCGGCCAGCCGGGCGGCCTGGGCGTCCAGCCCCTGGCGGACCTCCAGGACCTCTTCCAGTTCGCTGCCGAGGCGCTGGATGGCACCGGACAGCTCGCTGGTGGCGCGCACATAGGTGCCGTCGCCCTGCCGTGCCTGCAGAAGCCCCGCGTGGATGAGTGCGCGAGTGGCCTCGCGGAGCGTTCCGCGGGCGATCCCGAGCTCCTCGATGAGTGCCGTCTCGGTCGGGATGCGGGCCCCCACCGGCCATCTTCCCGAGGTGATCTCGTCGCGCAGTCGCTGGATGACGTCGTCGACCAGCACCGAACGGCGGACGGAGGGGAGAGCCACGGATGGTCCTTCCTGATGGAGAGCGGGTCCGGTCCGGACAGCGAGCAGGAGGCAATCGTAACCCTTAAAGGTTGGACGTTAAAGGTCAGACGTTTTATGTTTCCTCCATGCTGTTCACCCGCCGTCCCCCGAACACCGCCCCCCGTCCGGCCTCCGTCCGGCCGATGTCCCGTGGCGCCCGACCGATGTCCCGTGCCTCCGCGACCTGGCTGACCGCCGTCGGTGTCGTCCTGATCGCCCTCAATCTGCGGCTCGGCATCAGCAGTACGTCCGCGCTGCTGGAACAGCTCCGGGCCGAGCTGGGATTCGGGCCGCTCGTCGCGTCCCTGGTCCCGGCGCTGCCCACGCTGTGTTTCGCGGCGGTCGGCGCGACCAGCGCCATGCTGGCCCGGCGCGTGGGCACCGAGCGTGCCGTCCTGCTGGCGCTGGTGGTGCTGTCCGCCGGCCTGGCCGTGCGCGCGGTGCCCCGGACTGGGGCGCTGCTGGCCGGCACCCTGCTGGGTGCGGCGGGGCTGGCTCTGTGCAACGTCCTGCTGCCCGCGGTGGTCAAGGCGCACTTTCCTGCCCGGGTCGCCCTGATGACCGGGGTGTACACCACCACCATGGCGCTCGGCTCGGCCGTCGCGGCTGCCGCTGCGGTCCCCGTCGCCGACCTGGCGGGCGGAGCCTCGGCGGGGCTGGCGGCCTGGGCGCTGCCCGCCGTGCTCGCCCTGGCCGTATGGGCGCTGCGGCCGGACTCCTGGCGGGCCGCGGCGTGGCGTGCGGACCGCGGCACGGTCTCGGCGTGGAGCGCCGGGCGCACCCGCTTCGGGCTGCTGGTGACCGCGTTCTTCGCCCTGCAGTCCCTCAACAGCTACGCGGTCATCGGCTGGCTGCCCACCGTCCTGTCCGACCACGGGATGAGCCCCGACCGGGCCGGGGTCATGCTGGGGCTGGCGCTGATCGTGGGCGTCCCCTCGACCTTCGTCCTGATGCCGCTCACCAGGACGGCGGCGCGGCTGCGGTCGGCGTTCGTCATGGTCGGCGTCGCGCTGGCGGCCGGATATCTCGGCCTGCTCTGCGCCCCGTTGGCCATGCCCGTCCTCTGGGCCGTGCTGACCGGCTTCGGGCTGGGCGCGTTTCCGCTGGTCCTGGCCATCATCGGGGCGAGCGGCCGGAGTGCGCAGGAGACCGCGGCGCTGTCGACCTTCTCGCAGAGCACCGGCTATCTTCTCGCCTCGGTGGGCCCCCTGGGCATCGGGCTGCTGCGCTCGGCCACCGGTGGCTGGGTGCTTCCCCTGGCCGTACTGCTCGCGCTCGCCGCACTCCAGCTGTTCGTCGGACTGCGCCTGACCCTGACCCGTACCGAACCGGTAGGCCGGTAGGCCGGTTGGTCCGTAAGCTGCCTCGGAGACCGAAGGCCCGCAGCCCGCAGGT
This sequence comes from Streptomyces sp. NPDC047917, assembly GCF_043204345.1. Lineage (NCBI taxonomy): Bacteria > Bacillati > Actinomycetota > Actinomycetes > Kitasatosporales > Streptomycetaceae > Streptomyces > Streptomyces sp. NPDC047917. The sequence goes on from NZ_JBIDCA010000002.1 coordinate 450,752, forward strand.
CGACCCGAAAGGGCCACCCCGTCCTACGAGGTGGCCCCTTCGGCGCGGTGCTTCCGGACCGTGGGGGTCAGGAGGCGCTGTGCGCGAGCTTGGCCGCGAAGCCGTACTGCCACAGGTAGTTGACCTGGCTGCGCTCGTTCGCGTCGGGGTACGGGTTGGTGCAGGACGGGCCGGGGCCGCCGCCCGACATCAGCTGGCTGCACGGGCCGGAGTAGGTGTCCGGAAGGCCGAGCACGTGCCCGGTCTCGTGCGTGGTGACGCGGGTCGAGTCGTACTGCTGGTTCTGCGCGTAGTCCAGGAAGATGTACCCGTTGCCGTGCCCGTCGGTGCTCGCGTACGAGCCCCTGGAGTCATTGCCCTCGTAGTAGGTGAAGTCGGCGTTCGAGCCCTCCTGGAGCCGGACGGTGGATACGGAGCTGTTCCAGATCTGCGCGCTGTTGGATATCTGGGTACGGAAGCTCGGCGCGTTGGCCGTGCTGTAGACGACGGTGACCGACTGGGCGCCGGGGTTGGCCGCCCGCTTCTCCGCAACGGACTTGGCGACCGCTTCGAAGAACGCCTTGTTCGCGGCGGCGTTCTCGTGCGAGCCGGCGTAGGCGGTGTACCCCGCCCGCGCCTCGGAAGCCGTGCTGGCGGGTGCTGCGGCGGGGGCCGAGGAGGCGGCGATCGCGGGTGCCGTGCCGAGCGCGGCCGCGAGGCCGAAGCCGAGGCCGAGCACGGCCGACATGACGGTCCTGGGGTGCTTCATGGGGGGGTCTCCTGCCGGTAACCGGTCCGATGAACCCGTCCGATGATCGGACTCGGACGGGTGCGGTACGCAGAGAGTGTCGGGGAGCGGAAGCCGTGGCGGATGATGTCAACCGGCGATAACACCGCCCTATCGCCACCTTCGGTACTGCCGACGAAGCATCCGCCAACTCCAGGTGAATTAACGGACTTTGATGCGATTGGGGAGTCTGGTGCGACAGTCGTCCGCCGCCCTACGCTCGACCGCATGGAGCTTGAGGTGAGACACCTCAGGGCGCTGTGCGCCATCGCGGACTCGGGCAGCCTGCACCAAGCCGCCCGTCGGCTGGGCGTGAGCCAGCCCTCCCTGACCACCCAGCTGCGCCGGATCGAGAACACCCTGGGCGCCGAACTGTTCAGCCGCGAACGGACCGGCTGCCGCCCGACGTTGCTCGGCCGCGCCGTCCTCAGCCGGGCCCGCCCCCTGGTCGACGGAATGACCGCGCTGGTCAGCGACGCGAAGGCGGAGGCCGACGCGGTCCGGGCCTCCGGGTCGCGGTTGCGCATCGGCTGCACCGCGAGCCGGGTCATCGGCGGCTGGCTGCGCAGGCTGCGGCTCCGGCTGCCCGGCACCGACATCTCGCTGCGGGTCGACGTCTCGGCCCGCGCCCTGCTGCGCGACATCGCGACGGGCGGGCTCGACGTCGCTTTCGTCCACGAGGTCGAGGGCTGCCCGCTGGCCGTCCCGGACGGTCTGGAACAGCGCGTACTCCTGGACCGTGAACCGCAGTTCATCTCCATGGCCAGGGATCATCCGGCCGCCGTCCGGCCCGTCGTCGACCTGGTCGATCTGGCCGGCGACCGGTGGATGGTCGACCCCACGGTGGACGGCGAATGGGACGGGCTGCGCCGGGTGTTCGGCGAGGCCGGACTCGCGCCGACCGTCCTGCACGGCGACTACCTCACCGCCGCCTCCCTCGTCGTGCTCGGCGAGGCGGTCGCCCCCTGCCAGCCCACTTCCGGGCCGCGCGACGACATGGCGATCCGCCCGCTGCGCGACGACCCCCTGGCCGTACGGCTGCTGCTGGTGTCCCGGCCGGGCGCCGACGTGGCGACGGTGTACGAGGAGCTGGAGGCGGCCTACCGGGAGGCGGCCCGGCGCGCGGCCGGGTACCACCAGTGGCTGCTGCGCAACCGCAGCCCGCTCGCCCGCACCCCCTGAAGGCCCGGGTTCCCGATTCCGCCGAGAGCGAGTACCGGTTCCCAGAGGGCCGCCCGGCGGGCAGAGTCGGGCACATGAGGCTTCTGATGCTGGGCGGTACGGAGTTCGTGGGGCGTGCGGTCACCGAGGCGGCGCTGGCGCGGGGCTGGGAGGTCACGGTGTTCCACCGCGGCCGGCACGCTCCTTTGCCGGGGGCGGCGGAGCTCCTCGGCGACCGCACCACCGAGGGCGGTCTCGCCGCGCTGGCCGGCCCCGGTGAGGTCCCTGGCGGCGGGTACGCCTGGGACCTGGTGGTCGACACCTGGAGCGGTGCCCCCTCGGCCGTACGCGACGCGGCCCGTCTGCTGGTGGACCGGGCCGCCCGGTACGCGTACGTCTCCAGCCGCTCCGTGTACGACCACTCGGTCCCGGCCGGTGCCGCGGAGGAGGACCGGCTGGTGGCCGGTGCCTCGCCCGACGCGGGCGGGGAGGTCTCGTACCCGCTGGCCAAGCGCGGCGGTGAGCTGGCCGCGCTCGACGCCTTCGGCGACCGGGCCCTGTTCGCCCGCGCGGGGCTGATCCTGGGCCCCTGGGAGAACATCGGCAGGCTGCCCTGGTGGCTGGGGCGGATCGCCCGCGGCGGACCCGTACTCGCCCCGGGCACACCGGACGTGGCGCTTCAGTACATCGACGCCCGCGACCTCGCGAACTGGCTGCTGGACGCGGCCGGCAGCGGTCTGCACGGGCCGTACGACCTGGTCGGCCGGGCGGGCCACGCCACCATGGGGCAACTGCTGGACGCCTGTGTACGTGCCACCGGATCCGACGCCGAACTGCGCTGGACCCCCGCGGAGAAGATCCTCGCGGCCGGCGTGGAGCCATGGACCGATCTGCCGGTCTGGCTGCCGCCGGGCGAGCTGTACGAGGCGATCCACGGGGGCGACGTCAGCAGGGCGTGCGCGACCGGACTGCGCTGCCGCCCGGTCGAGGAGACCGTCGCCGACACCTGGAAGTGGCTGGAGGAGCTGGGCGGAGTGGCCCCGCAGCGGCCGGACCGGCCCGCGGTCGGCCTGGATCCGGCGAAGGAGGCGGAGCTGCTGGCGGGCGAGATCTGACGCGCCGCCAGGGCCGTCGCTGACGCGCCGCCCCGGTGCCGCCCCGCGTATTCGGGGCCGTCCGGGTGTTTCGGGCGTGGCATTCCTGTCATTTAGTAGGTAAAGCTGCATATTGCCCTTTATGGCAACACGTGCGCGCAAGCGTGGAAACGGTATCCGGGCGACGGTGGCGATGACGGCCGCCGCGGCGATGGTGGGCGCGATGGCGTCCACCGCTCTCGCCGACCCACTGCCCGGCGGGCTCGGCCCGTGTCCGGGCGGCGACTGCCCGACGACCTGGCCCGATCCGAACAACGGGCCGGTGACTCATCACGACAGCAACATCAATGTCTTCGTCGGCGGAGACTTCCTGGTCCGGGAGGCCGCCGCCGAGGCCGAGGGGAAGATCGTCACCCTCGGACGGTTCGACATGAACAAGCGCGAGGGCGCCTCGCAGATCTACAACGTCGGCGTGGCGGGCGTGGGTTCACGGGTGCCGCCTCCCGGCGACTCCGACTACCTGACCGTGGGCGGACCGCTGACCGTCGCGAACGGACAGCGGCTGCTCGCCGAGGAGGGGACGAACCACGGTGTGGTCAAGTACGCCGTGTCCGTCGGCGGAACGGTGATCCCGGCGCCTGTCCACGACCCGGACGCCACCGGCCCGTACACGGCACTGCGTGACGCGCTGACCGCGGCCAGCCGCTGCTACGCGTACGACGACAATCAGGACCACCGCCGCCCCGCCACGGGCACCGTGGTCGACTCCGGTTCCGGCACCGTCTTCACCGGTGACGGCACCTCGCCGCTCCAGGTGTTCGCCGTGGACGCCGATCTGGTCTCGGCCCGGGGCGGCCAGCAGGACATCACGTTCCACGCGATTCCGGACGGCGCGACGGTGCTCGTCAACGTCTACGGGAGCAGCCGCGAGATCAGCACGCTGATGGGTTCGCTGCCGCAGGCCGGACTCCGCGAGCACCTGTTGTGGAACTTCCCGGACGCCACCGAGGTCGGGCTGCACGGCACCGGGCAGTTCCAGGGCAGCGTGCTGATCGGCCGGCGGTCCAGTACCGCCACCCTGGACATGAGCGGCACCAACGGCCGTTTCTACACGGCCGGTTCGCTGACCCACACCTCGGCGGGCCAGTCGGGCGGCCAGGAGCTGCACGCATACCCCTTCGACGGTGACCTGCCGGCCTGCGACGAGGAGCCGACACCGACACCGACGCCGACACCGACGGACACGCCGACCCCCACCCCGACCCCGACGGAGACCCCCATGCCGACTCCGACCCCGACGGACACGCCCACGCCGACTCCGACTCCGACGGGCCCGGCTACCCCCACCCCGACTCCGACGGGCACGCCGGACCCCACTCCGGGCCACTCGCCGGGACCGGAGCCCACACCGCCCCGCACCTGGCCGGACAAGCCCCGTCCCGGAGGGGAGCTCCCGCACACGGGCGTGCGCGGCGGTGAGTGGATTCTCGGCGGTATCGCCGCCACTCTGCTCGTGGTCGGAGCGGCGGCCACGCTGATGGCCCGGAGGGCCCGCCGGCGCGGTTAGTTTTGGCCCATGGCCGAACTGCTGCTGCACCTCACCGAAGGCCCCCTGTGGGAGGCGGCCCGCGGGATCGGGACGTACGAGATGTCCACCCGCGGCCGCACCCTGCACGAAGAGGGCTTCATCCACTGCTCGCTGCCGCACCAGCTCCCCGGCGTGGCCGAGATGCTGTACGGCGCCGGGAGCGGGGCCGGGGCCGGCGACCAGGAACTCGTGGTCCTCGTCATCGATCCCGACCGGCTCCCGGCGCCCGTACGGTACGAGCCCGTCGTGCCCGGTGGCGAGGAGTTCCCGCACATCTACGGCCCCGTCCCGGTGGACGCGGTCGTGGAAGTACGCCCCTGGCTGCGCAAGGAAGGCGATCCCGCATGAACAACCCACCCCCCACCGCCCCGGAGGCCCCCATCGTCGCCGTCACCGGTGCGAGCGGCGCCGTCGGCGGCCGGGTCGCACAGCGTCTGGCGCGGGCCGGCGTGCCCGTGCGGCTCCTCGGTCGCGACCCGTCCCGGCTGCCCGAACTGCCCGGCGCCGTCGCCGCACCGCCGGCCCCGTACGGCGACGGCGAGGCGATGCGCCGCGCCCTGGCCGGGGCGCACACGCTGTTCCTCGTCTCGGCGCACGAGAGCCCGTACCGGGTGCGTGAGCACACGACGGCCGTGGACGCGGCGGTCGCCGTGGGCGTCGAACGCATCGTGTACGTCTCGTTCCAGGGCGCCGCGCCGGACGCCACGTTCACCTTCGCCCGGGACCACTGGCACACCGAGGCGCACATCCGTGCCGCCGATGTCCGGTACACCTTCCTGCGCGACAGCCTGTACCTGGCCGGGATCCCGGCGATGACCGGTGCCGACGGGGTGCTGCGCGGCCCCGGTGGCGACGGCCGGGTGGCGGCGGTGGCGCACGACGACATCGCGGACGCCGCGGTCGCCGTCCTGCTGGCCGACACCGAGAGCGCCGACACCCGCTACGACGGGATCACCTACGACCTCACCGGTCCCGAGGCGTTCACCCTCGCCGAGGCCGCCGAGGAGCTCGGCCGGGTCACCGGCCGGACCATCAGCTACGTGGCGGAGACCCGGGAGGAGGCCTACGCCTCCCGGGCCCAGTACGGCGCCGAGGACTGGGAGGTGGCGGGCTGGGTGACGTCGTACGAGGCCATCGCCACCGGCGAGATGGCCACGGTCTCGGACGCCGTACCGGACCTCACCGGGCACCCGGCGACGAGCCTGGCCACGTTCCTGCGGGAACACCCGGACTGCTACCGGCATCTGCTGACGACCGGCTGACCCCGATGGGCCGGCTTCGGCGGACCGACCCCGGCGGACTGCCCCCGACCGGCTGACCCGGCGGGCCGGCATCGACCGGCTGACTCCGGTGGGCCGGCTTCGATCGGTGGACCGCCCGGGACGGACCGACCCCGTGGCGGGTGGTGCCGGAGAGGAAGAGAGGCGCGTGGTCATGCGTACCAGGACTCCGTGGGGCCCCTGGGATCCGGCCCCGCCGGACGAGGTCGCCCGCCTCTTCGCGCCGCTGCGTGTCCCCTGGTGGATCGCCGGGGGACACGCCGTCGAGTTCGCCGTGGGCCATGCCTTCCGGGACCACGCCGACATCGACGTCCTGCTGCTCCGCCGCGACCAGCTCGCCGCCCAGCGACTCCTGGCGGGCTGGGAGTGGTGGGCCGCGGACCCGCCGGGCACCCTGCGCCCCTGGCTCCGGGGCGAGGTCCTGCCGCCACAGGTGCACGACATCTGGTGCCGCCCCGGCCCCGCCGAGCCCTGGCGCATCCAGCTCATGCTCGACGACACGGAGGGCGACGACTGGCTGTTCCGCCGCGATCCCCGCGTCCGCCTGCCGCTGGACCGGCTCGGCCGCCTCACCGCGGACGGCGTTCCGTACCTCTGCCCCGAGGTGCAGCTCCTGTACAAGGCGGGGACCCCGCGCCCCAAGGACGAGCAGGACTTCGCCGAGGCGCTGCCGGTCCTCGACGCGGACCAGCGTGCCTGGCTGACCGGGGCCCTCGCCCTGGCCGAGGGCGCCGGTCACCAGTGGGCGGTCCGCCTGCGCGCCCACCCGGCGATCTGATCGGGCGCGAACCGCCGGGCGCGAACCGCCGGGCGCGAACCGCCGGGCGGGGACGGCCGGGCGGGGACGGCCGGATCGCGCGTCAGTTCACGTACGCGCCCGCGCGTGCCGCCGCCTCGGCGGCGCCCGCGGCCCGGTCCGCCGCCGCCTCGTCGACCGGGTGGCCGCTGGCCAGCAGCCGGTAGTAGAGCGGCGCCGACACGGCGCGGATCACCTCGTCGGCGTCGGTGCCCGCGGGCAGTTCGCCCCGCTCGACGGCCTCGGTGACGCAGCCGGACCACTCCTTGATGCGGATCGCGTAGAACCGGTGCAGCGCCTCGGCGGTGCGCGGATCGCAGGTGGCCGCGGCGATCACGGACCTGAAGAGCGCGCCCTGCCGCGGGTCGGCGAGGGTCGTGGCCACCAGCCGGGCGTTGGCCCTGAGGTCCTCGGTCAGCGAGCCCGTCGCGGTACGGGGCGAGGACCGTTCGGCCATGTCGTCGAGCAGGTCCGCGATCAGGCCGGTGGGGGTGGACCAGCGTCGATAGACGGTTGTCTTGCCGACCTCCGCGCGGCGTGCGACATCGGCGAGGTCCAGCCGGTCGAAGCCGTGCTCGGCCAGGGCGTCGCCCGCCGCCCGCAGGACCGACTCACGGACCCGGGCGGTACGGCCACCGGGCCGCACGCGGCCGGGCTCCGCGTTGCCGGGCTCCGCACCCTCAGAACCCTCAGAAGTCATAACGGGTCTCCAGTTCCATTAATGGCCCTTCCCCTGCTACGGTGACTCCATCTTAACGGAACCACCGTCCCGTTAGAACCTCTCTATGGAGGCCCTCATCATGTCCGCACCCAGCCAGGCCCCGGCTCCGAGCGGCACGGCCGCCGCTCCCGCCGCCACCCCGTCCGGAATCCGTATGACCGGGCGGCAGAAACTTGTCCTGACCCTCCTCCTCGGCGCCCAGTTCATGATCGCCGTGGACTTCTCGATCCTGAATGTCGCACTGCCGGTCGTCGGCGCGGGCCTCGGCTTCTCCCTCTCCCATCTCCAGTGGATCGCCACCGCGTTCGCGCTCGCCGCCGCCGGCTTCACGCTGCTCTTCGGCCGCATCGCGGATCTCGTCGGCCGCAAGCGGCTGTTCCTCGTCGGCATGGTCGTCCTGGGCCTTTCCTCCGCCCTCGGCGGTCTCGCCGGCTCGCCCGAAGTGCTGCTGGTGGCAAGGGTGTTGCAGGGGCTGGCTACGGCGGCCGTCACCCCGGCCGGGCTCGCGCTGCTGACCACGGCCTTCAAGGAGGGCCCCCTGCGGGATCGGGCCCTGGGGCTCAACGGGGCACTGATGTCCGCCGGATTCACCGCCGGGGCCATCCTCGGCGGCCTGCTCACCGATCTGCTCTCCTGGCGCTGGGCGTTCTTCATCAACGTGCCGGTGGCCGCCCTGGTCGTCTTCCTCGCCCCGGCCGTCATCACCGACTCGCGGCCCGCCGTACGCCCCCGGCTCGACATCCCCGGCGCCGTGACCGTCACCGGCGGTCTGCTCCTCCTCGTCTACGGGCTGACGCAGGCCGGCGAGTCCGGCTGGACCGGGCCCACCACTCTGGCGGCGCTCCTCGCCGGGCTCGTACTCCTCGTCGCCTTCCTGGCGGTCGAGAAGCGGGCCGCGGCACCGCTGGTCCCCGTGCACATCCTGAAGCGGCGCAGCGTCATCTGGGGCAACACCGCCGGTCTGATCGCCTTCGTCACCGAGACCTCGCTGGTCTTCCTGCTCACCCTCTACCTTCAGGAAGTCCTCGGCTACTCACCGCTCGCCACCGGTCTCGCCTTCGGAGTCCTCGGCATCGGCACCGTGATCGGCGGCACCCTCGGCGGCCGTGCCGTCGGCCGGTTCGGGAACCGCAGGACCATCGTCGCCGGCGGGGTCGTCCAGGCCGTCGCCACGCTGTCCCTGGTGGCGCTCGGAACGTCGGGGGAGTGGATCGCGCTCCTGCTGGTGGCCACCTTCGTCGGCGGCATCGGCAACATGCTGATGATCGTCGGCTTCATGGTCACCGCGACCTCCGGCCTTCCCGACGAGGAACAGGGCCTGGCCACCGGCCTCGCCACCATGACCCAGCAGGTCGGCATCACCATGGGCATCCCGATCATGAGCGCCGTCGCCACCGCCCGGATGTCCGCACTCGGCGACGCCGGACCCGAGGGTGTTCTCTCGGGGGTCTCGGTCGCGATCCTGGTCAACTCGGCGCTGGTCCTGGCCGGCGCGCTGCTCGCGGGCGCCTTCCTCGGGCCGCGGCGGGCGGGGGCAGGGACGCCCCGGTGAGGAACGGCGCGCGGGAAGCGGTGATGCCGGGCAACGGGCAGTGGTGATGCCGGGCAACGGGCAGTGGTGATGCCGGGCAGCGGTGATGCCGGGCAACGGGCAGCGGTGATGCTGGGCAGGGATCCGACGGACCCCCTGCCCGGCATCACCGCTGCCCGCGTCCCGCGTCCTGCTTCCCGTATCCCCGTATTTCCCGTATCCCCCGCAACTCCCGTATCCCCGTTCTCCGCTTCCCAGCGTGTCTCAGCCCTCGTCGTGGGCCTTGCGCAGCGCGGCGATGTCCAGCTTCTTCATGGTCAGCATCGCCCGCGTGGTCCTGGCGGCCTTCGTCCCGTCCGGATCGGTGGCCAGTGCCAGCAGCACCTCGGGTACGACCTGCCAGGAGAGGCCGTACCGGTCCTTCACCCAGCCGCAGGGCCCCTCCTCGCCCCCGTCGGTGAGAGCGCCCCAGTAGTAGTCCACCTCGGCCTGGTCCGCGCAGCGGATCTGGAACGAGACGGCCTCGTCGAACGTGAACTCCGGACCGCCGTTCAGCCCGACGAACTTCTGGCCGTTGAGCTCGAACTCGACCGTCATCACGGATCCGGCGGGCCCCGGCCCCGCCTCGTTGTAGCGGGCGATCCCGCCGAGGCGGGAGTTCTTGAAGACCGAGACGTAGTACTCCGCCGCCTCCTCTGCCTGTCCGTCGAACCACAGACATGTGGTGAAGCCCTCGGTGGTCATCGCTGTCTCCCCTCGTGTACGCAGCCCCGTCGCCTGCGCAGGTCCACCCATACCGACCGACCCCATCCCGAGAACTCATCGCTGTACTGGGGGTAACCCAAGGGGGGCGGGTGTCGGCCGACTTCATATGGTCCCTGTGGATGGCTCGAAATCGCCTCGGCGACACGGCTGCACCGCACACCTGGGTCTTTCGTCCGGATGTCATACCCAGGTCCGACCCCGAGGTCCGGGTCCTGGTCCGATGCCCCCACCGGGGGAGGGGCGGCATCGTCGGGGCATGACGAACCGAACGGCCCACAGAAGCACCCCCGCAGCCGAAACCGCAGCCGCAGCCGCAGCCGCAGCCGAAACCGCAACCGCAACCGCCGTCGACTCCCGGCTGCGCGCCCTGCTGCCGGTGGAGCCGATGGGCACAGCCGGATTCACCGGACGCTGGACGGGCGGCGCCGCCATGGTGCTCGGCCCGGTCCTGATGCTGGCCGGAGCGCTGCTGCGCGTCCGCTTCCACTTCTTCTACCCCGACCAACTCGCCGCGTACGAACGGCACCCCGCACTGATGGCCACGGCGTACGGGCTGTTCGCCGCCGGGGGCGTGCTGCTCTGGCCCGCCGTGGCCGTGCTCGCCACCCGGATCGGGAGCCGCAGCCCGGGATGGGGTCTGTGGGGCGGAGTCCTGGTCGTCCTCGGGCTGTTCGCCCGTGCCTTCCACGCGGGGGTGGACCACCTGGCCTTCCAACTGGTGCGCTCCCGTGGCGCCGATGCCGCCACCGAGGCCGTGACCGCCGGCTACGGCGCCTTCCACGTCTTCGCCGCGCTGAACCTCGCCGTACTCGCGGGCTGGGTCGTACTCGCGCTCGGCGCGTGGCGCACCGGGGTGCTCGGGCCGGTGCGGGCGGTCGCCCTCGGCCTGACGGCGGCGCTGCCGCTGGGTGTTCTCAAGGGCACCACGCCGATGTCGCTGGTGGCCCTGGCCGGGCTGTGCGTCGCGCTGGTGCCGTCCGGTCTCGGCCTGCTGCGCGAGGCGCCGCGGCCGGGCCCGGCGGTGGTGCTGCGCTGGGCCGGGCTGACGGCGGTGACGATCGTGTCCATGGCGCTGATCGGACAGGCCGGCTGAGTGTGCCCGTACGGATACCGTCGAACCATGATCACCACGGCCGGCCGCCGCCGTCTGCAACTCCAACTCGTAGACTTCGCCGTGGCGTTGTCGCTGACCGCCGTCTATGCCGGCTTCGTGCGGATGGGCCCCGGCGACGGTCAGGCGCACTACGCCGGGCCGCTCTGGACGGGGTACCTGATCGCCGCCGCGGTGGGCCTGCCCGTAGCCGTACGCCGTCGCCGCCCGCTCCTCGTGCTGGCCGTCGTCGTCGCCGCGCTGGCCGCCGCCTCACTCCTGGACATCGTCCGGGAGCCGTACGCGGCGGCCGGATTCGCCGCCTACCTGGTCGGCCTGGCCGAACCCGCCCGGCGCTCCGTACCCGCGCTGGCCGTCGCGCTGACGGTGGCGGGCGGCGCCGTCTACCTCGGCGAAGCGGTGGTCACCCCGGCCGAGGGCCCGTGGGGGGCCGTGGGAGTGGCCGGGCTGGTGGTGCTGGTGATCGGCGGTTCCTGGGGCGCGGGCTCCACGATGCGCGGGCGCCGGGCGGAGGCCCTGCGGCACGAGCGGCGCCGCTCGGAGCGCGCTGTGGAGGAGGAACGGCTCAGGATCGCCCGTGAGCTGCACGACATCGTCTCGCACAACCTGAGCCTCATAGCCGTCAAGGCGGGTGTCGCCGGACATGTCGCGGACGCCGATCCGCAGGAGGCGAAGGACGCGCTGAAGATCATCGAGGAGACGAGCCGATCCGCGCTGGCCGAGATGCGGCGCACACTAGGCGTACTGCGCGGCCAGGGAGCGCCTTTCGGAGCGGATGCGACTCCCGGCCGGGGCGCGTCTCCCGGCCGGGGCGCGTCTCCCGGCCGGGGCGCGTCTCCCGGGCCGGACGCGCCGCTCGGCCCGGTTCCTGACCTCGGCAGCCTGGACGAGCTGGGCGTCGAGGCCGGGCGGGCGGGGACGGACATCAGCTTCGCGGTCCACGGTACGGAGGGGTTGGCCGAGGGGGTGCGGGCGACCGTCCACCGGATCGTCCAGGAATCCGTCACCAACGTCGTACGGCACGCCTCCCCGACCCGCTGCCGGGTCACGGTCGCGGCGGACGCGCGCGAGGTCCGTATCGATGTCGTCGATGAGGGCCCACCGGCGGGCCGCAGGCGGCCCGGAAGCGAACTGCCCGGCGGGCACGGCCTGTTGGGGATGCGGGAACGGGCCATGATGTACGGGGGCAGCTTCGATGCGGGCCCCCGCCCGGAGGGCGGCTTCGCGGTGTCCGTCCGACTGCCGATCGACGGGGAGCGGAACACATGACCGACGAAGCGCCGGTCCGGGTGCCGGCCACGGAGGACCGGCCGCCGGCCCGGGTGCAGTCCACCGACGGCCGACTGCCGGTTCGGGCGCAGTCCACCGACGATCGGCCGCCGGTTCGGGTGCGGGCCACCGACGGCCGGCCGCCGGTCCGGGTGCTGGTCGCGGACGACCAGGCCATGGTGCGCGGCAGTTTTCGTGTACTGGTCGACCACACGCCGGGCATGACGGCGGTGGGGGAGGCGGCGACCGGCGCGGAAGCCGTCGAACTGGCCCGCCGCGAAAGGCCGGACGTGGTGCTGATGGACATCCGGATGCCGGAACTCGACGGCATCGAGGCCACCCGCCGTATCTGCGCGGACCCCGACACCTCTGGCGTCCGCGTCCTGGTCCTCACCACCTTCGACCTGGACGAGTACGTATACGCCGCGCTGCGCGCCGGAGCCACCGGCTTCCTGCTGAAGGACACCCCGCCGGCCGACGTCCTCACCGCCATCGGAGTCGTCGCCGCGGGGGAGTCACTGCTCGCGCCCTCGGTGACGAGCCGCCTGATCGCGGAATTCGCCCGCCGCCCGGAGCCGGGCCGGCCACCGGCCCGTTCGCTGGACGGGGTCACGGACCGGGAACTGGAGGTGCTCGGCCTGATCGCGCGCGGCCTGTCCAACACGGAGATCGCGCGGCACCTCCATCTGAGCCAGGCCACGGTCAAGACACACATCGGCCGCCTGCTCGCCAAGCTCCGGGCGCGCGACCGCGCCCAACTCGTCATCGTCGCCTACGAGACCGGGCTGGTCGACGCCCGCAGGCGGGACGGTCTCAGACGGTGACCTCGGCGTCCGTCGGCCCGAGGTACCGCACCGCGGTCCGTTCGGCATGCGGGCCGAGCAGCCCCCGCAGCTCCTCCGCCGCGTCCCTGACGAGGTCGCCGTCGTGGTCGGCGCGCAGGGTTTCGAGTACGAAGACGACGCGGCCGGAGTCCTCGGTGACCCGGGTGCGGTGGGCGTCGCGGTGGTTCCAGTGCCGGGTCAGGACCCCGGTGGCGTCCGTGTAGACGATCTCGCCGGGCTTGGGGTTCTCCACGGTGCCGGGCTCGCCGAGCGGGGTGAACTCCTCGCCGCCGTCCGCGTACCGGATGTCGACATCACCGTCGACGTGGGCCAGGTCGAAGGCCCCGGCGGGCAGACCGTGACGGACGGAGACGGCGTTGTAGGAATCGACGGCCGGGTTGATACGGGGCAGGGTGCCCCGCTTCGCGAAGCGGCGGCCGAGCGCGTCGACGCTGGGCCGGATGCGGCGCGGGTTGGTGCCGAAGGAGCGGTAGGCGGTGTGCCATACCTCGATGCGCGGGTCGGTCTCGTCGGCGGGCTGCCAGGCACCGTCGGCGAGCCGCTGCTCCAGATCCGCCAGGGCGGCGGCGGTGTCGGGCCAGGGCTCACGGCCGCGCAGGCCGGTGGCGGTGACCAGGGCGATGAGGGTGCCGGGGAAGGCGTCCGTGACGGCGGGGGCGATGCGGAAGGCGGGCATGAGCGGTGTTTCCGTTTCTCGGGTGTGCGGGTGCGCGGGTGTGTCGGGATCAGGTCAGGGCGAGGAGGCCGACGGCGACGGCGGCGGTCCCCAGGCCGACGAGCTGGCCGCGGTGGATGCGCTCGGCGAGCACTCCGCGCGCGAGCAGGACCGTGCCGGCCGGGTAGAGGGCCGTTATCACCGCGACGACGGTCAGGTCCCCGCTGCGGGCGGCGAGCAGGAACATCAGGTTCGCCAGCGAGTCCAGGACACCCGCGGCGGCCGACATCGCATAGGCGGGCCGCTCGGAGCCGAGCTTGCGGAACAGCAGCCCGGCGGCGGCCAGGGTGACGGCGGAGGAGACCGCCCGGCCGATGATCAGCGGAGCCACGCCGCTGTCGGACGGCGCCTGGTGAAGGAAGATCAGCTGGAGGGCTATGGCGGCGCCCGCGCCGAGGGCCAGCAGCAGCGCGGTACGGGACGGGCGCGCGGACCCGGCGCCGTGCCCGGCGCTGACCAGTACCACCGCGAACAGCGCGAGCGGCAGGCCCACCAGCCCGGCGGCCCCCAGATGCTCGCCCTGGAACAGCCCCACGCCGACCGGCAGCGCGGCGGAGACCAGCGCGGTCACCGGCGAGAGCACGTTCATCGGGCCGATCGCCAGGGTGCGGTAGAGCAGCGCGAACGCGGCGGCGGAGACGACCCCCGACGCCGCACCCCAGCCGAGGGCGCCGACGCTGAACGAGGCCCCGAGCACCGGCCACAGCAACAGCTCGACCGCGAGCGAGGCCGGGGCGGCGATCATCACGGTACGCAGAACGTGGGCCTTGCGGGCACCGAGACCGCCGAGGAAGTCGGCGCACCCGTATGCGAGCGAGCTGCCCAGAGCCAGAAGCAGAGCGATCACGGCACATCCCTTACCATTATTGGAACGACCGCACCGTACAACGGATCGACCGGTCGGTGTCAACAAAACGACCGCACGGTTCAATCCAGTAGTCCGTGGCGGGGATGGAGATCAGATGGCCGAGACGGCCGCAGCCCTGCGGACGGTCGCCCACAACGTCAGGGCGGCCCGGACCCGCGCCGGCCTTTCCCTGGACGAGCTCGGCCGGCGCGCCCAGGTCAGCAAGGGGGCCCTGGTGGCGCTGGAGAGAGCCCAGGGCAACCCCAACCTGGCCACCCTGGTCCGGCTGGCCGACACCCTCGGCATCTCGGTCTCCGCCCTGATGCAGGGCCCGTCCGAGGGCCGCGTCCGCGTCGTGGCCGCCGAATCCGTCGCACCACTGTGGACCGGAGCGCGGGGCGGCGAGGCCCGGCTCATGCTCACGACCTCGGGCCCGGCCCCGGTGGAGATCTGGCGCTGGCAGCTGGAACCGGGCGAGGAATACCCCAGCCACCCCCACCAGGCCGGGGTCACCGAGACCATCAGCGTCACCGCCGGCCGGATGACCCTGGTCGTCGACGGCACGGAACACCCCGTCGAGGCCGGCCAGACCGCCACTTTCGACGGCGACCTGTCCCACACGTACCGCGGCTCCGGCTCCGGCACCTGCCACCTGATCATGACGGTCCACCTGCCGCCGGGCCCCAACCCCACACCCTGATCAAATGCGACGCGACAGCCGGTTCAGGCGCCGTGCCGCTCCGCCACGGCGCCCCAACGGCGGATGTGCTCGCTGGGATGGGTCCGGGCGGAGACGATGGTGTGATCGAGCAACTCGTGGAGGTGTTGCGGGTACGCCGCACGCGCGGCGGGAAGGTTCAGCAGGACCCGAAGACGGGTCTGTGGATCGGTGCTCCGGGCGAAGACCCGCATCGATTCCTCCAGCCATGAATCCACCACGTCCCGACACTCGTCCAGGGCGGGATCACGGCTTCCGCCCGGCGCGTACGCCGGAGACCGGTCCGCGCTGAGCGGCAGGTGGGCGCAGTACCAGGCCCGCACGGCCCCCGCCCGTTCGGCGTCCGAGCCCGTCCGCATGCGGTCGACCAGTGCCGCCAGCACCCTGCGGCGTCCGAACACGTAGAGCGCCGGCTCGACGAACCAGCGGCAGAAGCTCGGATCCGGGTCGTGGACCGCCGCCGCCATCAGCGCGGCGAAGGCATCCTCGGGCAGCACGGCACGTTCGAGCAGCGGCTTTCGCACCGCATGGGCCAGGTACCGGGCGCGCCGCTCCTCCGGCTCTTCCGGCACCGGGGCCGTGTCCTCGATGCCGAGCAACCGCGCCACCTCCGCCGCGCAGGCCAGGAATGAGCGCGCTTCCGTACCGCTTCGGTCTTCTTCAACAGCCACGGCAGCATTCTGAACCGCCCGCGACCCACAGCGGAGGGTGTCTAAAAGGTCCCGTTCAAGGCAGACTCCCCGTGCCCCCGGTGCAGCAGCCTGGTCGAGTACGGAGCACACGCTCTGGTAACAGGTCGATTCGTTTCGGCGCCTCTACTGCCGGCCGTCGAGGGAGACTTGCGGGCCGCCCTTGAGGTACCGGTGAAGGGCGCCAGCGGTGGTCTCCACGAATTCCTCGGGGATGGCATCGGCGTCGACCCAGCGGACCTGGGAGTGCTTGCGTGGTTCGCGGTTTTCGGGTTCGCCGGTCCATTCGTGGGTGGCGAAGACGATGGTGAGGAAACCGTTGGGGGCTTCGACGCCCCAGGCGCCGTGGATGATGTGGGCGACCTTGAGGGACTCGGGCTTCACGGTGAGGCCCGTCTCCTCGTAGAGCTCGCGGACTGCGGTTTCCGTGACGGGTTCGCCCGGCTCGCTCGCGTGTCGCTTCAGAAGGTGGCGATTGCTTCGGCGCGTGTCTCGTTGAGACGGCGCATCGTGCCGCTTCCCATTGGGTAGGACGCCCCGCGCGTCGGAGGTCGTAGACGCAGGGGCGGCCGATCTTGGAGTCAGCGCAGTGCTTGCACCACGCGCTGACTCAACCTCTCGTCGTGGAGGGCGCAGACCGTTCGCCAGGCAGCGTCGGAGACTTCCTCGGTCTGCAGTTCGCCGATGTCGGCGGTGGTGCGGAACAGGAAGCGGAAGTCGAAGTGCTGGTGGGCGGGTTCGTCCTTGGCGGGGTTGGCGTCGATGGGGTGGATATCGATGTGGAGCGGGGTCTCGCTGTGCGGGGTGACGGCGTGGGGCGGGATGCCGGTCTCTTCGGCGAGTTCGCGGCCGGCGGCCTGCAGGAGCGTGTTGTCCGAGGGCTCCAGATGGCCGCCGGGCAGCAGCCACTTCTGGGTCGCGTTGTGGAGAATGTGCAGGATGCGGCTGTCGGGGTCGACGAGGATCGCGCCGGCGGTGACGTGGCCGGGCAGGGTCTTGCGGCTGGTGAGGTCGTCGCCGTCGTCCAGAAGGCCAAGGACGACGCCGAGTTCGCACTTGTCCTCTGGGTGCTCGTCGAGGTAGGCGGCGATGGTGGTGCGGATGTGGTCTGCCGTGATGGTCATGGTGATCACCTGTTGAAGTAGGAGAGCCAGGTCGCAGCGATGGCTTCGCGGTCGGGTGCGGGGACCTCATGGATGCCGGGGGCGAGGTCTCCGCGGGTGAGCATCCTGATCGCGGCGAGGATCTCGGCCTGGACCAGGAAGATGAACGGCCCAACGCTGGCGCCGTGGATGAAGTTGACGGCGTTACCGCCGTTCGCCAGATAGAAGTAGTGGCCGGTGGTCTGGTAGCGGGTGACGTGGTCGCCGACCTGGGTGCGGGTGTAGACGTCGGGGAGTCCGGCGAGGTCGAGTTCGTCCTCACTGGAGGTCACGGTGGCGACGTAGGCGCCGTTGCGCAGGTGGGAGAAGTCCTCGCCGCGCAGGGAGACGGCGCCGGTCGCGCAGAGCACCAGGCCGGCCCCGGTCAGGGCCGCTTCGCGGTCGCGGGCAACGGTGAAGCCCTGGGAGAGGGCCTGGGTGCGGCGGACGGGGTCGATGTCGAAGACGGTGACATGGACGCCCTTGGCATGCAGGAGGCGGGCGATCGAGCTGCCGAGCTTACCGAAGCCGATCACCAGGGCGGGGCGGCCGTGGAGGATGTCACCGCGATCGCGCATGACGGCCTCGGTGGAGAAGACTACGGACTGGCCGACGAGGAAGTCTTCGGGGTCCTTCAGTGGTGAGCGGGCGACGGAGACGATGGGGCAGGGCAGCTTGCCGAGGTCCTCGTAGCGGTGGTGCCCGTTCTCGGTGTCCTCGATCACCCCGGCGATCCGTCCCGTGAAGCGACTGTGGACGTCGACGAGGCTGGGGGCGAAGTAGCCGCCGACGTCCAGCAGGGTGACCGTCTGGTCGGCGGCCCGGGATTCGAGGTAGTCCAGAGCGTCGTCGGCCTGGGCGAACATTTCGCGGGTGAGGGTGTCGACCATGTGCGTCTGCTCGACCTCGCGCTTCGCGGCCGGGTGGACGGACTTCGGCTTGGGCAGCACCGCAGTGAGCCGGGTCATCGCGGCGACCGCGCGGACGAACGCGGGACGCTCGGCCAGCAGGTGCGTGATGAGGAACGACGCCGTCTGCTCACCCGGGGCGAACTGGGCGGTGATCCGGGCGAAGTAGGCGTCCAGCCGGGCGCGTTCGAAGGTTTCCATGACAGTTCCCTCTCATCTGTTCCGTCCGGGGGGGGCGTGCGAGGAGACGCGGGTTCAACGGGTGCGCGCGTCCGAACAGCAGCCGGTCGGCTACGAGCGCTGCATCCAGGTAGGTGTCGACCTTGGCGGCGTCAGCGGACTGCGGCAGGGGGTCCAGCCCGAGTAGGAGGATTGCCTCACCGCTGCGGGCGACCTGTTCGGTCCGGGAGACGGGTGGGCAGCCGCAGCCGCTGGGAGGCGCCGGGGAAGCGCACCAGCACCTGGTCGCCGACGATCTTGCAGGCAGTGCTCCAGCACCGGAACGACCTCCCGGGCGCCGGCCAGGCCACCCAGGCTGGCGGACAGCCGCCGCATCCTGGCCTCGGCAGTCTCAGCGGTGCCCGAGCCGGTCAGGGCCGTTCCGGGTGCTGGCGGCGGCTGTCGTGCACTTCCAGGCGTACGACATCCTCGTCGGCGTCGAGCTTGACCAGGAAGCCGTGTCCGGGGGCAGTCCCGTGGACCAGGGCGTTGGTGGCGAGTTCGGAGACGCATAGCCGGACGTCCTCGGCGCGGTCCGGCAGATCCCAGTCGGCCAGGGCCTCAGAGGTAAAGGACCGTGCCTGGCCGACCGACTCGGGCCGCGCGTCGAAGAACTGCTGGATCGTCTTGGTCATCACGGTGGTCCTCATGACTCGGCGTCCAGGACGCGAGTGGTGCCGGGGTGACGGCGGCGGACGGGACCGCTGCGGGAGATGGAGTGGTGGGCCGTGCGGGGTTTGCGGACCAGCAGCAGCCGCGAGCCGACCGCCTCGATCCGCCGCCCGCGTTCAGCGGCTGTGGCCTGAAGCCCCAGGTGCGACATGGCCGGGGCGATGACGCCGTAGACCTCCGGCAGCGCGAGCACGTCCAGTAGCCCGGTGAACGCAGCTGAGGCGGGCCCGGCGGACGCGTCGCGGTCGGTGAAGACGCCGGACAGCTGGAGTTCGTGGCTGCGGCAGTATTCGGTGAGCGAGGCGGCCAGCGCGTCCTGCCGCGCTTGGGAGACCCGCACCAGCCGCAGGAAGCCGTAAACGACCGGGCCGTTGACCGGGCGATGCTCCGTGAGGGGTTCCATACTCAGGACCGTCCCAAAGGCTCGACAAATGGTGACGCTCTGAGCATGGCGTCCGGCCAACTCGCGGCCAATCACCGACCGTGCTACTTCCGTTCCACTTCCGTCCCGCCGACTGCACGGATCTGCTTCGATGACCGGTGGAAGGGAGTGACGCGTGGCGACCGTGCACCACTGGACCGGCCTGGAGGCCAGGGCCCTGCGGCTCGCCCTGCGACTGAGCGTGCGGGCCTTCGCCCAGCAGCTCGGCCTGGCCGTCGCGACCGTGTCCAAGTGGGAGAGCAAGCTCGCCGACACCGAGCCCAGGCCCGACACTCAGGCCATCCTCGACACCGCCCTCGGCCGCGCGGACGCTGCTGTCCACCTGCGGTTCGAAACGCTCCTGTCCGAGATGACCAGCCCGGTGCAGAACGCTGGCCGACGCCGCATAACCGCCTCCGGTCCCAGAACCTGGGAATACGAGTCCTGGGCCGATGACCTCGACCGCGTCGTGGTCGCCCTGTCCCGGCAGAACTTCGCCTTCGCCGACAGCCTCATCACCCGGTGGCTGGGCCGGTTCAAGGCCCCCGAGCTGGACGAGAAGGGCCTGTATCTCTTCGCCCGCTCCACCGCCCTGCTCGGCGACCTCAAGCGTGACCAGGGCGTTGTCCTGGGCCCGCTGTCCGCCCAGCACTCCTATGCCGGCGCTCGCGCGGTCTTCACTCAGCTCGACATCCCCCGCCGCGTCGCCCAGCTCGACCTGTCTCTCGCGGTCGTCACCGAGATGTCCGGGAAGCTGGAGATCGCCGCCCGCGACTACGAGACACTCGCCGTCGATGACCGGCTCTCCCGCCGCGACCGGGCCCGCGCGAGGCTGTGGGTGGGGACCGCGCTGAGCAAGGACGGCCAGCACGACTATGCGACCCGCGTCATGCAGGTGGCGACCCGCGACTTCGAGGACCTAACCGAACCGGACGACTGGTCGGTGGCCCACCAAAAACTCGTCCTCGCCCGCCGCGGCGCCGGCGACCTTACCCACGCCCTGCACTTCATCGACATCGCACGCAGCAGCGGGACGCCCGACTCACCGATGCAACGCGTGCGACTGGACACCGCTCATGGCCACATCCTGCTCTCCGATGCGGCGACCCGGGATGATGGACACCTCGTCCTCGACCAGGCCGCCAAGGTGGCCGCGCAGTACGGACTTGTACACCAACTGCGCAGTATCGAGGGCATCAAGGCCATGGGCGACGGGCCGACCGGCCCCCGGCAACGGTGACCAGGGAGAAACGCGTGAGCAACGACCAGCAGGGCATCACCGCCGACCATTGGCGCCAGGCCAAGCTGATCTGGAACTACCACCAGATGCAGCACGAGCTGCGGCCCGTCGACGTGGCGATCGGGTTGGGCAGCCACGACCTCGGCGTCGCAGCCCATGCCGCCGAGCTGTACCGCTCCGGGCTCTTCCCGACCCTGGTCTTCACCGGCGGCAACAGCCCCACCACCGCCAAGGTCTTCCCGCGTGGTGAGGCCGTCCACTTCCGCGAGCACGCCATCGACCTCGGCGTCCCCGTCGAGGCGATCCTGCTGGAACCGAACGCGGGCAACACCGGGCAGAACATCACCCTCTCGCGTGAGGTCCTCGTCGCCGCAGGCATCACCCCGGCGTCGGTGCTGCTGGTCTCCAAGCCCTATATGGAAAGGCGGTCGTTCGCGACCGCCCGCGAGCTGTGGCCCGACGTCGAGATCCTCTGCGCGTCGGAGCCGCTGGAGTTCGACGACTATCTGAAGTCCATCGGCGACGAGAAACTCGTCCTGGACATGCTCGTCGGCGACCTCCAGCGGGTCATCGAGTATCCAAAGCTCGGGTTCGCCATCGAGCAGGAGGTCCCGGAGGACGTGCATGCAGCGTACGAGTCCCTCATCCGCGGCGGCTTCACCAGCCGCCTCATCAACCCCTGACCTGCCCGAGCCAGGCGGGTTGTGTGCCATCCACCAGCCGAATTTCCTGCCCCGGCCGACCACGCCGGCCAAGCTGTTCGCGGCGGACTACTGGATCGTCCTGGACGACGTGCAGTTCACCCGCCGCGACTACCAGCACCGAGCCCGCCTCGCCGGCCTCGACGGCCCGGCCTGCCACCAGTGGCTCACCATCCCCACCCACCTGCCCCGGGGACGGCTCACGCTCATCCGGGACGCGCTGATCACCGACCCGGATCTGGCCTGCCGACGGATCGCAGGGGTGCTGCGGCAGCACTATGGCACCAGCCCGCACCGGCCCGTCCTCGCCCAGGTCCTGGCCCCGTTTCTGGACGCCTTCTCCACTGGCCGGACTGCGGCCGTCGCCGAGATCTCCACCCGCGTCCTGGTGGACCTGCTCGGCTGGAAGGGAAAGATCCTCACCAGCAGCCAACTGCCGTCCCGGCCAGGCCGATCCCAGCGGCTCGCCGACCTCGCCGCCGTGACCGGCGCCCGCGCGTATCTGTGCGGAACCGGCGGCATGAGCTATCTCGACCAGACCCCGTTCGCGGCCCAGAACATCACGGTGGCCCCGTTCCGGCCGCCGACGACCGGCATCTGGTCCTCCGGCCGCCGGATCAGTGCTGTGTGGGCCCTGGCGGAACTCGGCCCGCGGGCCGTGGCCGCCCGCCTCCAGGCCCTCGTCGCGAACCAGACCGAGGTGCAGGCCGCCGCCTGACCACGGCCGTCTCCCCTCCTTGCGGAGGGAGACGTACTGCTGGGCGTCCGCAGTTGCGTAGGGCCTCCGACACGAGGGCGACGGCCGGTCAGGTCAGCTGCACTCTTCCTGCTCCATGACTGGCTCGACCTGTGGCACTCGCTGCCCAGCGAAGAGTGGAACTGTTCCTGAAGCGTGGTTCGCGGGCCGGCCCCACCCGAGTGCGCGGCCGACCGGAGCGACACACCGTCCACCGGAGCGGGTGGGGAATCAATGCGAGCAGCTTCATGGCCGGCGAGCAGCGGGCTGTTGAACCGACCGGATGTCCCGTCATGACACGTGCCGGGACATCGGATCCTGGCGGTCAGCGGTGTCGACTGCGCTCCTCGGGCCTCACGGCCCCTGATGCGGCCCGAGGGGAGTGGCGCGGCGGACATGGCCGATGTGCCGCTGATGGTGCTTGGCCTGCGAGTTGCTTGTGTCCGCCGGTTCGGCTGAGTGGTGCCGGCCAGTTGAGGACTTCGGCGGGGTGCTCGGCACTGTCGAGTTCACGCTGGGTGCCCGTTTCGGCCAGGAGGCTTCGGGGTTGTGGCCGTCGATTTCGCCTCTGTGGTTCATCAGGCCGCGGATCTACGCGCACCTGTGGCCGGGCAAAGAAGACCGCACCCGGGCCGTCATGGACGCCGTGCTCGGCGGCCAGTGGACCGGGTGCGGACAGGTTGACCAGGCGATCGGAGAAATCGCAGGTCAAGCGGCTTGATCGAAGATCAGGCCTTCTTGGTCTCCCAGAAGATCTTGTCGATCTGGGCGATGTAGTCCAGCGCCTTCTGGCCCGTCGCCGGGTCCGTGGAGGCCTTCGCGGCCGACAGCGCCTTCAGGGCGTCGTTGACCAGCTGGTGCAGCTCCGGGTACTTCTCGAAGTGCGGGGGCTTGAAGTAGTCGCTCCACAGCACCGAGACGTGGTGCTTGGCGAGCTCGGCGCGCTGCTCCTTGATGACCACCGCGCGGGCCCGGAAGTGCGGGTCCTCGTTGGCCTGGTACTTCTCCTGGACGGCCTTGACGGACTCCGCCTCGATGCGGGCCTGGGCCGGGTCGTACACGCCGCAGGGCAGGTCGCAGTGGGCGCTGACCTTCACCTTGGGGGCAAACAGGCGGGAAAGCATTGAGCTGTCCTTCCTCGTGATCGTCTTCTCAGGTGGGACATTACTCCGTGAGAGACGTGTTTTCGTGGGTGCCCCCATGGGCTTAGGCCAAAAGTCCAGGGCGAGGATGGGACCAGTGGCCGAATGTACGTAACGCTGTACGGGACGGTGTACTGGACGGATCGGGGAGGTGCCGGAGAGATGCGGGAGGTGCCGGAGGTGCCTGAGCTGACGCAGGAGCAGTCCGGGCGAGGGCTGGCGGCGCGTGTGCCGTTCCAGGTGGTGGAGGTGACCGGGCCGTCGATGGTGCCCACGCTCCATCACGGGGACTGGCTGCTGGTGCAGTACGGGGCGGCGGTGCGCCCCGGGGACGTGGTGATTCTGCGGCATCCGTTCCAGCAGGACCTGCTGGTGGTCAAGCGGGCGGCCGAACGCCGCCGGGGCGGCTGGTGGGTGCTGGCCGACAACACCTTCGCGGGTGGGGACAGCACGGACTACGGGACGGTGCCCGAGGAGTTCGTACTGGCCAGGGTCCGGGCGCGCTACCGGCCGCTGAAGAAGGATCAGCGCTCGGTGCTGGGCGTGGTGACCTGGGCGGTCTCCGCGCTGCGGCCGGTGTCGGCCGCCCGTTCCGTCTCCAGGCGCTTGCGGGCCCGGTAGGCGGCCACATTCGCGCGGGTCGCGCAGCGGTCCGAGCAGTAGCGGCGGGACCGGTTGGTCGAGGTGTCGAGGTAGGCGTTGCGGCACGGCGATGCCTCGCACAGGCCGAGCCGGTCGACCCCGTACGAGGTGAGGTGGAAGGCGAGGCCCATCGTCGCGATGGCGGCGTACCCGGCCGTCGCGTTCGACGGATGGTCGGCCAGGTGCATGTGCCAGTCCGGCTTTCCGTCCTCGTCCCGGGTCTCGTGGCCGGAGATCTGCGGGCTGACCGGGAACTCCAGCAGCAGTGAGTTGAGCAGGTCGACGGCGAGTGTCTCGTCCCCGCCGTCGGCCGCCTCGAAGACCGAGCGCAGCCGTGCCCGTACCGACCTGAAGCGGGTCACGTCCGCGTCGGTCGCGCGCCGGGCCGCCTGGCCGTTGGCGCCGAACAGTTCGCGGACCGCCTCCACGGAGGTGAGGGAGTCCTTGTTGCGGGCCGGCTCCTCGGTGTTGACCAGACGCAGGGCGTAGTCCGAGTAATAGGCCAGTTCCACTTGTAGTCCTTACGGCGTCGGTCTATGGTCATTGCACGAACGATGTAATGGGCCTTTTCGGGTCCAGGGTATTACATGGAGGTTCCTGGTGGCTGAGACATCGACAGGTACGGACTGGCGGGCCTGGCAGGAGAGCTGGGACCGGCAGCAGGAGTGGTACATGCCCGACCGCGAGGAGCGGTTCCGGGTGATGCTGGACATGGTCGAGGCCCTGGTGGGGCCGCGGCCGAGGGTGCTCGATCTCGCTTGCGGTACGGGAAGTATTACGGACCGGCTGCTCAAGCGGTTCCCGGAAGCCACCAGTACCGGTGTGGATCTCGACCCGGCGCTGCTCGCCATCGCGCGCGGCTACTTCGACGGCGACGAGCGCGTCACGTTCGTCACCGCCGACCTCAAGGACCCTGAATGGGCCGGGCGGTTGCCGTACGACTCCTACGACGCCGTCCTCACCGCCACCGCCCTGCACTGGCTGCACACCGAACCCCTCACCGCGCTCTACGGGCACATCGGCGGGCTCGTCCGCGACGGCGGGGTGTTCATGAACGCGGACCACATGATCGACACCGGGACGCCCCGGATCAACGCCGCCGAACGCGCCCACCGGCACGCTGCCATGGACCGGGCCAAGGCCGACGGCGCGGTCGACTGGGCCGACTGGTGGGCGCTGGCCGCCAAGGACCCGGTCCTCGCCGGGCCGACCGCCGAGCGGTACGAGATCTACGGCGAGCACGCGGACGGCGACATGCCCCCGGCGCGGTGGCACATCGACACCCTGCGCGAGTCCGGATTCGGGGAGGCGCGCGCCGTCTGGGCGTCGCCCTCGGACACCCTGGTGCTCGCCGTGAAGTAGCGGCGTAGGAGGAGGCATGGGCGGTACGGCCGGTGGCCGTACCGCCCATGATTTATTTCCTGGCGTTGCCGCAACCCGCCGTGCACCCCACCGCACTGGAAGGGTGAGACGGTCCGCACCCGCGGACCCGGAGAGGGGCGCCGACGATGCGGATCGAAGACGATGCCGCGCTGCACGCCTTCGTGGAAGGCAGACGTACCGCGCTGTTCCGCAGCGCGTATCTGCTCTGCGGCGACCGGCACGAGGCCGATGACCTGGTCCAGGCGACATTGGTCAAGGTGGTGCTCGGGGGGCGGCGGTACGGACGGCTCGACAACATCGAGGCGTACGCGCGCAAGACGCTGGTCAACACCTTCATCGCATCCCGCCGCAGGTTCTGGCGGCGCGAGCAGTCCTACGGCGAACTGCCCGACCGCGCCGGCCGGGCACCGGACACGGACACCGGGCTGGCGGTGCGGGCGGCACTCGCCCGGCTCACCGACAAGCAGCGGGCCGTACTGGTCCTGCGCTACTGGGAGGACCTGAGCGTCGAGGCCACGGCCGGGCTGCTCGGGATGCGGGAGAACACGGTCAAGAGCCACGCGGCTCGGGGGTTGGCGGCGCTGCGCGCCGAGATGGCGGAGGAATTGGTATGAGCAACGACGTGCACGAGCTGCTGGGGCGGGCCGCGGACGACGCGGGAGCGCCGGCCACCACCACCCGGACGGTGTACGCCGGGGCCGCCCGGGTGCGAATGCGGCGGCGGGTCACCGTCTCGGTCGCGGCGGTCGCCGCGGTCGCGGCCGGAGCCGTCGTGGTGCCGAACCTGGCGCCGAAGGGCGGCGAGATGCAGGAGACCACCGTGGCGGCGCCGGTCGAGCTCGTGGGCAACGGCGGCCGGGCGAAGGAACTGGCGAAGGTGCTGCCCGAGGACGTCGGGGAGATCGATCAGGTCTCGCTGTCCGTCATCCGTGACGGCGACACCTCCGAGAAGGAGATGCCCCACCTGGAGGGACCGCTGGACGGGCACTTCTCCGTGCGCAAGGACGGTGGCGTCGGCTACCTCGTCATCGGCTACATGGACACCGGGAACCCCAGCGCGGGGGACGATCCGTGCAAGTCCGTCCAGGGGCAGCCGGATCTGGCGGACTGCGTGAACGAGGAGTTGCCGGACGGAAGGACCCTGGCGACCTGGAGCGACCCCATGAACGATGTCACTCCGCATTGGGGCAAGGAGCTGACCGGCCGGCTCACTCTGAAGGGCGGTGGGGTGCTGGCAGTCCGTGCCAGCACCGGCTTCAAGGGCGAGCGGGCGCAGGGGCCGATGCTGAAGACGCCGCCGCTGACCCGCGCCCAGATGCGGGCGCTGCTGCTCAGCCCGGAGCTGCTGCCGAAGAAGTAGGGCAGGGGAAAGAGGAAGAGGAGGAGGGCGGTACGGGGGTGTCCCTCGTACCGCCCTCCTGCCGCTGCCGCTACAGCACCTTCGAGAGGAACGACTTCGTCCGGTCGTGCTGCGGGTTGGTCAGCACATCGCGCGGGTGGCCCGACTCGACCACCACGCCGTCGTCCATGAAGACCAGCGCGTCGCCGACCTCACGGGCGAAGCCCATCTCGTGGGTCACCACGATCATCGTCATGCCGTCCTCCGCGAGGCCGCGCATGACGTCCAGGACGTCGCCCACCAGCTCCGGGTCGAGCGCCGACGTCGGCTCGTCGAAGAGCATCAGCTTCGGCTCCATGGCCAGGGCCCGGGCGATGGCCACCCGCTGCTGCTGGCCGCCGGAGAGCTGGGAGGGGTAGTTCTTCGCCTTGTCGCCGAGGCCGACCCGGTCCAGCAGCCGTACGGCGCGGGCCCTCGCGACCGCCTTGGACTCACGCCTGACCTGGACGGGGGCCTCCATGACGTTCTCGATCGCCGTCATGTGCGGGAAGAGGTTGAAGCGCTGGAAGACCATGCCGATGTCCCGGCGCTTGAGCGCGACTTCGCTGTCCTTGAGCTCGTAGAGCTTGTCGCCCTTCTGGCGGTAGCCCACCAGCTCGCCGTCGACGTACAGCCGGCCGGCGTTGATCTGCTCCAGGTGGTTGATGCACCGCAGGAACGTCGACTTGCCGGAACCGGACGGGCCGATCAGGCAGAAGACCTCCCGCGGGGCGACCTCCAGGTCGATGCCCTTGAGGATGTGCGCGGCGCCGAAGGACTTGTGTACGCCCTCGGCCTTCACCATGGCGGTCATGCCATGCCTCCCTTGGGGCGGCCGAGGGACAGGAGGTTGGCCCTGACCTTCTGGAACGGGGTGGGCGGCAGGCTGCGGCTCGAACCGCGCGCGTAGTACCGCTCCAGGTAGTACTGGCCGACGCTCAGCACCGACGTCATGATCAAGTACCAGGCCGCGGCCAGGAAGTACATCTCGACCGGGGCGCCGGATCCCTGCCCGATGTCCTGGGCGTACTTGAACAGCTCGTAGAACTGCACGGCCGCCACCAGCGACGTGGTCTTGAGCATGTTGATCACTTCGTTGCCCGTCGGCGGCACGATCACCCGCATGGCCTGCGGGATCACGACGCGGCGCAGGGTCTTGCCGTGGCTCATGCCCAGCGCGTGCGACGCCTCGGTCTGGCCCTCGTCGACCGAGAGCAGACCCGCGCGGCAGATCTCGGCCATGTAGGCGGCCTCGTTCAGACCCAGGCCGAGCAGCGCCGTCAGCAGCGGCGTCATGAAGCTCGACCAGTAGTCCTTGTAGATCGGCATCAGGTTGATGTACTCGAAGACCAGGCCCAGGTTGAACCAGACGAACAGCTGGACCAGGACCGGGGTGCCGCGGAAGAACCAGATGTAGAACCAGGCGATCGACGAGGTCACCGGGTTCTTCGACAGCCGCATCACGGCCAGCAGGACACCGCCGACGATGCCGATGACCATGGACAGCGCGGTCAGCAGCAGCGTCTGGGTGACGCCCTTGAGGATGCGGTCGTCGAAGAAGTAGTCCGGGACCGCACCCCAGTTGATCTTGCCCTGGCTGAAGGCGTAGACGATCGCGACCAGTGCCGCGATGGCGATGACGGCCGAGACGTACCGGCCGTAGTGCCGGACCGGAATGGCCCGGATCGTCTCGGGTGCGGACGATGGGGTGCGAGGTATGGGCGGCTGGTCGGCCGGCCCCGTCTTCTCGATGTCAGTCACAGGAAGAACCTTTCAGCGCCGGTGCGTGCTCAGGATCCGCCGTTCAGCTCGGCTTCGGTGACCGCGCCGGCCTCCACGCCCCACTTCGAGATGATCTTGTCGTACTCGCCGTTCTTGATGATCGCGTTCAGGGCCGCCTGAACGGCCTTGGTCAGCTGGTCGTTGCCCTTGGCCACGGCGATGCCGTACGGGGCGGCCTCGACCTGCTCGCCGACGATCTGGAAGTCCTTGCCGCCGCCCGAGGTCTTCACCGCGTACGCGGCCACCGGGAAGTCGGAGGAGCCGGCGTCGGCGCCACCGCTGCGCAGCCGGGTCTGGGCCTCCAGGTCGTTGTCGAAGGTCTCGATCGCGATCGACTTGCCGGCCGGGCACTTCTTCGACTCGGTCTTGGCGAGGTCGTGCGAGACGGTGCCGCGCTGGACGGCGATCTTCTTGCCGCAGAGGTCGGCCCAGTTCTTGATCCCCTGGTCGTCGCCCTTCCGGGTGTAGATCGAGACTCCGGCGCTGAAGTAGTCGACGAAGTCGACGCCCTCGCCCACCTTCTTCTTCGTCTCGGAGTCGATGCCCTCCTGGCGGTCCTTGGTGTCGGTCATCGAGGACATCGCCAGGTCGTAGCGCTTGGAGCGCAGACCGGTGATCAGCGTGTCGAACGTGCCGTTCTGGAACTCGAAGGTCACGCCGAGCTGCTTGCCGAGCGCCGCGCCGATGTCGGGGTCGATGCCGACCGTCCTGCCGGACTTGTCCTTGAACTCGACCGGCGGATACGCGATGTCCGAACCGACCTTGATGACGCCCTTGTCCTTGATTTCCTTGGGCAGGAGACCGGCGAGCGGGGCCTGGGTGGACGCCGGGTTCCGCGGACCGTTCTTGGTCTGGTCGCCGCAGGCGGCCAGCAGCATCGTGCCGGCGACCGCGATGGCGCAAACCGCTGCGATCCTGGACTTCGCGGCCGTGCGACGAGTGGAGCTTGCGGTCATGATCGGGTTGCCTCCGGCAGGTGAGGGGTGGTGTTGCCAGGCGGTATGGACACACGACTTCGGATGTCGCCCCCCTGTGGGATTAGGGCATCTTGCCATTCGGACTGGCCAAATCTGGGCGCTGATCATGTCAAAATCGGATAACGGGCGATCCCCGAACCTCACGAGGCCGATGCACGGGGCCGGACCATCTGTGGGGGTTCCATCATCACGCCGGAAGATCTGCGGCGCGTCTCGACTGGTGGACGCTTTCGTCGCTTGGCGGACTTGTCCAGATATTCGACTATGAGTCACGTCACCGAACCGATATGGACTCGTCCATGAAGCGGTTCGTCCGGTAAGAAAGACCTTTACACCCCTCATCCGGGGCTCAGGGCGCGTGTGCGGCGCGCCCGCGCGTATGTGTTTCCCCCTGCCGGTGCGGGCCAACCGCCGGCGCAGGGAACGTATGCGGTGCCCGCCCACCCCTCCTCAACCAGGAGTGGCCACCCTCAAACGATGAAGACTTAAGGGGTCAACACCATGGCAGCGGAGATCGTCAATCCTCGCAGCGACAGCACCACTGACAGCACCACCGATGAGCCGTTCGATCCGGCCTTCGCTCTCCACCGCGGGGGGAAGATGGCCGTGCAGGCCACCGTTCCCATCCGCGACAAGGACGACCTTTCCCTCGCGTACACGCCCGGCGTCGCCAAGGTGTGCAGCGCCATCGCGGAGAACCCCGAGCTGGTCCACGACTACACCTGGAAGTCGCAGGTCGTCGCCGTCGTGACGGACGGCACCGCGGTCCTCGGCCTCGGTGACATCGGACCCGAGGCATCCCTCCCGGTGATGGAGGGCAAGGCGATCCTCTTCAAGCAGTTCGGCGGCGTCGACGCGGTCCCGATCGCGCTCGCGACCACCGATGCGGACGAGATCGTCGAGACCGTCGTCCGGCTCGCGCCGTCCTTCGGGGGCGTGAACCTGGAGGACATCTCGGCGCCGCGCTGCTTCGAGATCGAGCGCAAGCTCCAGGAGCGGCTCGACATCCCGGTCTTCCACGACGACCAGCACGGCACCGCCGTCGTGACGCTCGCGGCCCTGCGGAACGCCGCGAAGCTCTCCGGCCGCGAGCTCGGCGACCTGCGGGCCGTCATCTCCGGCGCCGGCGCCGCGGGCGTCGCCATCGCGAAGTTCCTGCTGGAGGCGGGGCTCGGCGATGTCGCCGTGGCCGACCGCAAGGGCATTGTGAGCCGGGACCGCGAGGACCTGACCGAGGTCAAGCGCGAGCTGGCCGAGCTCACCAACCGGGCCGGGATCTCGGGCCCGCTGGAGAGCGCGCTGGCGGGCGCCGACGTCTTCATCGGCGTCTCCGGCGGTACGGTGCCCGAGGCCGCCGTCGCCTCGATGGCGCCCGGCGCGTTCGTCTTCGCCATGGCGAACCCGAACCCCGAGGTCCACCCCGACATCGCGCACAAGTACGCGGCCGTCGTGGCGACCGGGCGGTCCGACTACCCGAACCAGATCAACAACGTGCTGGCGTTCCCCGGCATCTTCGCGGGCGCCCTCCAGGTCCGGGCCTCCCGGATCACCGAGGGCATGAAGATCGCCGCGGCGAACGCGCTGGCCGATGTCGTGGGCGAGGAGCTTGCGGCGGACTACGTGATTCCGTCGCCGTTCGACGAGCGGGTGGCGCCTGCGGTCACGGCCGCGGTGGCGGCTGCCGCGCGGGCGGAGGGTGTGGCCCGGCGCTGAGCCGGTGGGGCGGGGCGGGGGTACGGGTTCCCGGGTGCGGGGTGCGCCTGCGGCGGGCTTGTCCCCCACCCCGCCCCTTTTTGTGACCGGGGCGCTGCCCCCGGCCCTCCGTCCCTTCCCGTGACCGGGGCGCCGCCCCGGACCCCCGCTCCTCAAACGCCGCCGGACCCCCGCTCCTCAAACGCCAAAGGGGCCCGGGTGCGCGGCGCCTGCCCACCCGCGCGGCGCGCGTCACACCCGTGGCCGGTTACGCCCGGCCCGTGCCCGGCCTATCGTCGGGGCCATGTTCGCCGCCTACGCATCCCGCATCGACCGCGACCAGCCCCTCAACGGCCTTGAGCTGGGCGAACGCCCCGCCCCCGAGGCGCGACCCGGCTGGACCACCGTCAACGTCCGGGCAGCCTCCCTCAACCATCACGACCTCTGGTCCCTGCGCGGCGTCGGCCTCGCCGAGGACAAGCTGCCGATGATCCTCGGCTGCGACGCGGCCGGGACCGACCAGGACGGCAACGAGGTCGTCCTGCACTCCGTCATCGGCCAGACCGGCCACGGCGTCGGCCCGGAGGAACCCCGCTCCATCCTCACCGAGCGCTACCAGGGCACCTTCGCCGAGCAGGTCACCGTCCCCAGCTGGAACGTGCTGCCCAAGCCGAAGGAACTCACCTTCGAGCAGGCCGCCTGCCTGCCGACCGCATGGCTCACCGCGTACCGGATGCTCTTCACCAACGCCGGAGTGCGCCCCGGCGACTCGGTCCTCGTACAGGGTGCGGGCGGCGGCGTCGCCACCGCCGCGATCGTGCTCGGCCGGGCGGCCGGGCTGCGGATCTACGCCACCAGCCGCGACGAGGCCAGGCGCAGGCGCGCCGTCGAGCTCGGGGCCATCGAGGCGTACGAACCGGGCGCACGGCTGCCGCAGCGCGTCGACGCGGTCATCGAGACGGTCGGCGCGGCCACCTGGTCCCACTCCGTGAAGTCGCTGCGCCCCGGCGGCACGCTCGTCATCTCCGGCGCGACCAGCGGCGACCGTCCCTCGCACGCCGAACTGACCCGGATCTTCTTCCTGGAGCTGAAGGTGGTCGGCTCGACCATGGGCTCCAAGGACGAGCTGGAGGACCTGCTGGCGTTCTGCGCGACCACCGGCGTACGCCCCGTCATCGACGAGGTGCTGCCGCTGGACCGGGCCCGCGAGGGGTTCGAACGGCTCGCGGCGGGCGACCAGTTCGGAAAGATTGTGCTCACCTGCTCTTGAGGAGTGCGGGGTGAGCTGCTCTGATCTGCGCCATGCGAATACGGACGCGGACGCGGACGCGGACGCGGATGCGGATGGGCAGCGTACTCACCTCGGTCGTCACTTCGGTCGTGCTCGCGGCGGGGGCCCTCGCGCCCGCCGCCGACGCACACCCCGTACGCCCCGCGCCATCGGAACGCACCGGCATCCCGCGCCTCACCGACGACCTGGGCAGAACGCTCACCCTGCGCGGCTGGAACGTCGAGGACAAGGCGAACCGCGGTGACCGGGCGCTGACCGCCATCACCGAGAAGCACTTCCGCGATCTGCACGCCAAGGGCTTCGACTTCGCCCGGCTGCTCATCTTCTGGGACGACCTGGAGCCGACCCGGGGCCGGTACAGCACCGAGTATCTGCGCCGCATCGACCGGGTCCTGGACTGGGCGCGGAAGTACGACATCCAGGTGCTGCTCGACGCCCACCAGGACGTCTTCGGCCCGGCGTTCGGCCACCGCGGCATCCCGGCCTGGGCGACCCGCACCGACGGGCTGCCCTTCACACCGCACCCCGACGACTGGTTCTCGGAGTACTTCGAGCCCGCCGTGCAGCGTGCCTTCACCCATCTCTACGAGGACGCCGACCTCCAGCGTGCCCAGGCGCGGATGTGGCAGGTCCTCGCCGAGCGCTTCGGGCGTCATCCCGCCCTCCTCGGCTACGACCTGATCAACGAGCCGATGGGGGAGCTCCGGGAGGGCGAGGAGCTGCCGGCGGCCGCCCGCCGCATCGAGGCCCAGCAGCTCACCCCGATGTACAACAGGCTGGCCCGCGCGGTCCGTTCGGCCGACCGCACCAACTGGCTGTTCGTGGAACCCACTCCCATCGTCGGCGAGGGCGTGCCCACCGGGCTGGGCGCGATCAGGGACCACCGCACCGTCTACGCCCCGCACTTCTACAACACCGCGATGGAGGCGGGCGCCGACTACGATCCGGCGGCCGGCTGGATCGAGTCGTACGAGGCCGCCGTCACCGCGTACCCGAAGCGGCGGAGGATCCCGGTCGTCGTCGGCGAATGGGGCCCGCTGAACAACCGGCTCCCGCAGATGGGCCGCTTCTACCGGGACGCGATGACCTCCCTGAGCCGCTACAGCTCCGGCTGGGCGGGCTATGTCTGGTGCTACGGCGGTGGCTACTGCGCCCTGGACGAGAACGGGGCCTTCGCCGCCAACAAGGACCGGACCGCCACACCGTACGCACCCGCCGTCGCCGGAACCGTCCACTCCGACACGTACGACGACAGCGCGCACGTCTACCGGCTCACCTACACGGCGGGCCGCCGCGGCACCACGGAGATCTCGCTGCCGCCGGCCGCCGTGCGCTGGCGGGTCTCGGTGGACGGCCGCGCCGAGGTCCGCAGGCGCGGGGGAGAGGTACGCGTCCACGCCCGCGAGGGGGCGCGGGTCACGGTGACGGTGACCGGGACGGCGCGCGGCTGAACGTACCGCACGGCGCACATCGCACGCCCCCGTCTGTCAATCACGGTTGACAGGCGGAGCGCGTCAACCTACGTTGACATCATGACTGAAGCGACGGATCTCGCCGCGCGTGCCGGTGACCGCGACCCCCGGGTGGGGCTGCGGGCGGTCGCCGCGCTGCGCCGGCTGCTGGAGCAGCTCGAAGCCGTACAGGTCAGGAGCGCCCGCGTGCAGGGCTGGTCGTGGCAGGAGATCGCGGCCGAACTGGGCGTCAGCAGGCAGGCCGTGCACAAGAAGTACGGGAGGCAGTGATGTTCGAACGATTCACCAGGAGCGCCCGGGAAGTCGTGACCGGCGCCGTGACCCATGCCGAACGGACCGATGCGGTGTCGGTGGGTGAGGAGCATCTGCTGCTCGCGCTGCTGGACCGGCAGGAGGGGCGGGCCGCCTTCGCCGTCGCCTCACTCGGGCTCGCGGACCGCCGCGCGTCCGTCGAGGCCGAGCTCGCCACGGCCCGCCGCCACGGCGGGCTGACCCGGGCGGACACCGACGCGCTCGCCGGCATCGGCATCGACGTGACCGAGATCGTCGCCCGCGTCGAGGAGGCGCACGGGGTGGGCGCGCTCGACCGGGCCCGGCGGCGCGGGGCCCGGCGCCGCCCGTTCGGCCGGGCGGCGAAGGGCGTCCTGACCAGGTCGCTGCGGATCGCGGCCGGGCGCGGGGACCGCTTCATCGGCGACGAACACCTCCTCCTGGCGCTCACCGCCGGCCCCGGCGTGGCCGCCGAAGTGCTCGCCGCGCACGGCGCCACGTACGGGACGGTCAACCGCGCGCTGTACGGGGGCGGGGAGCCGGGGGAGGGGGAGCGGGAGCGGTTCAAGGAGGCGGGCTGACCCCCGTCCAGCCCGGCCTCCGGTCCCGTCGAGCCCGGTCCCCGTTCCGGTCTCCGGCCTTCGTTCCGGTCTCCGGCCTTCGGTCCGGTCTCCGGCCTTCGGTCCGGCCCTCGGCCTTCGGTCCGGCCCTCGGCCTTCGGTCCGGCCCTCGGCTTCTGGCCCTGGTCCCCGACCCTCGACTTCCGGCCCCTGGCCCCGGCCCGGCCCGGCCTCCGGTCCCCGTCCCCGTCCCGGCCTCCCGTCCCCGTTACTTCGGCCCGTCGTCGCCCTTCCGCAGCAGCGCCCCGATGTGGGCCGCCGCCGTCGAAAGGTGGCGGCGGGCCTCCGTCAGCTGGTCGTCCGTGACGCCCTTGTCCCGGGCCGTGTCGCGGATGTCGTCGCGGAAGCGGTCGAGCAGCCGGTCCAGGTCGCGGGCCGGGTCGCCGGTGCGGGGGGTGTCCTTGCCCCAGTCGGTGTCCGCGCCGGCGTCGGCCGGCTCCGGCTTTGCGTACGGGGGCCATCCGCCCGTCCTGGCGAAGCCGCCGAGCTGGCCGGTGATCTCGGCCAGTCCCTCCCGTACGCCCGAGGGCCAGTCACCCCGGGCGAAGTGCTCCTGGACCTGCCGGGCGGCGTTCTGCATCTGCTCGCGCGCCCTGTCCTGGGCCTCCTTGGCCTGGCGGCGGGCCTGCTGCGCGTCCTCGCGGGCGCGGCGGGACTCGTCCTTCGCCCGGCGGGCCTGCTCCTTCCATTCCTGCTTGGCCTTGCGCAGCTCCTCCTTGGCGGCGCGCCAGGCCTCCTTGTCGCCGAAGTCGCCGAGATCGCCGAAGGCGGACTCCCAGTCGCCCTTGCGGCCCGAGCCCGAGCCCGGGGCTGAGCCGGAGCCGGAGCCCGAGCCGCCACCGGTGTGCCGGGTCTCGTGCGCCGCGGCCCGCATCTCACTGCGCAGCTTGCCGGCGGCGCCGCGCACGTCGTCCCGTATCTCGGCGGCCAGCTCGGCGACCGAATCCCGGATCTCCAGTTCCAGATCGGCCAGTTCGCCCGTGCGGCCGGCCAGCTCGGCGCGGCCCGCGTCGGTGATCGAGTAGACCTTCCGGCCGCCCTCGGTGGCATGGGTGACCAGGCCCTCGGCCTCCAGCTTGGCCAGGCGGGGGTAGACCGTGCCCGCCGAGGGGGCGTACAGCCCCTGGAAGCGCTCCTCCAGGAGCCGGATCACCTCGTATCCGTGTCGAGGGGCCTCGTCGAGGAGTTTCAGCAGGTAGAGGCGGAGGCGGCCGTGGGCGAATACGGGGGGCATGTCAGAGCACCTTTCCGGTCGGCTCGGCATCGTACGGAGCGTCCTCGGCCGGTGGGCGGCGCAGCAGGGCGATCGAGCCCGAGACGGTTGTCGCGCGCAGCTTCCCGGTCCCGGCGCCGAGCGTGCCGGTGATCTTCTTCGCGCCCCACTGGCCGCTGACCCGCAGATCCTCGAACCCGTTGGAGACGGAGCCGCTCGCGGTGTTGGCCTCGACCGTCGCGTCCGCCGGGTGCGGCAGCCGGATGGCGACCTCGCCGGAGACCGTGGTCAGCCGGATGTCAGTGGGCTCCCCGGTCGGGTCCAGGTCGAGCACCATGTTGCCGCTGACCGACTCCGCCCGTACCGAGGCACCGGCGCCCTCGACGACCGTCAGATCGCCCGAGACCGAGTGGAAGCGGAGCTCGCCGGTGACCGACTGGGCCTCCACGCTGCCGGAGACCGTGTCGGCCAGCACCGGCCCCGCGAGCCCGACGAGCGTGGTGTCCCCGGTGACGCCCCGGACGTCCGTACGCCCGCGGATCCCGGAGACGACGGCGCCCGCGCCGACGACGCCGACCTCGACCGCCGAGCCGGTCGGCACGGCGAGCGAGACGACCGCGCTGCGGTGCCAGCCCTTGCGGTCGAACCACTTCAGGAAGCCGTGCCAGGGCAGGTCCTCGTACGCGACGGTGAGTGTGCCGTCCTCCAGGGTGACTATCAGCGGCGGACCCTCGATCCCGGACACCTCCAGCCGGGCGGTCGGCTCCTCGGTGCCGACGACATTGACGGCGCCTCCGACGATGCGCACATTGAGCGCCGTCACGGGCTCGTCGAAGGTCAGTTTCTGGGGCTCGGCGATGGCCCATGTCGACGCAGGCACGGATCTGACCTCCCGGGGAGTACGGCATGACGCAACATATCGCGTCTCTTGAACAACACGATATATCGCGGGACGGGGAAGTCAAGGCACGTCGTGATGCCCGTGGCTGCTCAGTGGTGGGTCGGCGGTGGGGCGGCGGCGGATCGTCGGGACCTTCGGGCGGTCATTGGGTGGTCTTCGGGTGATCAAAGCGCGCCGTATGCGGGCAAACTGCCCTAGCGTGTGAGACATGAATGCGACATCTCCCGCGGGGGCGCTGCTGCTGTGCCGGGCGGAACCGGAGGCCGTACGGCCGGTGGCCGCCCTGTTGCGCGAGCGGATGCTGCTCGCCCCCGCCGGAGACGGATGGTCGGTCCTGGTGCCCGAGGGGAAGCCCTGGCAGGGGCCCGGCCCCGGTGCCGGAACCGGTTCCGGCGTCGGTCCCCGCCCCGGCCCCGGGGCCGGATTCCGTGTCGCGGACGTCACGGAGCCGGTGGACCGGGTCGTTTCCGGCTGGGTCACCGCACTCGCGGTCGGCTCGACGTGGCCCGTGCTCGCCCTGTGGTGGGACGGCGACCGGGCCGGCTGTACGCTCGCCGCCGGCTTCCGCCGCCCGGTCGGCTACGTCTGGCTCGCGGACGGCACCCCGGCCGGTGAGGACGAGGCCATGCGCACGTTCGCCGACCGCCTCGGCCTCGACCCCGTACTGGACGTGCAGGCGCTCGAAGAGCTGACCCGCACCGACCCGGACGCCGACGCGCGCATCCGGCTGCGCGGGCTGCTCGCCGTACTGACCCGGATCGGGCTGGCCCTGCCGCCCGGCCTGGACCCGGACACGCCCGGCGACCGGCTGTACGCGGCGGCCGACGGCCGGCCCGGGGCGGAACCGGTCGCCTGGACCGGCCGGCGCGGGGCGGTGCCGGCTGCTCTCGACGCGGTCGAGAGCAGCCGCCTCGGGCCGTGGATGTGCGGCTCCAGGGTCCGGGTGCTGGCCGGTGCCCAGTTCGCCGCCGGACTGCCGCTGGTCCTCCGGGGGATCCGCCGCCGCAGCGGCGGATGGGCGCTCGCGGGGGCGCTACTGGTGGCGCACGGGGCGCTCGGGCTCGCCTACGACCGGATCAGGGGCGCCGGTGGAACGGGAACGGCGGACAGGCGGGAGCGACTGCGGGAGCGACCGAACGCGTGACTGTTCGTCGTCGTCCGACTATTCGTCGTCGTCCTCGTCGTCGAGCCGGGCCAGCCAGGTCGCGAGGCGCTCGACCGGCACCTCGAAGTCGGGGTTGAGATCGACGAACGTACGGAGCTGCTCGGCGAGCCACTCGAAAGTGACCTCTTCCTCGCCTCGCCGCTTCTCCAGCTCCTCGATACCGCGGTCGGTGAAGTACATGCGGCAAGCCTAATGCCTGGTGACAGCCCCCCGGCGGGCGGGAGCGGGTCACCGGACCGTACGTTCCGGCTGTTCCGAGGACCCGTACGGATAGGCCCGAGCCACCCCGCCGTCTCCCCGTGAGCCCACCGAGAACCGGCCGGCGCCACCCCCGCGTCCTGGTCCGTGTACCCGTCCATGTACCTCGCATCGGACGCGGACTGCCGTTAGCCTGCGGGTAGTTGGGGAACGGGGGGTTTCATGGGTGACAGTGACGCCCGTATTACGCGCATTGAGATGCCCGACGGTACGGAGGTCTGGGCGCGGATCTCCGGTGCCGAGGAGCTGGCGCAGCCCGGATCGGGCCCGTCGTTCACGGACATCGGCGCCGGGAACATCGCCGATCGGGTACAGGCCAGGGTCGAGAGCCTGCAAGGGGTCGTGACCAGCGTGGCGCGTTCGCTCGCCGAGCCACTGCGGTCCGTGCGGCCCGACGGGGTGAGCGTCGAATTCGGCATCGAGCTCACCGCGAAGTCGGGCAAGATCGTCGGGCTGCTCGCGGACGGCGAGGCCAAGGGGTCGATCAAGGTCACGCTGACGTGGAACGGCGGCGGACCACCGCTCGACCCACCCGCCGATCCCGACCCACCCGCCGATCCTGTTCCACTCGCCGATCCTGCTCCACCCGCCGATCCTGCTCCACCCGTCCCGCCCGTTCCTTCCGCCCCTCCTGTTCCCTCCGCCGCGCCCGTTCCTTCCGCCTCCGCGGTGCGGCCCGCCACCGACCCCGCCACCGACCCGGCCGCCGGGGCATCCACCGGCGCACCGGCGCACGCGGGCGGCACCGCGCCGGACGACGGAAGCGGATCGTGACGCAGCCGCCGGGCGGGGGCGCGTGGCCGGGGCCGAACGGCGCCGAAGCCGCGCTGATGAGCCTCGTGAAGGACGCGACGGTGCGCATCCATCGTCCGGAGCCCGGGTATGCCCCTGAAGGATCCGACGGCGACTTCCTGGGGAGCGGCTTCTTCATCGCTCCGAGCTGGGTCCTCACGTGCGCGCACGTGGCGATGGAGGGGAGGGGGCGTCAGGTGAACGTGGTCTACAAGACCGCTCGCGGCGGCGACGCCGTCCGGGTCGGGGGCACGGTCGTGGCGGCGCTGCCCGAGGAGCGGTCCGGTACGGGCGGCTGGCCGGCCCCGGATCTCGCGCTCATCCAGCTGGTGCGGCCCGTCGAACACCCCTGTGTGTACCTCAGCGAGCGCTCCACGGGCATGAACCGCGGCGCGTACTACTTCGCGGGCTGGGCGGCCGGCGGAGCGGGGGCGCTCAAGCGGCTCGGCCGGGAGTGCCGGGTGGTGGGCACCGTCGACGACTGGGCCGACGGCGACGAACAGGTGCTGATCGAGGCGAGCCAGCTGTACGCGGGCATGTCCGGCGGACCCGTGGTCGACCTGGCCCGGGGCGAGGTCGTCGGCGTACTCAAGTCGCGCTCCACCGACACCGACGGCGGTACGGCGATCGGCGTGGAGCGGCTGCGCACACTGCCCGTGCCGGTCCGGGCCGCCACGGCCGAGTCCGACGACCCGTACCAGGCCGTGTTCCACGCCCACGACCGCTACCACGCCGACCGGCACAACAACCCGGTGGACGACGAGGAGACCTGGGCGGACGTCCAGCGGGACCTGGGCACCGTGGCGGGCCCGGCGCTCACCCCGCAGCAGCGCGTCGACCTGCTGGGACGGCTCGCCAAGCTCCCCCCGCCGGTCAGCACCCGCAGCCTGCTCGACATCCTCGGCGACCTCGGGTACGGATACCGGACCGTAGGCGTACCGGCCCCCCGGGGCTGGCGCGACGGGCTGGGCGTCCTGTACGACGCACGCGAGGGCGACGAGGCGCTGGAGCGCGTCCTGCGCTACTGCATGAGCGCCATCTCGGCCGAACGCCCCTATGTGGTGCCCTCCACCCGGCTCGCCGAGGACGCCCTGTGGGACTGGGTGCGGGAGACCGCGGAGGACCGGCTGCGGCGGCCGTTCCGCCGCGAGATGGCCAGGCTCCGCAACCAGGGCAGATACGCCCCGGGCACCGGGCACCTGCGGACACCCGAACCGGCCGGTGAACCGGTCCGGCCACCGAAGGCCCCCACATTCGTCGTGCTCCATCTGGAGCCCCGCGCGTGGCAGCCCGACCACTACGACTGGCGGGTCGTCGCCCGCCTCTCCGCCGTCGATCTGCCCGTCACCGAGAACTACCAGGGCACCAGGTCCGACGAGCTCCCGGCCAGGCTCGGCGCCTCCCTCGGGAAGGCGTTCCGGATGTGCGACGAGCCCGACAACCCCGCGATCCTCCAGGTCGTGGCGCCCTCGACGCTGTTCGACCTGGAGGTCGAGAAGTGGCAGCTGCCCGCGGACAGCCTGCCCCTCGGAGTCCTGCGGCCGGTG
Source organism: Streptomyces sp. NPDC047917 (assembly GCF_043204345.1). NCBI lineage: Bacteria > Bacillati > Actinomycetota > Actinomycetes > Kitasatosporales > Streptomycetaceae > Streptomyces > Streptomyces sp. NPDC047917. The sequence goes on from NZ_JBIDCA010000002.1 coordinate 491,212, forward strand.
GTCGTGCGGTGTGCGGACAGCGGCCCCGGCCCGTCCGACGACGCGGTCCTGGAGAGCGAGGCGCGCTGGAACCGCCTCCGCAGCGGCCCGACCCGGGCCGCCGTCCTGGACTGCGACGACGAAATGCGGGTACCCGTGCCGGTGGCGGCGAAGCTGCGCGGACTGCCGTACGAGACCGTCCCGGTCCTCTGCCGGTACGGCGGCCGGCACGACACCCAGAGCGTCGCGGGGTTCGCACGGGTGCTCGACGCCGGGTTCGGTGTGGTCCTGTGGCGGCGCCCGAAGGCCGAACGGCCCGCGTCCTGCACGGAGTTCCACCTCCGGGTCGTCGACACGGTCGACGGGGCGGTGGTGGCCGACCGGCTTCCGGGGAAGATCCAGGAGCTGAGGAAAGGGGTGCGCGAGGGCCGCCCCGACATGTTCTGGTCGGACGGCATCGCACTGGTCTACGGAGGCCCGCAACCACCGTCGCCCGGCCCGTTGTTGCAGGCCCCGTGAACCCCCTTACGAGGGCTGTCCCGGATGACTACGGTGAACCACGTTCGACTGCTGCCCCTGGCCGGACGAGTGATGACGAGGAACACGTTATGAGTGAACCCAGCGAGTGGCTCATCTACCGAGGGGCCGGCGAACCGCACGAAGGCATCGAGCAGTTGCCTCCGCCGCCGCCCTGGCGCGACTTCGCGAGCCGCGGCGCCCCGGACCCCGACGGGCCCGACGGCGACGGCTCCGCCGACCGGCGGCTCGGCGGCCACCGGCACATCGCCGAACTCCACCGGCCGGGCGCCGAGGAGCTCGAAATGATCAACGCCGCGCTCTATCTGCGGCGCCCGCTGCTGGTCACCGGCACCCCCGGCGCCGGAAAGAGCACCCTGGCCCACTCGGTCGCCCACGAGCTCGGGCTCGGCCGGGTGCTGCGCTGGCCGATCGTGAGCCGGACGACGCTGCTGGACGGCCTGTACCACTACGACGCGATCGCCCGGCTCCAGGACGTACAGATCGCCGCGCACAGCGCCGCGGCCGACCCGGACGGGGCCCGCGTCGCGGACGACGTGGGCAGCTACATCCGGCTCGGACCGCTCGGCACCGCACTGCTGCCCGCGGACCGGCCCCGGGTACTGCTCATCGACGAGCTGGACAAGAGCGACATCGATCTGCCGAACGACCTGCTGAACGTGCTGGAGGAGGGAGAGTTCGGCATTCCCGAGCTGGAGCGGATCGCCGACCGGCTGCCCGACGGGGAGGCGCAGGTCCTCGACGACGACGGCAACAAGGTGAAGGTGCGGGGCGGCCGGGTGCGGTGCACCTCCTTCCCGTTCGTGGTGCTCACCAGCAACGGTGAGCGGGACTTCCCGGCGCCCCTGATGCGCCGCTGCATCCACCTGGAGCTCGGACGCCCCGACCACCAGCGCCTCGCGACCTTCGTACGCGCCCACCTCGGCGACGAGGCGGCGCGCTCCGGGGACGACCTCATCGCCCACTTCCTGGAGCGGTCCCGCAGTGAACTCCTGGCCACGGACCAGCTGTTGAACGCGATCTACCTCACCGACGCCGCGGCCCCGGCCGGCCGCGACCGCCTCGCGGACCTGCTCATCCAGCGACTCGACCGGCCGAGGTGATGTGCTGATGGCGGGCGCCGGCGCACGACACGGACCGGACGGCGAACACCACGACGGCGAACACCACGACGGCGACGGCCACGGCGGCCCCGGCCCCGACGACGCGGGGCTCTACCCCGCCCTCGTGGCACGGCTGCGCGAGGCCGGGCTCGACCCCGACGTCGAGCAGCTGCGCGACGCGCTCTGGCTGGCCCGCTGGGCCCGTCACCCGGACGCGCCACAGGCGGATGCCGAGGAGCAGGGATACGTTCCGGACGTCCACCTCCCCCAGGAGCGCCCGGACGGGCGGCCCGACGCCCCCGGCCCCGGCCCCGCGCCCGGCTCCGTGCGGCCCGCGCGCGACGTGCCGGGCGACGAAACCCTGCCGAGGGCGGACCCGGGGGACCCGGACCGGCGGATCACGCTCTACCCCGCGCCCCGCACCGGCCCCTCCGGCCGAGCCCGCCCCGGCGGCGGTCCCTCCGGCACAAGGACGGGCGGTGCCCGCAACGGGCGTACGGCGGAGCTCACCTTCGGCGTGCCCGCCGCCCCGGCGCTGCCCGCCCCGCTCGAACTCCAGCGGGCGCTCAGGCCGTTGCAGCGATACCACCCCGCGTCGCCACCCCTGCGCAGCACCCTCGACGAGACGGCCACCGCCGAACTCAGCGCCCGTGCCGGGGGGTTGATCATCCCGGTGTTCCGGGGCGCGTCCCGGGGCGAGGCGGTCCTGCAGTGCGTCATGGACGCGTCGTCCTCGATGCTGGTGTGGGACCGGATGTTCGGTGAACTCCAGCAGATATTCGGTCAGCTGGGAGCATTCCGGGACGTCCAGGTGCGCTATCTGCACCAGGGCCCGGACGGTGCGGCCGCGGTGAGCCGCAGCCCCGACCCGGCCGCGGCGCCGCTGAACTCCGCGGACCGGCTGAGCGATCCGACCGGCCGCCGCGTCACCGTCCTGGTCAGCGACTGCGCCGGCCCGCTCTGGCACAGCGGCCGGGCCCACCGGCTGCTGCACCAGCTGGCCGCGCAGGCCCCGGCCGCCGTGCTCCAGCCACTGCCGCAACGGATGTGGAACCGCACCAGGCTGCCGGTCACCTACGGCTCGCTGTCCCGGGGCGACGGCCCCGGCGGAGCCGCCGTGCTCAAGGTCGTGGAGCAGCCGGGCATGGGCCCCGCCGTGCACCCCGGCGCCCTCGCCGTACCCGTACTCCCCCCGGTGGAAGGGGCGTTGGCGGCCTGGGCGAGGCTGCTCTCCGGCGCCGGATCGGGGCAGATCTCCGGCGCGGTCGGCTGGGTGCGGGCCGATCAGCCGGCGGCGGCCGCGCAGCGGGCCGGCGACGGACTCTCCTCGCTCCAACTGGTCAGCCGCTTCCGCTCGGCGGCCTCACCGGCCGCCGGGCAGCTGGCCGTCTACCTCGCGGCGGCCCCGCTCCACCTCCCCGTGATGCAGCTGGTGCAACGTACGATGCTGCCCCACTCGGGCCCTTCCGAACTCGCCGAGGTGCTGCTCAGCGGACTGCTGACGCGCAGCAGGAACGAGGACGGCGGGGAGCACGACGGCCAGTGGTACGAATTCGTGCCCGGTGTCCGGGAGGCCCTGCTCGGCCCGCTGGGCCGCGACGAGGCACTGCTCGTCCTCAAACACTGTTCGCAGTACATCGAGCAGCGGTTCGGGAAGGGCGGGCCGAACTTCCCCGCCCTGGCCTTCGCCCAGCTCGGCGAACGCCCGCGCGCCCGCGCACACCTGCCGACGCCGGCCGGATACGGCGCGGCTTCTTCGGAGAATGGCGCACCCGACGGGGAGATCGAGGAGGGTGGTGAGAACGGGGAGAGCGACGCAAGCGGCGGGTCGCGCGTCCCCCACCCCTTCGCCGAGGTCGCGGTCCGCGTACTGGAGCGTTTCATGCCCCTGCCCGAGCAGTTCGTCACGCAGACCGGACGCGGCGGCCGTCCGGGCCCCGTCCGGACCTCGCACGCGGCGGTGGCGAGCGCCCGCGCCCTGCTGCGGCAGTTCGAGTCGGACAGCATGGTGCAGTACCTCATCGACGCGGTGCAGCTGCTGCGCGGCGCCGCCGAACGCGAGGAGCAGCCGGACACCGATCCCGGGCTGTGGGCGGAGTACTCCCGCTGCGTACTGCGCCTGTGGGAGGTCCAGGGCGACGCCGAACTGCTCCGCGAGGCCGAGTACGCCGCCGAACGGGCCGCCGCACAACCAGCCGCGGTACGCGAACGGGCGGTACTGGCCAAGGTGCTGCACGCCGCGGCCGACGACCGGCGGCGGCGCGGCGACCGGCGCGGCGCACTGGAGCTGCTGCGCCGCGCCGACCGCGAGTACACGGCCGCCTGCTCGGCCCCCGGCCTGGACCCGGCCGAGGCCCTCCGGCTGACCCTGGAACGGGTCCGGGCCCTGGAGGCGCAGTGGCGGCTCGACGGCGACACCGCCCTGCTCCAGGCCGCGTGCGGGATGCTGGAGGCGTTCGCCGATGTCTGGCCCGACCAGGAGAACCGCCCCACCACCCTGCCGCTGGCACACGGACGGACCCTGCTGAAGCTGGCCGGTGCCACCGCCGACCCCGAACAGTCCCGGGTGTACGCCGGCCAGGCCGCCCGCTCCCTGCGCACCGCCTTCGGACAGGGCGGCGGCCGGCATACCCTCGGCACCGAGGTGCGCATCCTGCTCGACCTGGTGGACGCCCTCCTCGGCTCCGGCGAGGAGCCGGACGAGGCCGCGACACTCGTCGAGCAGGCCCTGGCGACCGTACGCGACCAGCGGCAGCTCGCCATGCTCCGGATCAGGGCCGGCCGGATCCGCGTCGCCCGGTACGAGCACACCGGAGAGCCGGACGAACTCGTGGCCGCCGCCGACTGGTTCGCCCACGCCGCCCGGGGCGTACCCCGCGACTCGCGGGCCCACGCCGACCTGCTCGCCGAATGGGGCGGCACCCTGCTGCGCCGGGCCCAGCTGCCGGACGGCCGCCCGCACATCGGCGCCGCGATCCGGGTACTGCGCGACTGCCGTACGGAGACGCCCGCGGGCAGCACCCGCCAGGCCGGGCGGCTCCTGATGCTGGGCCGCGCGCTGATGCTCCGCCACCGGGCCACCGAGGACCGGGTCGACCTCCGCGAGGCCGAGCACCTCTTCGGCCGCGCGGCCCAGGAAGCGGCCGACCCGCTGACCGAGGCGAACTGCTGGCTGGAACTGGGCCGCTCCCACCTCGACGCCGCCCGGGTGCTCCGACGCCCGGCCCGGCTCGACGAGGCGGCCGAGGCGTTCCGGGGCGCGGCGGAGGCGGCCGGCGCGGCGGAGGAGGAACTGGACGGCCCGCAACAGGTCTGGCAAGCCGTCGAGCTGGCGGCCACGGCCAACCACTGGCGGGGCATGACGTACGAGCGAGCGGAACGCCCCCGGGCGGCCCGCGAGGCGTACCGGGCGGCCCGCCAGGAATGGCGCAAGCTGCCGGACGGCGGCGGATCCGCGGGCGGGTCGACCGCCGAGCGGCTGGCGGAGCTGGAGCGCTGACAGCATCCGAGGGGGGAGGCGGCCGGCGTGAGGAGTCCCGCCACCGTGTGACCGGCGTACGACCGACGCCGGTGGACGGCAGGTCCGGCAAGGCGTAGCCCGGGTCCTGCGGGGCATCCGTACATTGGCGGCCGGTACACGGGACCAGTGTCGGCGCACGGACCATCAGGTACACGGGCCCGACCGGACGCTCAAGGGCGAGCGAACCGGCTCGGGCACGAGGGGTGTTACGGGGAGGCGTGATGAGCGAGACGGTGCACAGGAACATCCCGGACGGCGTTTTGCCGGGTGTTCCGTCCGGCGGGGCGGACACGCTGCCCGACCTGCTGGCGCTCGATCTGGAGTCGCTGCGGACACTGGACCATCCGGTGCTCGCCGAGGTCGTCGCGGATCTGCGCGGGCGGGTCGAACAGCCGCGGGAGATGCTGTGGGGGTTCAACAACTCCTTCTGACGGCCGCGGTCTCCCTCCGCTCGCGGCCCGGCCCCGGGAGAAGGGCGCCGCGGCCGCACGATTCAGGTCCGGGGGCCCGGTCGAACAGGACAACGTGACAGGGCACGGGTTTGTCGCCGCCGCAGGCCAGGAATACCCGGCCCGGGGCGGCGACGGGGGCCGTGCCGGCGGATGCGAACGGCACGGGGGTGCGGGAGTGTCTCGACAGGCGACGCCGAAAACACCCACGCGCCCGGACGACCGCCGACTCCTGCCCGCCTTCGGGCAGTTCATCGTCAAGGTGCACGGCCGCTGCAATCTCGCCTGCCGCTACTGCTACCTCTACGCGGGCCCCGACCACACCTGGCGCGACCGCCCGGCCGCCGCCGCACCCGCCGTCCTGGACCGCACCGCGCACCGCATCGCCGAACACACGGCGGCCCACCGGCTGCCCGAGGCCGCCCTCGTCCTGCACGGCGGCGAACCCCTCCTCGCGGGCGCCGGCCGGCTGGCCGCCTTCGCCGACCGGGTACGTGCCCTGGCGCCCGCCGGCTGCACCGTCCACACCACCGTCCAGACCAACGCGACGCTGCTCACCGAAGCACGCACGGCCACTCTCGCCCGGCACGGCATACGCATCGGCATCAGCCTCGACGGCGGCCTGGCCGCCCACAACACCCAGCGCACCGACCACGCGGGACGCCCCTCCTGGCCCGCCGCCTCGCGCGGCGCCCGGCTCCTGGCCGACCACCACCCCGACGCCTACGCGGGCATCCTCACCGTCGTCGATCCGCGGACCGACCCGGTCGAGATGTACGAATCGCTGCTCACCCTGCGCCCACCGGCCCTGGACCTGCTGCTCCCGCACGGCAACTGGACGAACCCCCCACCGGGCCTGCCGCGCGCGGTCACCGGGCCCGGCCGCCCGACCCCGTACGGCGACTGGCTCACCACCGTCTTCGACCGCTGGTGGCGCAGCGGACGGCGGGAGACCCGGATCCGGCTCTTCGAGGAGTGCATCGCCCTGCTGCTGGGCCTGCCCGCCGCCACCGAATCGCTCGGTCTCGACCCCGTCGACGCGATCGTGGTCGAGACCGACGGGACGATCGAGCAGGTCGACTCCCTCAAGTCCGCCTACGACACCGCCGCCGCCACCGGTCTCGACGTCTTCCGCCACACCTTCGACGACGCCCTGCGCCACCCCGGCGTCGCCGCCCGCCGGGCAGGCGCCGACGCGCTCGCCGCCACCTGCCGGGCCTGCCCGCTGCTGACCGTCTGCGGTGGCGGCCACTACGCACACCGCTACCGCGCAGAGAACGGCTTCGCGAACCCGTCCGTCTACTGCGCCGACCTCGAACGGCTGGTACGCCATGTCGCGGCCCGGCTGTCCGACGCAACCGCAGGAGAACGCCGATGATCCCCCCACTCCCGGACCACATGCTGCGTCGACTCGGCCGCACCGAGGGCGACGCCGACACCCTGCGGGTACTCGTACGCGATCAGGACACCCGCCGGCTCGTGCTGCTGCGGGCCCTGCTCGACGCGGCCGGGGCGGCCCCCACGACCGTCCTCCCGTACGGGGCCCTCGACCGCCTCCGCCAGGACTGGGCCCTGCTGGAGGAGGCCGAACGCGCCGACCGGACCGCCGTGCGCACCGTCCTGCTGCACCCCCTCACGGGCCCCTGGGCGCAGCGCTGCCTGCGCGGACTCGCCGGCCCGGGCCCCACGGCCGGCCTCGCCCCCGGCCCCGGACTCCGGGCGGATCTCGACCACTTGAGCGCCCTGGCGGCCGCAGCCGCGATCCGCGCCGGAATCCCGTTCACGACCCGGCTCACCGCACACGACGGGCTCCTGCCGCTGCCCACCCTGGGCGCCCTGCGCACCGCCCACGAGGCGTCCGGAACGGTCGATGTCACCTTCTCCGGCGGCGAACTGACGCTGCGGGACAGCTCCACCGGGCCGCCCCTGGTCGCGCACACCCACCCGGACGGAACGACCGGGTCGGCCGACCCGCGCTGGCTGCCGGTGCTCGCCCTGCCCGCCCTGCAAGACGGCATCGGCCCCGTGCCGCTGGACGACGTGGACCCGTACCGCACCGACGGCCGCCGACCGCAACCGCACGGGCTGAGCACCGCCGCCCGCGTCGACGACCACGCGCGCAAGACCTGGGCCGAGTCCTGGGCCGGAGTGGCACCACTGCTCCGCGTCGGCGGCGAGCACCGGATCACCGAGGTGGCGGTCCTGCTGCGCTGCCTGGTCCCGCTCGGCCCGCCACCCGGTTCCGGGCCCGCGGGCGACAGCGCGGCACACTGCAGCGGCACCAGGCGGGAAGCGTTCGGCGCCGTCCTCAGCAGCAGGCCGGCCACCCCCGCCTACTTCGCCTCCACCCTCGTCCACGAACTCCAGCACACCAAGCTGGCCGCGCTCTGCGCCCTCGTACCGCTGCACCACGAGGACGCCGCACCGCGCCACTTCGCCCCCTGGCGCCCCGACCCGCGCCCCTTCGACGGCCTCCTCCAGGGCGCCTACTCGCACCTCGCGCTCGCCGACTACTGGCAGCGCTTCGCCCTCGGCGCGCGACGCGTCACCCACCGCGACCTGGCCTGGGCCGAGCACGCCCGATGCCGCGAACAGGTCGGCGCCGTACTCCCCGCACTGGCCGGATCGGCGGCGCTCACCCGCGAAGGCCGAATACTCGTCAACGAGATGATCACGCTCTACCACCGTCTGGACGATTGTCCGCCTCCTGCGGGGCACCTCGCGCGCGCGGAGGCGTACGTGGCCACCACCAAGGTGATATGGCAGCAGAGGAACGGCCCGTGAAGGCCGTGCCGGACCCCGGGATTGTCCGCCGGAAAGACCAGGCTCCGGTGTATGTTGACAAGGCTCGAATCGAGGCAGGGAGACGGTTGAATGCCCGGAACGCGTAGGCAAGTTGGAGCAACCGGGGCGCAAACCGTCACCATCAGTTTCGCCGGATTCAACCGCGCCTGGGCGACCTGGATCGGGGACCGTCTGGAGCGGCGCGGAGTGACGGTCGTCCGGCAGCGCTGGGACCCCCCGGTGGAGGTGCCGCTGGAGGAGTCGCTGCGGGACCTGACGCTCTCCAGGGGCCGCGTCCTGGTGATCCTCAGCGACTGGTACTTCCAGCTCGGCCCGCGCACCCACGACGAGTGGAACCGGGCGCTGCGCGAGGTCGTCGCCCCCGACCCGGACCGCTTCGCCGCGGTCTGCCTCACCACCTCGGCCCTGCCCGGCGCCACCTCCGCCCTCGCCGCCGCCGACCTCACCAACGTCGGAGCCGAGGAGGCCGAGCGGCGTCTCCTCGTCCGCCTGGGTCTGCCCACCGACCCGCTGCCCGAGCCGGTCGAGCACCGGCCGGGCCCCCGGTACCCGGCCGACACCCCCGAGGTGTGGGGCGGGGTGCCGCGGCGCAACACCCGGTTCACCGGTCGCGAGGAACTGCTGAACAAGACGTACCAGGCGCTCCAGGACGCCGGGTCCGGCGCCGGGGTCGTGGCGCTGTACGGCATGTCCGGCGTCGGCAAGACGCAGCTGGCCGCGGAGTACGTCTACCGCTTCGGTTCCGAGTACGACGTGGTCTGGTGGGTGCCCGCCGACCGGCGTGCGCTCTACCGCCAGCGGCTCGCCGAACTCGCCCCCGAACTGGGCCTGTCCACCGGCGTCGAGTACGGCGAGCGGCTGCGCGCGGTACGTGACGCGCTGCGCCGCGGCGAACCGCACTCCCACTGGCTCCTCGTCCTCGACGGCGCCGACGAGCCGGAGAACATCTGGGACCTGGTGCCGACCGGACCCGGACACGTCCTGATCACCTCGCGCAACCCGGAGTGGGGCGAGCACAACAGCAACCTCGTCGACGTGCCCGTCTACAGCCGGGACGAGTCGGTCGCCTTCGTCCGGCGCCGCGCCCCGCGCCTGAACCCCGCCGAGGCGGACCGGCTCGCCGAGGCGCTCGAAGACCTCCCGCTCCTCCTCGACCAGACCGCGGGCTGGCTGAACGACTCCGACCTGTCGGTCGAGGAGTACATCGAACTCCTTGAGGGCGGCATCGACCAGGACGTCGTCAAGGTCTCCGCGGACTTTCCGCTCGCCTTCCAGACCGCCTGGTCGATACTGCTGAACAAGCTCAAGGACACCGTTCCCGAGTCCGTCGACCTGCTCCGCCTGTGCAGCTTCTTCGCGCCCGGCTCCATCCCCGTACGGCTGCTGAAGGAGATGCCCGCGGGGGAGCTGCCGGAACAGGTATCCGGCCTGTTGAACGACCCGCTGCTGTGGAACAAGGCGATCGCCCAGCTCCGCCAGTACTCCGTGGTCCGGCTGGAGTCCCACGAGTCGGCCGTCGAAGAGGCGTCGTCCGGCGAATCGCTCTACATGCACCGCATGGTCCACCAGATCGTCGGCCACGACATGACGGAGCGGGACCGCAAGGAGTTCATCGACGTCGTCCGGCGGGCGCTCGCCGCCGCGGACCCCGGCAGGCCCACCGACACCCGCCTGTGGCCCGCCTACGCCGAGATCACCCCGCACCTGAAATGGGCCGACGTGCTTCGGAGCACCGACCCGGCGGTGCAGTCCCTGGTGCTCAACTGCCTGCGCTACATGTACCTCTCGGGGGAGTACCGGGCCGGCATCAAGCTGGGCGAACGCGCCATGCGGGCCTGGCGGGAACTCCTCGGCGAGGACCACCCCAGGATCTGGGACCTCAGCTACCACTACGCCAACCTGCTGCGGGCCGTCGGCGACTACGCCGGCACGGAGGCGATCGAACGCGCCGCCGTGGACCATCTGCGCACCGAGCGCGGCGTACAGGACCTGGAGCACCTGCGTGCCGCCGGGGGCCTCGCCGCCGACCTGCGCGGCCTCGGCCGGTACGACGAGGCGCTGGAGATGTCCGGCTGGGTCCTCGCCGCCTACCGCGAGCTGCTGGGCGACCAGGACTCGCGCACGCTCAACGCGCAGAACAACCTGGCCGTTTCGCTGCGGCTCCTCGGCCGGTACCAGGAGTCGCTGGACCTCAACCAGCGCACCCTGGAAGCCCGTCGGCAGTTCCTGGGCCAGCGCCACAACTGGACCCTGTCCTCCCAGACCAACTACGCCACCGATCTGCGTCTGCTCGGCCGTTACAGCGACGGACTGTCGCTCCAGAACCAGAGCGCCCGGGTACACCGGCTGGTCCTCGGGAACGACAACCCGCAGACCCTGCGGGCCGAGTACAACCTCGCGCTGTGCCACTACCGCTCGGGCGAGCGCGCCAAGGCCTCGGACCTGTTCACCCGGGTCCTGGAGCGATGCGAACGCGTGCTGGGCGAGGGCGACCCGCTGACCATGATGTTCGCCGCCGGCCAGAGCTGCTTCGCCCGCGAGCACGCGGACATCGACCAGGCCAGGGCCATAAGCGAGAAGGTCGTCGACGGCTACCTGGAGATGCTCGGCGAGGAGCACCCCTTCGTGTCGGGAACACGGGCCAACCACGCCCTGATCCTGCGCAACGTGGGCGAGCGGGACCAGGCACACGCCCTCCTGGAAGGGGCTCTGGCCGCGTTGACCCAGGCCGTCGGCGAATACCACCCCTGGACCCTGGGGTGCGCCATCAACGCCTCGGCGCTGCGCAACCTGGTGGGAGACCCGGAATCCGCGGCCGCACTGACGGACGCGGTCATCGGCAGGGCCACCGAGACCCTCGGACGGACCCACCCGCTGACCCTCTCCGCCCGGATCGCCCACGCGGCGGACCTGCGTGGCGTACGGGAGCGGCAACGGGCCGAGAAGGTCGAGAGCGAGGCACTGGGCGACCTGGCCGCCACTCTCGGCGCCCAGCACGTGCATACGGTCTCGGCCCGCTCGCGCAACCGCCCGTACTGGGACTTCGAGCCCCCGATCGTCTGAGAGCCTGCCGGACGGACCGAAGGGCCCGGCCCCCCGCGAGTGACTCGCGGGGGGCCGGGCCCTTCTGCGTACAGCGACCGGTCAGGCCTCGAAGACCTCGGCGACCAGCTGTGCCTGCTCGGCCTGGTGGCGCTTGGCCGAGCCGACCGCCGGGGACGAGCTGTGCGGGCGCGAGATGCGGCGCAGGCGCTCGCCGTGCGGGACGTCCGCGCCGACGGCCAGGTCCAGGTGGTCGATCAGGTTCAGGGCGATGAACGGCCAGGCGCCCTGGTTGGCCGGCTCCTCCTGGGTCCAGAGGTACTTCTCGGCGTTCGGGTACTTGGCGATCTCGGCCTGGAGCTCGGCACCCGGCAGCGGGTACAGGCGCTCAAGACGAATGATCGCGGTGTCCGTGACGCCGCGCTTCGTACGCTCGGCCTCCAGGTCGTAGTAGACCTTGCCGGCGCAGAAGACGACCTTGCGGACGTCGGCCGGGTTCACCGTGTCGTCGCCGATCACCGGGCGGAAGCCGCCGGTGGTGAACTCCTCCACCTTCGACGCGGCCGCCTTGAGGCGGAGCATCGACTTCGGGGTGAAGACGATCAGCGGCTTGTGGTGCGGGTTGTGCACCTGCCACCGCAGGAGGTGGAAGTAGTTCGACGGCAGGGTCGGCATGGCGACCGTCATGTTGTTCTGCGCGCACAGGGTGAGGAAGCGCTCGGGGCGGGCGGACGAGTGGTCCGGGCCCTGGCCCTCGTAGCCGTGCGGCAGCAGCAGCGTGACGCCGGAGGTCTGGCCCCACTTCTGCTCGGCCGAGGAGATGAACTCGTCGACGACGGTCTGCGCGCCGTTGACGAAGTCACCGAACTGGGCCTCCCAGACGACCAGCGACTCCGGACGGGCCAGCGAGTAGCCGTACTCGAAGCCCATCGCCGCGTACTCGCTGAGCAGCGAGTCGTAGACGTTGTAACGGGCCTGCTCGTCGGAGAGGTAGAGCAGCGGGGTGTAGTCCTCGCCGGTCACCTGGTCGACGAGGACCGCGTGCCGCTGGCCGAAGGTGCCGCGGCGGGTGTCCTGGCCGGCGAGCCGGACCGGGGTGCCCTCCATCAGCAGCGAACCGATGGCCAGGGTCTCGCCCATGCCCCAGTCGATCGTGCCGTTCTCCACCGAGGCCGCGCGGCGCTGCATCTGCGGCATCAGACGGGGGTGGACGGTGATCCGGTCGGGGATGTTGACCTGGGACTCCGCGATGACCTTCACGAACTCCGGGGAGATCGCCGTGGTCACGGCGACCGGGAACTCCGGCTGGACCTCGGGGGTGTGCGCCGGGGCCGGCAGCGAGGTGGCCTCGCGGACCTCCGCGAAGACCTTCTCCAGCTGGCCCTGGAAGTCCTGGAGCGCCTGCTCCGCCTCTTCCAGCGTGATGTCGCCGCGACCGATGAGGGACTCGGTGTAGAGCTTGCGCACCGAGCGCTTCTTGTCGATCAGGGTGTACATCTGCGGGTTGGTGAACTCCGGGTTGTCGCCCTCGTTGTGACCGCGGCGGCGGTAGCAGATGAGGTCGATCACGACGTCCTTGTTGAACGCCTGGCGGAACTCGAAGGCGAGCCGCGCGACCCGGACGACGGCCTCGGGGTCGTCGCCGTTGACGTGGATGATCGGCGCCTCGATCATGCGCGCCACGTCGGTGGCGTACATCGAGGAGCGCGAGGACTCCGGGGCGGCGGTGAAGCCGACCTGGTTGTTGATCACCACGTGCACGGTGCCGCCGGTGCGGTAGCCGCGCAGCTGCGACATGTTGAGCGTCTCGGCGACGACGCCCTGGCCCGCGAAGGCCGCGTCGCCGTGGAGCGCGACGGGCAGGACCGTGAAGTCCGTGCCGCCCTTGTTGATGATGTCCTGCTTGGCGCGGGCGATGCCCTCCAGGACCGGGTCGACCGCCTCCAGGTGCGAGGGGTTGGCGGCCAGCGAGACCTTGATCTGCTCGCCGTCCAGACCGGTGAAGGTGCCCTCGGCGCCCAGGTGGTACTTGACGTCGCCGGAGCCGTGCATCGACCGGGGGTCGAGGTTGCCCTCGAACTCGCGGAAGATCTGCGCGTACGACTTGCCGACGATGTTGGCGAGCACGTTGAGCCGGCCGCGGTGGGCCATGCCGATGACGACCTCGTCGAGGCGGGCCTCGGCGGCGGAGTCGATGACCGCGTCGAGCAGCGGGATGACGGACTCGCCGCCCTCCAGCGAGAACCGCTTCTGGCCGACGTACTTGGTCTGCAGGAACGTCTCGAACGCCTCGGCGGCGTTCAGCCGGCGCAGGATCCGCAGCTGCTCCTCGCGCTCGGGCTGCTGGGCGCGCGGGCGCTCCACCCGGTCCTGGAGCCACTTGCGCTGCTTCGGGTCCTGGATGTGCATGAACTCGATGCCGGTGGTGCGGCAGTACGACTCACGCAGCACACCGAGGATGTCGCGGAGCTTCATCAGCGACTTGCCGGCGAAACCGCCGACCGCGAAGTCCCGCTCCAGGTCCCACAGGGTGAGGCCGTGCTCGGTGATGTCCAGGTCGGGGTGCTTGCGCTGGCGGTACTCCAGCGGGTCGGTGTCGGCCATGACGTGGCCGCGGACCCGGTAGGAGTGGATCAGCTCGAAGACCCGCGCGGCCTTGGTGACGTCGTTGTCGTGCGAGGCGTCGATGTCCGTCAGCCAGCGGACCGGCTCGTACGGGATGCGCAGCGACTTGAAGATCTCGTCGTAGAACTCGTTCTCGCCGAGCAGCAGCTGGGCGACGATCCGCAGGAACTCGCCGGAGGCGGCACCCTGGATGACCCGGTGGTCGTACGTCGAGGTCAGCGTCATGACCTTGGAGATGCCCAGCTTGTTCAGGGTGTCCTGGGAGGTGCCCTGGAACTCGGCCGGGTAGTCCATCGCGCCGACGCCCATGATGAGGCCCTGACCGGGCATCAGGCGGGGCACCGAGTGGACGGTGCCGATGCCGCCGGGGTTGGTCAGCGAGGCGGTGACGCCGGTGAAGTCGTCCATGCCGAGCTTGCCGTTGCGGGCACGGCGGACGATGTCCTCGTAGGCCTGCCAGAACTCGAAGAAGTTGAGCGTCTCGGCCTTCTTGATGGCCGCGACGACCAGCTGGCGGTCGCCGTTCGGCTTCACCAGGTCGATGGCGAGACCCAGGTTCACGTGCTCGGGCTTGACCAGGGTCGGCTTGCCGTCCTTCAGCGCGAAGGAGTGGTTCATCGCCGGCATGGCCTTGAGGGCCTGCACCATCGCGTAGCCGATGAGGTGCGTGAAGGAGATCTTCCCGCCCCGGGCGCGCTTGAGGTGGTTGTTGATGACGATGCGGTTGTCGAAGAGCAGCTTCACCGGGACGGCGCGGACGGACGTGGCCGTCGGCAGCTCCAGCGAGGCGTTCATGTTCTTCGCGACGGCGGCCGAGGGCCCACGCAGCGTCACGTACTCGGGACCGGCCGGGGCCTCGGTGGCCGGCGCGGCCGCGGCCTTGGCCGGGGCGGGCTCGGCGGCCTTCACGGCCGGGGCCGGAGCGGCCTTCGCCGGGGCTGCCGGGGCTGCCGGAGCAGCGGCGGCGGGCGCGGCCTGTGCGGGGGCCGGAGCCGCGGGGGCCGGAGCGGGTGCGGCCGGGGCCTGGGCCGGGGTGGCCGGCGCGGGTGCGGCCGGGGTCACCGCGGCCGGAGCGCCGGGAACGGGCTTGTCCGCCGTGCCGGACGTACCCGGCTTGTAGTCGGCGAAGAAGTCCCACCAGGCGCGATCGACCGAATTGGGATCCTGGAGGTACTGCTGGTAGATCTCGTCGACGAGCCACTCATTGGGCCCGAAAGCAGCGGCCGGGTTCGAACCCGGGCTGGCTTGGTCGGTCGAGATGCTCGAGTTACTGGGGGACTGAGACGACACGGCGGCAACCGCCCTCTTCCGCTTCACAAGGTGATGGACAGCGGAAATCAAGGCTACGCCTCCCCGGCCGTTCCACGCAGGCCGGGCCGGTCTTCGTCGCGCAAGTCACATCGGAAGGCGGGTTTCGGTGCGGGAATTGGCGGGAAACAAGCACAGTTCCGCTTTGTTTTGGGTACGTGGCAGCGCGGCTACGGCCCACTGGGCCGCACCCCTTGAACGGAACACGCAGAACGTGCCCTTCCGGTTCGAACCCTATGTCAACCTCGCTGCTGAGGGATCCCCGGAAGAGTGACCTGAATGCGGCAGCCGCGCACCGATTCGGCCACGCCGATGCGTCCGCCGTGCAGATCCACCGCCCAGCGGGCGATCGCCAGGCCGAGGCCCGTCCCGCCGTCGCTGCCGGGGCCGTGCGGGGAGGGCACCTCGCCGCGGTTGAAGCGCTCGAAGACCCGGTGCCGCTCGGACTCCGGGATGCCCGGCCCCTCGTCCATGACTTCGAGCGTCAGGGACTCCGGCGCGGTCCCGCGCCGGGCCAGCACGGTGACCCGGCCGTGCGGCGGGCTGTGCTTGACGGCGTTGTCGATCAGATTGGCCACCACCTGGTGCAGCCGCTCCGCGTCCGCGTGCGCGGTCAGCTCCGGCGGCGACACGTCCAGGTGCAGATGTACGTCCTTACGGGTGTGGTTCCCGGAACCGGACGAGAGCCGGCGGTGCCCGGCGGCGAGGTTCGCCTCCTTCAGCACGCCCGACAGATAGGGCCACACCTCGAAGCGGCCGGCCTTGAGCGTGACCACCCCGTTGTCCAGCCGGGACAGGTCCAGCAGCGTCTCCACCAGCCTGCCGAGCCGCTCGGTCTGCTTCAGAGCGGTACGCATGGTCTCCGGATCGGCCGAGGACACCCCGTCCACGACGTTCTCCAGCACGGCTCTCAGCGCCGCGATGGGTGTTCGCAACTCGTGCGAGACATTGGCGACCAGCTCCTTGCGGTGCCGGTCCACGGCCTCCAGATCGTCCGCCATGCGGTTGATCGTCTGGGCCAGGTCACCGAGCTCGTCACGCCGGTCGGCGCCGCTCACCCGTCTGGTGTAGTCGCCGTGCGAGATCGACCGGGCCACCGTCGTCATCTCGTCCAGCGGCGAGGTCAGACCGTGCGCGACGAACTGGGTTATGAGCAGGGTCGCGATCACCGAGAACACCGTGATGAACCGCAGCTCGGTCCTGGTGCGCACGGCCACCATCAGCAGCCCGGTGGTGATGAAGACCGAGACCACGACGAGCGTGCTCATCTTGGCCTTGACCGAGAAGGGGCGCAGTCCGGAACCGGGCCGGGTCATGGAGCCGGGGTCTCCAGGGCGTAGCCGACACCGTGCACGGTACGGATCCGCTCCGCGCCGATCTTCCGGCGCAGCGCCTTGATGTGGCTGTCGACCGTACGGGTGCCGGAGGCGTCCGCCCAGTCCCAGACCTCGGCCAGCAACTGCTCCCGGGAGAGCACCGCCCGCGGGGTGTTGGCCAGGCAGACCAGCAGGTCGAACTCGGTCGGCGTGAGGTGGACGTCGTCGGCGCGCACCCGGACCCGGCGCTGCGCGTGATCGATCTCCAGCTCGCCGAGGCGCAGTATCCCGCTGCGCGGTGTCACCGCGGCCAGCGCCGCGCGCTCGACCCGGCGCAGCAGGACGTGGACCCGGGCCGCCAGCTCGCGCATCGAGAACGGCTTGGTCATGTAGTCGTCGGCGCCCACGCCGAGACCGACCAGCATGTCCGTCTCGTCGTCCCGCGCGGTCAGCATCAGCACCGGCACCGGCCGCTGGGCCTGGACCCGGCGGCAGACCTCCAGGCCGTCGAAGCCGGGAAGCATGATGTCGAGCACCATCAGATCGGGCTGCCACGCCTCGGCCGCGTCCACCGCCGCGGGGCCGTCGAGTGCGGTCTGCACCAGAAAGCCCTCGGCCCGCAGCCGGGCGGAAATGGCTTCGACGATCGTGGCGTCGTCCTCGACCACCAGCACCCGGCGCTGCGCGCCCGGGGTGGCCGCGACACCGTTGTGGGTGGTGTGTGTCTGTTCCATCGCCCCGCCCCTGCCCGTTCTCGCGGGGGCCATTCCCCCGGACGCACGGTCTTCGCTTGTGGATTTCGTGGGTGATCCCGTTACCGGTCAGCAGCGTAAAGGCAGTGGACTGCTCTCGGCTACGCAGGGTGTAACGCCTCGGACGCAAAGAGGTGGCGGAGTGTCGGTCTTGTGACGCTTGGCCCCCGGACTTCCGGGGGCCGGAGATACCCGGTGGGGGAACTCAGGCTGTCCGAAGTGCGAGATGCACCACGTCGGGAACACCTCGGGCAACAGTGATCTCTTCAGTCCTTACCCCATCGAATCCGGCATTCCGCAAGGCCTGTTCGAAGTCGGCGGACGGCTGCGCGGACCACACCGCGAGAACGCCGCCCGGCGTCAGCCGCTCCCGGCAGTCCGCCAGACCGGCCGGGGAGTACAGACCGTTGTTGTCCTCGGTGACGGTCCAGTCCGGCCCGTTGTCGATGTCCAGACACAGGGCGTCGTAACGGTCCGTAGTCGTACGCAGGTACTCGACCAGATCCGTCGTCAGGATCCCGGTCCGCGGATCGGCCAGCGCCGCGCCGGAGATCGTGCCCAGCGGCCCCCGGAGGTGCCAGTCCACGATCGCCTGCTCCCGCTCGGCCACGACGATCCGACCCCACCTCGGCCCGTCGGCGGCCCGGACCAGCGAGAAGCCGACGCCGAGACCCCCGATGAGCACCGACGGAGCGGTCCGGTCGGGCGGCAGCGCGGCCAGCGCCGCGTCGATCAGCAGCCGCTCGGAGCGCCCGTCGGAGGTGTCCATCAGGAAGCACCCGTTGGCGATGATCTCGAAGTCGTCACCCCGCTCCCGCAGCACGACCTCGCCGTACGGGCCTTCGCGGCGGTCGAGAACGACGGGGGAGGGGGTGTCGGAGTGATGGATCTGGGGCATGGTGCGGGTCTCCGGCGGGTGGCGGGCAGGTTCCCGGCCATCCTGGCCGGTCGGCGTGGCCCGGTGCCAGCGGATTGCCGGATCCGAGCCGAGTGCCCGGAGGGAACCGGCCGGTCACCCGCGCTCCGGGCGTGCGCCGCGCACCACCAGGAGGGCGGCCCCGGCCGCGCACACCGTCACGGCCACCGCCCACGCAGCACCCTGCGGGCCCGGCTGCATCGGCCAGGCCCACACGGCCGCCGCGCCGCCCGGGGCGCGGGGCGCCGTCAGGTAGACGGCGCCGCCGTAGACCGTCATCGGCAGCCAGCTCAGCCGGGCGCCGAGCAGGGCGGCGGAGGCCGCGGCCACCCCCGTCGCGCCGAGCACGTTGCGCACCATGGCCGGTACGCCGAACTCCTCCGGGTGCCCCGGGACGGCCGCCGCGAGCGCCCCGGCCGCCAACGCGGTCAGCACCAGCAGATGCAGCAGCCGGCGCGGCCACCAGCGGCGTACGGCGGTCCGGTCCAGCTCGTCGGAGTGCGAGTGCAGGCCGGTGCCGATCGCGGCGGAGGCGAGCAGCGGGGCCAGCACGACGACCGGGACCCGGGCGGTGTGGTCGAAGTGGGGCTGGTCCTGGAGCCAGTCGGCGGCCCGGGCGGCGACGAGGGCGATGCCGGCCAGGGTGGCGGCGGTGAGGGGGAGGGCGCGGGAGCGGAGGTAGAGGAGAGGGAGAGCCGCGAGGGCAGGGTGGGTGCTCACAGGGCCGGTACCTCCGAGGGCGTGCAGCTCTTCAGGGTGGCCAGATAGCGGCCGAGCCAGGCCTTGCGGTCGGTGTCCGGCATGGCCTTGAGGCGGGTGAGGTAGCGCTTGTCCGGGCGCCATGTCGAGTGCTCACCGGCCAGCCAGTCGGCCACGGTGTCGTCCGTCCGCATCACCCGATCCGCACCCTCGCGTTCGCTCCAGTGCGCATCGGCCGAGCAGTCACGCCACGTCAGCCCCAGGACGGTGTCCGAGACGAACAGCTGGGGGTCGGTCAGCTTGTCGCGGGTGATGCCCCAGCCGCGCGTCGCGAGTGAGAGACCGGCCTCGCCGTCCTTCGGGCCGGACTCCGTGTCCACGTATCTGGCGGGTGCGCCCGGCACTTCCGCCAGCCGCGAGAACACTCCCGACAGGGCCTCGGACATCCGGGGCAGCAGCTGGGCGTCGGGCGCCCGTACGCAGAGCTGCGGCGTGCCGGGTGCGGCCGCCGAGCAGACCCGGTGCCGCACGGCAGGGTCGTCCCGGAACAGGCCGGTGCCCGTGTGCACGATCACCGCGCCGGCCGTGACCGCCACGGCGAGTGGAACGACGGCCAGGCCGCGCCGCCGGGCCGCGTACGCCAGCAGTGCGGTGACGGCGATGCCACCCGTCCAGGCCAGCAGGACCGGTGCGAACCACCGCACCGGGACGTACCCGTCGAGCGGGTACTGCTCGGCGGGGCTCAGGAACCGGACCTCCGACTCCATGTAGCTCGGGGCGCCCAGGAGCACGTAGAGAACGGCCGCGAGCACCGGGGCGATCAGCCGCCACCGCACCAGCCGGCCGACGACGAAGCCCACGAAGGCGATGGACAGCAGCCAACCGAGATCCGTGACGGCGATCGAGAAGGACGGCCCGCCCGCCCCGGTGTACGGAGCCGTCGCCGCGAACGCCCCGCCCAGCGTCAGCAGATATCCGGCCGCCGCCCACAGCGCGATCGGTGCCGCTGCCGTCGTCGCCTGTGCGAGCCGGCCGCGCGGGACCGAGAGCAGCAGTTCGGCGGTGCGGCGGCGGTACTCCCGACCGCCCTGCCAGCAGGCGGCCGCGGCGACGAGCGGCCCGCCGAGCAGCGCCGTCGCCGAGTGCAGCTGGGACTGGGTCTCACCCCAGCTCCCCTGCCACTGGGGTGCCTTGCTCCACAGCGGAACGAGGAGGGTGAGCGCCACGGCGAGACCGGTCCACGGGGCGATCCCGCGCCGGAGTTCGGTCCGCAGGGCGGTGTGCGTCCGGCGTCGTACGAGTGCTCCGGGATCCGTCATCGGTTCACCACCGCCGCCCGGTGCGCCCGCAGCGCGGTGGTGTAGCCGCGCTCGATCGGATTTCCGTCCGGCTGCCCGGCTCCGCCGTCCTCGGCGCCGCCGAGCTCCGTGAGCTCCCGCGTAGTCCCCCGGTACGCGATCCGGCCCGCCTCGATCAGCGTCACACCGGTGCAGGCCGCGGCGACGTCCTCGACCAGATGGGTCGAGACGATCACGGTGGTGGAGCGGCCCAGCTCCCGTATCAGAGCCCGGAACTCGACCCGCTGCTCCGGGTCGAGACCGGCGGTCGGCTCGTCGAGCAGCAGCAGGTCCGGGGAGTTGACGATCGCCTGGGCGATGCCGACGCGCCGCACCATGCCGCCCGACAGGGTCTTCACCCGGGCGTCGATCCGGTCCGCCAGACCCACCCGGTCCACCGCGCGCTCCACGGCCGCCTGGACCGTCGCCGCGTCCATCTCCTTGAGCCAGGCCACGTAGGAGACGAACTCGCGGACCGTGAAGCCCGGGTAGTAGCCGAACTCCTGCGGCAGATAGCCGAGCCTGCGCCGGACCGCCGCGCGGCTGCTGTGGTCCGACCCGGCGCCGACCTCGCTGCCGAGCAGCTCCACCCGGCCGCCGGAGGGTGCGGCGACGGTGGCGAGCACCCGGATCAGCGAGGTCTTGCCCGCCCCGTTCGGCCCGAGCAGCCCGTGCACACCGGGCGCGAAATCGAGGTCGACGGCGTCGAGCGCGGTCGTCCTGCGGTGCCGGACGGTCAGCGCCCTGACCTCGACCGTGTTCACGGCCTCGGTGCCGCTCATGCGTTCACGCTCACAACGTCTCCAGATGGTCGAAGGATCTACGGCGTACGGCGAGCAGCGCGGCGCACACCAGCGCGCCGGCCGCCCAGCCGGCCTGTGCGGCGGGGCCCGCGAAGTACCGGGCGGCCCCGGTCGCCGCCGCGAGGGCGGCCGGGGGTGATGTGGCGAAGACGGGCAGGACGACGGCGGCCGCCCAGGCCACGGCGACGGACGTGGCGCCGGTGCGGCAGCCGACGTACGAGCCGAGGGCGAGCGCCGCCAGCGTCATCGCGAGCCCGGGCAGCAGCCAGGCCGCCGCGCCGGGCCGCCCGCCGGACGCGGGCAGCGCCGCGCCGGCGAGCGTGAGCGCCGGGATGCTCACGGCGAGCACCGCGGCGGTCCTGGTCAGCAGCAGCCGCAGCCCGCCGGACGGGGTGGCGGCGGTGATCTCGTGCATCGGGTCCGCGTGCCGGCCGTAGGAGAGGCCGACCCCGGCGAGCGGCAGCACCGGCGCGACGACGAGGAGCAGCGGACGGACCGCCTCCCCGGCCCCGGCCCCGTACGCCAGCGCGACGGCCCCGACGGCCACCAGCACCAACGCCACCAGCCACGACCCGCGCAGCGCGGGCCCGGCGGCCCACAGCAGCCGCCCGGCACAGGTGGCGGCCCCGGCGAAGCGGAACGGGGCGCCGGGGAGCGGCCCCTTCGCGGGCGCGCCGTCCGCCGCGGCGTGGGAAGCCGCCATCGGCACCGGCTCCCGTGCCGGCTCCGGCCCTTGCACCGGCTCCCGTGCCGGCCTTCGTACCGGCTTCTGTATCGGCCTTCGTACCAGCCCTCGTACCGGATCCGGCTCTCGTGCCGGCTCCCAGGCCGGCTCCCGAACCGGCTCCGGCCCCTGGGCCGGTCCTCGTACCGGCCCAGGTACCGGCCCCTTCGCGGGCGCGCCGTTCGCCTCCTTCACCCCCTCCGTCCCCTCCGCCGCCACCGCGGTCATTACCGCGGCCAGCACCCCCGCGCGCACGCCGGCCAGCACCGCCCCGGTCTCCGGGCGTGCCCGTACCGCCGCCGAGAGCCGGGCCGCGCACCCGCCGCACGTCTCCACGTGCTTCTCCACGGACCAGGCGTCCGTCTCCGGCACCGAACCGGCGGCGTACCGCCCGGCCAGTTCCTCGCTCACGTGCCAGTGGGGCATGCCGGCCCCTCCCCTCGTGGTCATGCCGTTCCTCCCAGCGGTCCGGCCGCCGGGGCCGGCAGTTCCAGCGCGGCCCGCAGCTCGCGCCGGGCCCGCATCGCCCGGGTCTTGACCGTGCCTTCGGGTATGCCGAGAAGACGGGCCGTCTCGCGGGTCGTCAGCCCGTCGACGACCGTGGCGCGCAGGACCTCCCGCAGCTCGGGCGAGATCCGGTCGAGCGCGGCGCCCACGTCCCCGTACTCCAGCCCGGCGAGCACCCGTTCCTCGGCGGACGGCGCGGTGGCGGCCCACTCGTTGCTCCCGGCCCGCTCGGCCCGGTGGGCGAGATCGGAACGGGCATGGACCCGCTGGGCGTCCACCAGCCGGCGCGAGGCGATCACCCACAGCCAGCCGCCGACCCTGGCCCCGCGGTGCGAGGCCGCGGAGCGCCAGACCGTCACGAAGGTGTCCTGAAGGACTTCCCGCACGGTCTCGGCATCCGCACAGCGCCTGCTCAGCCGGGCCAGCAGCCAGCCGGCGTGCCGGTCGTAGAGCGTTGCAAGGGCCTCCGTGTTTCCTTGCGCGACGGCACGCAGCAGGGCGTCGTCGTCGTTCGGGTCCTCCCCCGAGGGGCGCAGCAGCTTCACACCTCTTCTATCGGGGGGCGGACCACGACCGGTTCACGGACGGGTGTCTGTGGCTCACGCCATAGACGGCGCGGGGGAAGATCAAAGAAGGTAGGGCCTTGCTTCGGGGGGCTTGTCATGGAAAGGGGCCTCGCGCGGTGCATCAGCGTACGGACAGGGCGGTCCGCGAAAAACCCTCCGTGGCTCCGCTGCTCGACGCCGTCCCGTGCCAGCCCGGCGGGCCGGGCCGCCCCGCCGCTTCGGGCCCGGCCGCCCCACCACCCCCTCCGGCCGGCGGGGCCCGCCGGTGGCCGCGGCTGCTGCCGACGCCCGCCGGCACGCCGTTCACCTTCGGGTACCTGCTGGTGCTGGTCGCCACGTCCCTGTTCATGGAGTTCGCCGATCCCGCCGTCGTCGCCGCCGCGCTGCGTGAATCGAGCACCGATGTCGCGCACCTCGGCGAGACCCCGCTGCTGGTCCTGGCCGCCAGCGCCCTGTGGGTGGTCGGCGGGCTCGCCTCCCCGGTGGTCTTCGTCCTCGCCCTCGTACTGACCGCGCTGGAACGCCGCATCGGAGGATGGCGGACCGCCGCGGTGTTCGTGCTCGGCCATGTCGTGGCCACGCTCGCCACGGAGATCCCGGTCGGGATCTCCGTGGTCGCCGGGCACCTGCCGGAATCGTCGCTGCACCGCCTCGACTACGGCATCAGCTTCGGGCTGATGGCGAGCGTGGGCGCGCTCACCGGACTGCTCACCCCGCTGGTGCGGACGCTGGTGCTCGGCGGGCTGGGTGTGATGCTGACAGCCGATCTGATCGACCTGAGCAGCCCACTCACCGACTGGGGCCATCCGCTGGCGCTGCTGTTCGGGATTGCCTGCTGGCCGCTGCTGCGGCGGGCCGGCGCGGTCCGGGAGGCGGTGACCAGGGGAGTGGCGGCCAGGGAGTGGCGGCCAGGGGCGAGGTGATCAGAAGTGCGGTGATCAGGGGCGAGGTGACCAGCGGCGAGGTGATCAGGGGCACGGTGGTCAGGGGCGCGGCGCCTTCTCGCCGTGCACCGCGACGTACTCGGCCGCCAGCCAGGGCGCGAGGTCCTCGATGAGCGTGCTGAGGACGGCCGGATCGGCGGAGGGGTTGCGGCCGGTGTACGCGGCCAGCCGCATCTGCTCGATCCGCTCCGGGTGGTCCGGGTAGTAGCGGGCGAACACCTCGGCGGACTCGGCCAGGTCACTGGTCCAGCCCTGCCACCGCGGCATGACCAGCGTGAAGCCGGACCGGACGAGCCGGCGGGCGGCGCCCCGGCTGAGGTTTCGGCGTGCGGCGTCCGTGGTGGCCTCGGCGGCCCTGCGCCGCCAACGGGGCAGCGAGAGCACCAGGTCTCCGTTGGTCTCCCGGGCGAGCAGGGAGGTCGGGCGGTAGCGCGGCAACCGCCCGGCGAGGTCCTCACCCAGCAGCGGGGTGCAGAGGCAGGCCAGGAAGAAGCCGAGGTCGTGGCGTTCGAGCTCACTGGTGACGGCGTCGGTACTGGTGAGGAGGGCGCCGACACCGTCGATCTGCCCGAAGCCGGCGTCCAGGCCGGCCTCGACGGCACGGGCCGCCGCCTCGTCGGCCCCGGTCGGCCGGGTACGCAGCACCAGCAGCAGATCCAGATCGGAGACACCGGGAACGGCCGTGCCGCGCGGAATGCTGCCGTAGACGTACGCGCTGTGCAGCCGCGTACCGTCGAACGCCCCGGTGATCCGGGACCGGGCAGCCGCCACCACGGGGGCGAACGCCGAGGGCACCCGGCTCAGCGAGCCCTCCCGCCGGATCGTCCCGTCCGCGTTCAACCCCCGGCCACCGCTGTCGACGTCCATGGGGGCACTGTGCTCGTACTCGTGCGACGAGCCGAACGATTTTCGCGCCCGACGGGGACCACGGGGCCCCTCAGCCTTCTTGCCCCTCCCGGCGGCGCACCAGCTCGGCGATCCAGACCGGTGCGAACGGGGACGTGCAGTTCGGGGGCGTCGGGTAGTCCTTGAGCACTTCCAGTCGCTCACCGATGCCGATGGCGCGGGCGCGGTACTCGGCGTGCTCGATCCCGATCTGCGCCAGACAGTGGTTCATCGCCCACTGCAGCCGGTCCGGGGCGTCCTTCATCTCCGCCTCGATGACATCGAGCAGCCCGGGGAGATCGAGCCCCTCGGGCTTCTTCGCCACCCGCTCGGTGGTCAGCGCCCAGCCGGCGCTCGCGACGACCGGATCCGGGTCGGCGGACCAGGCCAGGCGCAGCTCCTCGGCGTGCGGGTTCTTCTTCACCACGTAGTTCACGAGCCAGTCGTGCACCTTGGGGGCGCGCGCCCCACGCACCATGACGTCCAGCTCGTCGCGCCCGAACACCTTGGGCCGGCAGATCAGGATGGCCAGCAGCCTGGCCGCGGTGTCGTCCGTCGCCCAGAGCCCGACCGCGAGCTCCTGCTGCGTCTTGAGCCGCTTCGCGAGCGCGCGCAGCCTGCCGAGGTTCACCCCGTGATCGTCGCCGTGCTTCTCGTTCACCCTGCGCGTCTTCGGATCGTCGAGCCCGGCCAGCTCGGCCATGACCTGCGCCACCGTCGTCGTCCCGGCCACCTCGGCCTCCTGCCCTTCGTGCTGTCCCGCGCGCATGAAATCCCAGCGTACGGACGCAGGCCGCCGGCGCACGTGATCGCCCGGAGGGCGACACGTGACCTCATGTCTGTGTGAACCGTGGGGCTGAAGTTGGCCAAATCACGAGGCGTTGTGAGGGCGTTGCCGCTGTGATCAGCGGTCCCCGATCAAATAAAATGCCTGTTCGGTCATGGGCTGAAGGGGGAGGGGTCTGCAGCCGCACGGAAGACGGGGCGGCAGCGCCCGGCACGGGGGCGTCGTTCGACATCCTGTATGCGGTCCACGCGGCGAACCCGCAGCAGGCCTTGGCGATCGAGCCCGGAGGACGAAGATCCTCACAACGAGAACTGGTCGAACGGGGGCGTGATGGCCTGGAACGAGTGGGAACAGGTCAAGGCTGAAGCCGCGCAGCGGCAATCAGCTCACATGCAGCTGAATCGAGCTGACGGAGAGCCGGGAGCTTCAGGTGGTCCGGCTGATCTGGTGGTGAACCAGGACGACCTCGGAGCGGTCGGACACGAGGCGTACATGCTGCGCGATCGGCTCTCCCGGGACGGTGACCATGCCCGTCCTGCCACCTTCGACGCGGCGATCGCCCTGACGAACGGCAATTTCACCAGCGGCTCGCAGTTGCTGAAGGTGCACGACCGGTGGAACAGCCAGCTGCGAACGCTTCTGGACGCCTGCGCCCGGATCTCCGACCACCTCGACTACAGCAAGTCCGTTCACGCCGCGGACGATGCGGACATCGGCGGCAACCTGCTCACCGTGTCCAAGATCAGCGAGTACTACGAGTAGGACGAGGAGGGAGGCGCCGTGCTGACATTCGATGACGTCGTCAACGCGCCCGTCGCCAAGTTGAAGGAAGCCGCGGACGACTGGTCGGAAATGGTGACCAAGCTGGAGAAACTTGCCGACGACGCCCGGCAGGGAATGAAGGCCAAGTCCGACAAGGCGCGATGGCAAGGCGTCAACTCCGATGTCACCAAACCCTTCATCGGCAAGACGGCCAAGGAGTTCGAAGACGCCGGGGCCCAGGCCAAAGGCATCAATCTGCTGCTCGCGGATGCGCACACGTCGTTCAAGTCCGCCAAGGACGCGCTCGTCAGGATCAGGGACGAGGAGGGCCCGGCCGCCGGGATCCATGTGGACGCCAAGGGCAAGGTCACGCCTCAGTACGACCTGGAGAGCGACATCGCGGCGCGCCACGACCCGGGCTACTCGGAGGCCCTGCGGAAGCAGAACGATGCCGTGTCCTCCTGGCAGCGGAAGATCGACAGGATCGTCGAGGACTGCTCCGACGCCGACGAATCACTGAAGCGCGCCCTCGCGACGAATGTGAAGGACGACCACAACTTCACGGCTCCCAAGTACGAGAGCCTGGACGCCGAGCAGGTGGACCGGGCGCTGGGGCTGATGAAGAAGGTCACCGGGGACGGCGGCACGGCGCGCAATGTGGCAGCGCTGAGGGAACTCGAAGACCTCCTGGACGACAACCGCAACGATCCCGAGTTCGCCCCGGACTTCTACCGGAAGCTGGGCGCCGAGGGCACCCTTGAGTCGTACATGAAGATGTCGCTGGATGCGACGTCCCTCGGACCGGCCGGCCAGGACCGGGCGAACATGGTCCGCAACATCCAGAGCGACATGGGCGCCATGCTGGGTCTCGCCACCAAGACGTCGACACCGGACCACCTTGGCGCCGGGTGGACCACGCAGCTCATGAAGGCGGGCCACAAGCAGATCGACGTACCGGGCGCCGGCTTCGCGAAGCTGTACGGCTACCAGGCGCTGGGTGCGCTCCTCCGGGAAGGAACGTACGACAAGAGCTTCCTGCTGTCTGTCGGCCGGGACATGGTCGCCATGGACAGGAAGAATCCGGGCATCTGGCACGACAGCCTGCCGTCGGACCAGAAGATGCTCATCAACCTCGACGAGACGGGTGGCAAGGGCTTCAATCCCCTGACCGGCCTGATGGAGGCCATGAGTAACAATCCCGGGGCATCAGCAGCCTTCTTCGACGAGCCGCTCCGCGAGGACAGCGACAAGGACGGCATCGTGACCACGGACGATGCTGAAATCAAAGGCGAGAAGGCGCAGGACGTTGTCAGCTACATGCTCGACAAGAAGCCCATGGACGACTGGTACGACACGGTCACCGGCGGAGAGCAGAGCCCTGGCCAGACGGCCATGGGCAACGCCTTGGAAGCGGCAGTCACGGGACGAGTGCCGGGCGACGAGGGCGCGCCGCCGGTAGAGCACGGCAAGCACATGAGCAGCGTGATGACGAAGGTTGTCGCGAAGATCGGTGCGGAGCCCGAACTCGTGGCAGAAGATGGGCGACTCAACGGACTCACCCAGAACTTCGGCAACATGGCCGCCGAATACATGCCTGACCTGCAGGCCACGGCTGAGAACGGCGCGAAACAGATCGAACCGTTCGGTACGCCCGCAAAATTCAAGAAGGATGAGATGGCCTTCTTCCTCGGCGCAGTCGGCCAGGACCCCCAGGCGTACGGTGCGATCACCAACGCTCAGCAGGCATTTACCACAGCGCTGGTGTCCGACGTCTTTCAACACCTCGATAAACACAGTGACATGGGTGAGGCGGTGCGCAATGCCGTCCACCCGGGAGGCGAGATCGCCGGAATCATGACCGAGGCGAGGGCGCAGGGGGTATTCGAAGCACAGGTCGCCGAGGACGAGGAATACAACGACGGCGTCGCAGAAAATGCGAAGTGGACGAATCGCATCATTGATGCTGTCGGGGCCAAGTACGTCGAGATGCTTCCCGCAGGTGGTGACGTGGTGGGCTGGATCAAGGAAGACGTCAGTGAGTCCGCTGTGAAGAATGCAGAGCACGACACGACGACAGCGTCTCGCCATGAATCTGCGGCAGGTTACACGCGCGCCGAGGAGGCCGCCAAGAGCGCCGCCACTTCAGCGGTGGGGGCGGCTGGACGAGGGACCGGTCTGACGTCTGAGCAGATCGAGGAGTACCAAGGCTCGGCCTCCATCGAGACAGCAGTGGCGCACTCAGTGGGCCGCGATCTGGTCGCCAGTTCAGCCCCCAAGGGAAGTTAATCATGCGCCGATTCGTGAATTCTGCCGTAGTGGTATCAACATTCGTGATTTTGGTAGGTCTTCTGACGGGCTGTTCGGGCAGCGAGAAGGAGGCTGTTCCGGAACTTCCCAAGCGAATCTGCTGGAACGCGTTCGCCGGCAGTGACGTGTTGCCCATCCTTCCGATGGGTGACAAAGCTGCCGTGTATCACAGGCCCTTCGTGTTGGTTGATGATCTCGACTCTGTCACATGTTCCCTCGCCATTGATGGCGCTCCGATGTTTGCGGCGGACGCCGCCCTCCGAGGGTTCGAGGGTCAGATTGACTGGAGCTCGATGGACAGGGCCAATCCGCAGCCGATCGACGTGGGAAAGAAGGGCATCATCTGGGACAGCGGCGCTGCCGCCTATTTCATCTGTGAACCCTCCAGGGGGCCGAACTCGCCCGGAAAGTACATCGACCTGCGCATCACCGTGGGTAGTGCCCCCGATAAATCCAAGCTGCCGAGCGTCCTGCCAGCACTTATGAAGCAGTTTGTGGCATTTGCTCAGCGCGAGCTGAAGTGCGGTGCGAGTAGTGGGAATTGAATCCCTGATCGGTTCGGGTGATCGGCGGTTCGGCATCGATCGGAGGCTCGGCGGGTTTTCTCCTGGGATGTAGCTGAACCGCCTCGGGTTCGGTGGGGCCCGGGATCGCACCGCGGTGTCCGGCTCCTCGCGCCCGAACGCCTGCGGGCGGTAGATCAGGGGCCTCGGGAGCCCCGCCGCAGGGCCGTCCGGCACCTGGAGCCCGCCCGCGAGCTTCTCCCGTGGCCTGAGTCGCTCGCGAGTGCGCGCAGCCTGCCGAGGTTCACCCCGTGATCGTCGCCGTGCTTCTCGTTCACCCTGCGCTTCTTCGGATCGTCGAGCCCGGCCGGCTCGGCCATGACCTGCGCCACCGCCGTCGTCGCCCCGGTCGGGTGCCCTCCCCTGCCCTCACCCCTTCGCGCCCCTCGGTCGCCCGCCCCATGCGATCGCTCACAGCGAACGCACGCCTGGGAACAATGGGCGGCTCAGCAGCATTGAGTCTGCATAGCTCAACTTGACTGCCGAAGGGGAGATCATGGCTACCGATTCCAATGCGGTCACTCCGCTCGCCCTGCCCGTGCTGCCGCTCGACGACGA
Organism: Streptomyces sp. NPDC047917; assembly: GCF_043204345.1. Taxonomy (NCBI): domain Bacteria; kingdom Bacillati; phylum Actinomycetota; class Actinomycetes; order Kitasatosporales; family Streptomycetaceae; genus Streptomyces; species Streptomyces sp. NPDC047917. The sequence goes on from NZ_JBIDCA010000002.1 coordinate 521,006, forward strand.
GGTCGTGCTGCCCGGGATGGTGGTGCCTCTGGACCTGTCCGACACCGATGTACGTGCCGCTGTGGAGGCCGCACAGGCCGCGGCCCGTGACGGTGGCAGCAAGCCCGAGGTGCTTCTTGTTCCGCGGATCGACGGTACGTACACCGGTACCGGTGTCATCGGCACCGTCGAGCAGGTCGGGCGGCTTTCGGACGGGGATCCGGGCGCGCTCATCCGCGGCCGGGGCCGGGTGCGGATCGGGGCCGGGACCAGCGGGCCGGGTGCCGCGCTCTGGGTGGAGGGGACCCGGGTCGACGCGGTCGTTCCCGATCCGCTTCCCGGGGCCGCCGCCGAGCTGGTCAAGGAGTACAAGGCGCTCGCCACCAGCTGGCTCAAGAAGCGCGGCGCCTGGCAGGTCGTGGACCGGGTCCAGCAGATCGAGGACCTCTCCGCGCTAGCCGACAATTCCGGCTACTCGCCCTTCCTCACCACCGCCCAGAAGGTGCAGCTCCTGGAGACCGTGGATCCGGTCGCCCGGCTGAAGCTCGCCATCCAGTGGCTCGGCGAACACCTCGCCGAGCAGGACGTCGCCGAGTCGATCGCCAAGGACGTCCAGGAGGGCGTCGACAAGCAGCAGCGCGAGTTCCTGCTGCGGCGCCAGCTCGAAGCCGTCCGCAAGGAGCTTTCCGAGCTCAACGGTGACCCGGAGGACGAGTCCGACGACTACCGGGCGCGCGTCGAGGCCGCCGACCTTCCCGGGCACGTCCGCGAGGCCGCGCTCAAGGAGGTCGACAAGCTGGAGCGCTCCTCCGACCAGAGCCCCGAGGGCTCCTGGATCAGGACCTGGCTCGACACCGTCCTCGAACTGCCGTGGACCGAACGGACCGAGGACGCCTACGACATCCGGGGCGCGCAGCAGGTGCTCGACGCCGAGCACGCGGGCCTCCAGGACGTGAAGGAACGCATCACCGAGTACCTGGCCGTGCGCAAGCGGCGCTCCGACCGGGGGCTCGGCGTGGTCGGCGGGCGGCGCGGCGGGGCCGTGCTGGCACTGGTGGGCCCTCCGGGCGTGGGCAAGACCTCGCTCGGTGAGTCCGTCGCGCACGCCATGGGCCGCAAGTTCGTCCGCGTCGCCCTCGGCGGTGTGCGGGACGAGGCGGAGATCCGGGGCCACCGGCGTACGTACGTCGGCGCACTGCCGGGACGCATCGTGCGGGCCATCAAGGAGGCCGGTTCGATGAACCCGATCGTCCTGCTCGACGAGATCGACAAGGTCGGCTCCGACTTCCGGGGCGACCCGGCCGCCGCCCTCCTCGAAGTCCTCGACCCGGCGCAGAACCACACCTTCCGCGACCACTACCTGGAGGTCGAGCTCGACCTCAGCGACGTCGTCTTCCTGGCCACGGCCAATGTGCTCGAAGCCATCCCGGAAGCCCTGCTCGACCGCATGGAGCTGGTCAGGCTCGACGGCTACACCGAGGACGAGAAGGTCGTCATCGCCCGGGACCACCTGCTCCCGCGCCAGCTGGAGCGCGCCGGCCTGGAGAAGGACGAGGTGACGCTCGACGAGTCCGCGCTGCGCAGGCTGGCCGGCGAGTACACCCGCGAGGCGGGCGTACGCAACCTGGAGCGGGCCGTCGCCCGGCTGCTCCGCAAGGTCGCGGCACAGCACGAACTGGGCGACCGGGAGCTGCCGTTCACGGTCACCGAGGCGGATCTGCGCGGCCTGATCGGACGGCCGCACCACGTCCCCGAGTCCGCCCAGGACCCGGCCGAGCGCCGGACCTCGGTGCCCGGTGTGGCCACCGGACTCGCGGTGACCGGCGCGGGCGGTGACGTGCTGTTCGTCGAGGCGTCGCTGGCCGACCCGGAGACCGGGGCGTCCGGACTGACCCTCACCGGCCAGCTCGGCGACGTCATGAAGGAGTCCGCGCAGATCGCGCTGAGCTTCCTGCGGTCGCACGGCGCGGAGCTGGAGCTGCCGGTCGCGGACCTGAAGGACCGCGGCGTGCACATCCACTTCCCGGCGGGCGCGGTCCCGAAGGACGGCCCCAGTGCCGGCATCACCATGACGACGGCACTGGCCTCGCTGCTCTCCGGACGGCTGGTCCGTACGGACGTGGCGATGACCGGTGAGGTCTCGCTGACCGGGCGGGTGCTGCCGATCGGCGGCCTGAAGCAGAAGCTGCTGGCCGCGCACCGTGCCGGGATCACCACCGTGGTGATCCCGAAGCGGAACGAGGCCGACCTGGACGACGTCCCCGCCGAGGTCCTGGACACGCTGGAGGTCCACCCGGTGACCGATGTCCGGCAGGTCCTGGAGATCGCCCTGGCCCCGGCGTCCGCGGCCAGGCCCGAGGAGAGGATCCCGGCCGCGGCATAGGGCTTCTCGTCCGAAAGGCCCCGGCCGCCACGGCGTGACGGACGTGGCACCACGCGCGACCGGTACGGACGGCCCGCCTTCCCCGCAAGCAATGGGTGGGCGGGCCGTTCCGCGTGCGCGGGACGCTGGGGCGAGGGCCGCCATGGCGCCGCCGATCGGCATGGCCGATCACCGCGGCCGTTCCGCGTGGAAGATCAGCGCGGCCGGTCAGCGCCGCCACCGCGCCGCCGATCAGCGCAGCCGTTCCGCGTGCGCAGGCCGCTCGCGCGCCCCGCGTTCACACCTCCAGCCACCCCCGCAGCGTCGCCTGCGCCCCCGCCTGGAAGCGGGTCTGGGCGCCCAGCGAGTCCAGCAGCACGCTGATCCGGCGCCGGGCGGTGTGCACATGGACGCCCAGCCGGCGGGCTATCGCCTCGTCCTTCAGGCCGGCCGCGAGCAGGCCGAGCAGCTCCTTCTGGGGCTCCGGCAGCGGTCCGCCCGAGCCGCCCAGCGGAGTCGCCCGCTCCCACACCGTCTCGAACAGCGGCACCAGCGCGTTGCGCAGCAGCGCGTCGCCGATGACCAGGGCGGACGCGGTCGGGTCGGACGCGTCGCTCGGCGGCAGCAGGGTGATCCGCCCGTCCACGATGATCAGCTTCGTCGGTACGTCCGGAGCGACCCTGGCCCGCAGCCCCCGCTCGACCAGTCCGGTCAGCGAACGCATCCGGCCGGGATAGCCGACGCCCTCCCGGTCCAGCACCGTCCGCACCTGCACCCCCCGGTCGAGCAGCGCCCCGATGTCCAGGCCCGGCGGACGCGAACTGCCCTCCCGTGACTGGCCCTTCACATACGGCGGCCGGTCCAGGATCGCCACCTCCCGCTCGGCGGAGGCCAGCAGATACTCGGCGCGCTCGCCGATGGCCTGCGGGCCGACGAGCACCTCGATGCCGTCCTCGGGGGCGGTGGGCGAGCCCGACATCAGCCGGCCCGCCAGCCGGTCGGCGTTCATCCGCAGCTGCTCCAACTCGGCGGAGCGAAGATGGAGTTCGGCCTGACGGCGGTGGATGAGCGCACGGATCGCGCCGGCCGGGGTCGCCGCGCGCGGCAACGCGTCCGGCTCCCCGGGCGGCCCCGGCAGGGCGAAGCCGTGCTCGGTCAGCCGGCCGAGCACCGCCGCCAGCGGCTCCGGCGCCATGTCCAGCAGCGCGGCGAGCTCCCGGGTGTCGGCGGCCTTCCCCGCGAGCAGTGCCTCGTATACGCGTTGCTCGGCCTCACCGAGACCGAGATCCCGTAGCTCCCCCTGGATCATGCCTGGATTCTCACTCCGTTTTCACAGGGCACACAAGTGGGCGTGCCCACTTGTCAACACGGCTGTCACATTGATCCATTGCCGGCCCGCGGGTTGCATGGCCATGACCACTTGGATGGTTTCCAGGCGTGTGGGAGGGGCCAAATTGCGTACGTCCAACAGAGGTTCACGCAGATCCGCGGCGGCGGGGAGAACCGGTACGGCGGGGAGAACCGGTACGGCGAGGGGGAGCGGCATACCGAGGGGGAGCGGCATACCGAGGGGGAGCGGCATACCGAGGGGCGCCGCCCTGGCCGCGCTGCTCGGCAGTGCGGCACTCGTGGTGACCGCGATCCCGGCCCAGGCGGTCCCGTCGGCCGCCGCGCCGCGGTCCGAGGTCGTCTCCGGCGAAGGCACCGCCACCCCGGCCCTCGTCGATGCGATCTCCGAGCCGGTGGACGCCGGGGCGAAGCCGGCCGACGCGGCCCGCAGCCACCTCGCCGCGAAGAAGAACCGCTACCGGATCGCCGACCCGAAGCGGGACCTGACCCCCGTACGCTCGCTGACCAGCGGCTCCGAGGAGACCGTGCGGTTCCAGCAGAAGCACCACGGCATCGCGGTGCTCGGCGGGCAGTACGTCGTACGGATGGAGAAGAAGGCCGGAAAGCGTGTCGTCACCGGCACCTCCGGCAAGTACTTCACCGGGCTGACCGCCTCCACCGAGGCCCGGGTCGACGCGGAGCTCGCCGTACGGCGCGCGGTCGCCACGACCGCCTCCCGGCTCAGGGGCGACACGCTCACCAAGGACGACGCGGTACGGACGAAGGGCGGGAAGTCCGCACGGGCGGCCGCCCTCACCGGCACCGCCCGCGGGCTCGTGGTGATCCCGAAGGGGACCGGCGTCCTCGCCCAGCACGTCACCGTGCGCGGCACCGACCCGGCCACCGGCGAACCGGTGCTCCAGGAGGTCTACATCGACGCCGCGGCCGGCTTCCCGGTCCTCCAGTACAGCGGCATCAAGACCCTGACCGCACCGGGGGCCACGTCCGCGGCGGGTACCCCCGCGAAGGCCGCAGGCACCGCGGCCGCACCGGCCACCGGCACCGCGGGCGATGACTTCCCGGGCGTCAAGGGCACCGGTCTGCGCGCCGACGGCTCCAAGGTCGAGCTGGACCTCTACCACGACAGTGGCAAGGACCAGTACGTCATGCGGGACTACTCCCGCCAGTGGGACACCACCCGGAACTCGCTCGTCACCTGGGACGCCCGGGGCGTCGACGTCGGTGAGGCGTCCGGTCGCTGGCCCGGCGGGATCAGTGAGTTCAGCCACCCCACCAGCGACTTCGGCAAGGAGGCCGGCCAGTCCGGCGCGACGGACGCGCACTGGGCGGCCGGCCAGGTCTACGACTACTACAAGAAGCAGCACGGCCGGGACAGCCTCGACGGCCGAGGCATGGCCATCAACTCGCTGGTCGGCGTCACCCTCTACGGCCAGCCGTACGTCAACGCCTTCTGGGACGGCCAGAAGATGGTCTACGGCAGCGGCGACAGCGAGTACAAGCCGCTCTCCTCCGACCTCGACGTGGTCGGCCACGAGATGACCCACGGCGTCGTGGAGAGCACCGCGAACCTGGTCTACGCGGGCCAGTCCGGTGCCATGAACGAGGCGATCGCCGACTACTTCGGCAACGCCATCGACGTCACCGCCTCCGGCACCGCCATGGACGACCCGGACGCGGGGCTGATCGGCGAGGACCTGTGCCGCACCACCGCGCCGCGCGCCTGCGCCTTCCGTGACCTCAACGACGGCGCCACCACCTCGAAGAACTTCCTCGGCGTGGCCTTCTCCACCGACAACGGCGGGGTGCACCTCAACTCCACGATCTACTCCGGTGCCCTCTGGGACATCCGTGAGGACCTCGGCGCCGAGCTCGCCGACAGGATCGCCTACCGGGCGCTCGACTCCTACCTGACTCCGCTCGACGGCTTCACCGAGGGCCGCAACGCCACCGTCGCGGCAGCCAGGGAGCTGGGCGTGACGAAGAAACAACTCGCGGTCGTCAAGCGGGCGTTCGACGCCCACGGCATCGTCCCCGGCTGGGAGAAGGCGCTCGGCGTCGACTCCGACAAGCTCTTCGGCAAGCTCAACATCTCCGGTACCGGCGTCGGCGCGGGCGGCGGCTGGTGGGCCACGTCGAAGTCGAACGACGACGGCTCGGAGCCGTACTCCGTCTACGCCGGGCGCACCGACGGCAAGGGGGCGCCCAAGCTGATCAGCCCCAACGACGGCCGCTACCACGTGTACCCGGCGACCGACGGCAAGTCGGTGGTCTGGGCGGCCTTCGGCGACACCGGCGTCGACATCCTGAAGCGTCCGATCTCCGGGGGCCCGGTCAAGACCGTCTGGACCTCCTTCACCGGCGTCGAGGGGTTGCGGGTCGACGGCGATCTGGTGGTCTTCACCGAGTACGACCCGTTCGGCAGCCAGCACGTCGGCTATGTGAACACCCGGACCGGCAAGCAGGCCTACGTGGACGGCGGCAAGTACCACCTCTCCACCGCGGTCGGCTCGGTCAAGGGCTCCACGATCGCCTACGGGAAGCTCTACCCGGGCGAGACGGAGTACGAGCTGGGCGTCGAGGTGTTCGACGTGACCACCGGGAGGACGAAGCTGCTGCCGCAGAGCGGTACCCCGCAGGCGCTCGGCCGGACCGCGGTCACCAAGGACTCCGTGGTGTGGCTGGTCGACGAGGTCGAGGACCAGGGGCAGATGGCGGTGCGCCGGTCGGCCCCGGACGGCACCGGGCTCAAGGACATCAGCCCGGAGACCGGTGACGGCGCCCTCTTCGCCTACGACCTGACGGCGTCCGACGAGGCGATCACCGTGACGGCGCAGACCCCGGACACGGCGTACCGCAACGAGACGCTGCCCAAGCTGTGGCAGCTGACCCCGGACGGGTCGCGCGTCCAGCGGGTCTCCTGCAACCGCGGTGAGCAGTCGAACGCGGCGGCCGACGGCGGCCGGCGGGTGGTGTGGATCGACGGCACCACCGGCTGGAGCGACCTGGTGACCCGGGAGCGGCCCGCGGGCAACTGCGGCTGACGGCGCGGGCCCCGATCGGACGACCGGACCCCCCGGCGCACCGCGCGCCGGGGGTCCTTCGGCCTTCCGCGGCATGCTCAGGGGCGGTAGATGGTCCCCGGGACCGGCTCGGCGGGAGCCATCAGCTGAGGGACGGTGACGAAGGTGTAGCCCTGCTTCTTCAGCTCGTCGATGATGCCCGGCACCGCGGGCACCGTGCCCTTGTAGATGTCGTGCAGCAGGATGACGCCGTCCTTGCTCGCCTGGTCCAGGATGCGCTTCTTGATCAGCGCCGAGTCGGTCGTGGAGTAGTCCTTCGCCGTGGCGCTCCACAGGATCTGGGAGAGCCCGAGGTCCTTGCTGATGTCCGAGACGGTGTCGTCGGTGCGGCCCTGCGGCGGGCGCATCAGGCGCGGCTTCTTGCCGGTGATGTCCGCTATCGCGTTCTGCGTCTTCTCCAGCTCGGCCCGTATCTCGGCCGGCTTGCGGTCGGTCAGGACCTGGTGGGTCCAGGTGTGGTTGGCCACCTCGTGCCCCTCGGCGGCGAGCCTGCGCACGGTGTCGGGGTGCTTCTTGACGTGGTTCTTGCCCAGCAGGAAGAAGGTCGCGTGGACCTTCTTCTCCTTGAGGATGTCCAGCAGGTGCGGGGTGTCCTCGCCCGGTCCCGCGTCGAAGGTCAGCGCTATGCACTTCGCCTTGCGGCAGTCCACCGGGCCGAAGGAGCCCTTGGCGTCGGAGCCCGCGTCCCCGCGGGCCGAGGCGGGGGCGGTGGTCTGCATGGAGCACCCGCTCAGCGTGAGGGTGAGCGCTGTCACAAGGGCGGCGGCCAACCCCGTACCGATCGACTTCGTCTTCATGGACAAGGCGGGTCACTCCTCCGTTGCTGAACAGCTGTACAGGTGCCGGACAGCTGTACAGGGCGCGCGGTGTGCGGCAGAGAAGAACTATACATAGTGGGTATACACCCGGTGTATATGGGGTTCGCTGTCGGCTCGGAGGACGGAAAACCGCTGGTCGGGGGCGGGAAACGGCGAGAGCCCCGGCGGATCGCCGGGGCTCTGCGGTGTGGAGCGGTGGGGCGGCGAGGATGCGGCGGGCCGGCTCAGCCGTTGGCGAGGGCCTGTACGCGGTCGAGGGCGCCGTTGAAGCGGTCGTGGTCGCCGACGGTGGGGCCGGACGAGGTGTACTGCCATATCGTGTAGAAGCCCCAGCCGGCCGGGAGCTCACCGACCGTGGAGGCGTAGCGGGCCACCCACAGCGGGTTGGTCGCGCCGAAGCTCGCGTTGTTGCCGGTGCAGGTCTTCCACCAGCTGGTCGCGGTGTAGATGACCGCGTCGCGTCCGGTGCGCGCCTTGTAGGTGTTCACGAAGTCGCGGATCCAGGAGACCATGCCGGCCTGGCTCAGACCGAAGCACTGGTCGCCGTACGGGTTCCACTCGATGTCGAGCACGCCGGGCAGCGTCCTGCCGTCCCGCGACCAGCCGCCCCCGTTGGCCACGAAGTAGTTGGCCTGGACGGCACCGCTCGTGGTGTTCGGAGTGGCGAAGTGGTACGCGCCGCGGATCATGCCGACGTTGTACGAGCCGTTGTACTGCTGGGCGAAGTACTCGTTCTTGTAGTACGTGCCCTCGGTGGCCTTGGTGTAGGCCCACTTCACTCCGCTGTTCCAGAGCGTCGACCAGGCGACGTTGCCCTGGTGGCCGGAGACGTCCACGCCTTCGGTCTGGACGGCGCGGGTGTCCCGCGGCAGTCCGCCCTGGCCGTCGTGGGCGACGACGCCCATGCCCATCGTGGCCGTGCCGCGGGCGGGCTTCCCGGCGGCCGCGTCGGGGGAGCCGGCGGCGCTCGCCGCACCGGGCAGGGTGAGGAGGAGCGAAAGGGCTGCGAGCAGCGTCCCGGCCGCCGCGAAGCGCGAGCGGCGGGATGTCTTGGAAGTGGATCTGAGCACCGGCATGGGAGTGCCTCCGAGGACGTGGTGGGGGGACGTGCTGATCCCAGGGGGACGCGGAACGAACCCCTGCGGGCATGTAATGGTGTGAACATGCCAGGACTGACGCTACGCACGTAGACCCGTGCTGCGGAAGGGGGCCTGGTAGCTGCCGTTGGTCTACGCCTGCGAAATACTGGCGGAGCTGCGGCGATGACCAGCGGCGAAAGAAATTTTCAGCGACAGGAAAGCTCACGAGGGGTGTTGACGTGCACGGGAGCGAAAGCGGTAGTGAACCGGGCGCGACCGGCGGAAGTGGTGTGGACCACGCATTCCTAGCCCTGGAGCGGGAGTTGGCCGTCTTTCTGCGCCGGGCACGGTCCAATTCCGGCGAGATGGCGCGCGAGGTCCATCCGGAACTGGAGGCCGCCGCGTACGGACTGCTCGTACGGCTGGAGTCGGCCGGGCGGCAGCGGGCCACCGATCTCGCGGCCTACTTCGGGGTGGGCAAGGCGACGATGAGCCGTCAACTGCGCGCCCTGGAGGGCCTCGGACTGGTGGCCCGTGAACCCGATCCGGCGGACGGCCGGGCCTTTCTCGTCCACCTCACCGCCGAGGGGCTGGCCCGCTACCGCAGTGTGCGTGACGCCCGCCGGGAGCGCTACGTCCGCAAGCTCGACGACTGGGACCGGGCGGAGGTGGCCGAACTGGCCCGGCTGCTGTACCACTTGAACGCCCGCGCCGAGGAGTGACGCCGGCTGCCAGGGGCTCCGTCGCGCCGAGGAGTGACGCCCGCTGCCAGGGCCTCCGTCGCGCCGTCACAGCACCGCGTAGACCGCCGTCGCGTCGTCATGGGTCTTGCCGCGGCGCAGCCGGACGCGCTCCGTGTCCGCGTCCTCCAGGGCCCTGACCCGGTCGATCAGCCCCTGCGGCCCGTCCTTGTGGAGCACCCCGAGGCAGTTCGCCCAGTCGCCCTCGTGGAACATCTCGGTCCAGCGGGACGCCCCGTCGGTCAGCGCGGCGATCGCCCGCACCCGGTCGCGCGGGGTGTGCCCGGTGACCGCGCGGGCCGCCACGGAGGGGTCGGCGGCGGCGGTGAAGAAGCCGCCCTCCTTGTTCCGGAATCCGGAGTCGGCGATCGCCTCGGTGCTCAGCGAGCCGGGCGGCAGGCGGTCGAGCCGGTCGTCGAGCAGGGGGCGCACACTCCCGTCGTGCGCCTCGAACAACAGTACGGAGTCGGAGAGCACCAAGTGCTCGACCCCGGTGTCGTCCCAGCGCGCCATGACGACCGTTGCCTGAGGCGTACGCACGTGAGAAAGGTCACACAGGGAACGGTGCGTGTCGGCGGTGTGCCGAATGGACTCCTCCAGGATCTCCTGAAGGGTCAGATCCCGCCGCGAACCGGACAGTTCGACCAGGGCGCCGCCCAGCCGGGCGGTGAACCAGGGGACCGAGTGCACACAACCGTCGTCACCCCGGGGCGGTGTCACCCCGTCGAGCACGACCAGCGTCCCACCTTGGCCGGAGGCGGGGAGTGCGGTGGCCGCCCAGTCCTCGTTCGGGCGTTCCGGGCTGCCGGCGACGGTGGCCAGTTCGATGCGCATACGACCAGTCTGCACGGTGCCTTCACGAGCCCTGCACCCGGCCGAAATTGGCCTGCACCAGCAGGTCAAGCGAACGACCGGAGCGGAAGGAACGGCTCCGTGGGGCGTGCGGGCGGGCATCCTGCCAAAGCCTGCGCGGAAGTTCCAGCCGACGGACCAGGTGTGGCCGAAGGGCCTCCGGGGCAAACTTGTTTGCCAACTCTGGAGTGATGTTCACTCGTTCAGGTGGCGGAGTGGTTGATGCACGCCCCCCTCTCAAAAGCACTGGAATGGTCAGAAGCCGTACCAGGGGTCGGGGCGCTCGTTATATGTGACCGTGCGTCACCTCTGCTTCAAGGGCGGACGAGTCAAGATTGCGAGCACCGGTGCAGAAGAAGCGGCCTCGGAGCAAGGGCGGCAAGCAGAGCGGTTCCGGGGTGACGCCGCCGGCACCTGACGGGAGCGAGAGCACCCGGCGCACCGTGCGCGTACGGAGCCGGCTGGTCGCCGGTGTCGCGGTGGTCGGCATCACCGTCATCGCCGCGGGCACCCCGGCGATCCTCGCCGCCTCCTCCGAACTGAACGAATCGCAGCGGTTGGTCACCCTCGCCGAGCTGAACCAGCAGGCCACCGCCCTCGCCCACGCCCTCGCGGACGAGCGCGACGAGGTCACCGCCCGGATCGCGGCCGGACGTGACCAGGCGTCCGGCGGCAAGGACGACCCCCGGGGCCACAGTGCCCGGGTCGACCAGCAGGTCGACGAGATCCGCGCCACGGCCCCGGCCGCACTGCGCCGCGACCTCTCAGCCGTCCCGTCCCTGCGCCGCGAGGCGCTCAGCGGCAAGGGCACCGCGCTGGAGGCCCACCAGGCCTACTCCGAGGTCATCGCCAAGCTCCACGAGCTCGCCGAAGAGCTCGCCGAGAAGACCCCGCCGCGCGCGGCCGAGGCCACCCGAGCCCCGCTGGCCCTCGGGCGGGCCACCGAGCAGGCCTCCGCCACCCGCGGGCTGCTGATCGCCGCGCTCTCCGTCCCCCGCCCGGTCGCGGTCCCGCAGCTCGACCCGGTGACCGGACTTCCGGTGCAGGTCGAGGACGGCGGCAACGACAAGGACGACCGCACCCGCGACGAGCTGAGCGCCGCCGCCCAGCAGGCCCGGGTCCGCGAACTCGGCTCGCTCGCCGACTTCGACCAGGCCGCCGGCTCCACCGCCCGCGACAAGCTGTCGTCCACCGTCACCGGGCCCGAGGTCAACAGCGCGGAGAAGTACCTCAACACCCTCACCGACCGCCCCGAGCTGTCCGACTCCGACCAGGGGACCAACCGCAAGAAGGCCGAAGCGGCGCTCTCCGCGCGGATCGACCGGATGCGCAGCGTCGAATCGGCCCTCGGCACCGAGCAGATCCGGCGTCTGGAGCAGCTGCGCGACGACGACGTCACCGCGCTCGAACTGCGCATCGCGCTGCTCGGCGGCTGCCTGCTGATCGCGGTCGGCGTCTCGACCGCCGTGGCCCGCACCCTCACCCAGCCGCTCGCCGTGCTGCGGATCGGCGCCGCCCGCCTCGCCACCGAACCCGACACCGCCGAGCCGATCCGCTACACCGGCCGCAACGACGAGTTCGCCCAGGTCGTACGGTCCCTCAACGGCCTGCACGGCAGGCTCCAGGGTCTCCTGACCGAGTTCAACGGCCGTTACGAGACCCTCCGGGCCGAGCACGGCGAGCTGATCACCGCCCGCGAGACCCTCACCGTCCAGCGCGCCGAGCTCCAGGTCCTGGCCTCCGACCTGACCAACCAGCTGGAGCGGCTGAAGAACACGGTCCACCACACCTTCGTCAACCTCTCGCTGCGCACCCTCGGCCTCGTCGAGCGCCAGCTCGGGGTCATCGAGAGCCTGGAGGAGCGGGAGCACGACCCGGAGCGGCTCGCCACCCTCTTCAAGCTCGACCACATGGCCACCGTCATGCGCAGGCACAGCGAGAACATGCTGGTCCTCGCCGGTGCCGAGCACGGCCACGGGCACGCGGGGCCGATCCCGCTGGTCGACGTGTTGCGCGCGGCCGTCTCGGAGATCGAGCGGTACGAGCGGGTCACCATCCAGTCCCTGCCGCCGCACGCCCAGATCGCCGGCTTCGCCGCCGACGACCTGAGCCACCTGGTCGCCGAACTCCTGGAGAACGCCACCTCCTTCTCGCCGCCGGACTCCCACGTCCAGCTCTCCGGCTGGCTGCTGGAGAGCGGCGAGGTGATGCTCTCCGTCCAGGACGAGGGCATCGGGATGTCGACCGTACGGATGGGCGAACTCAACACCCGGCTCGCCGACCCGACACTCTTCGAGGCGGGCGAGCAGAGCGCGGACGGGGCCGGCCTCGGCCTCCAGGTCACCTCCCTGCTGGCCGCGCGCCACGGCGTCCGGGTCCAGCTGCGCGAGCACAAGGGCAGCGGGATCACGGCGGTCGTCGTGCTGCCCCAGGCCCTGCTGCCGAAGTCGCCCCCGACGGCCACCCCGCCGCCGGTGAAGATCCCCGGGGACGCCCCCGCGCTGAACCTGCCGGGGTCGGTCGCCGAGGCCAACTCCAACGCCCTGCCGACCCGTACGCTCGCGCTGCCCGGCGACCCGCTGATCGCCGCCGCCGAGCAGACGATCCGCCAGGCGGAGGCCGTTCCGGCTCCCGCCGCTCCCGAGCCGGCTCCCGCTCCCGAGCCGGCTCCCGCCCCCGAGGCCGCTCCGGCCGGGGCGCAGGCCCCCGCCGGGACGCAGGCCCCGGCAGAGGCGGAGTCCGAGGTCACGATGCAGGTCCGGCTCCCCGTGGTGCCGGAGTTCGCGGACGTCCCCGGGACCGATGCGCCCGACCCGTACGTCGTCGGCCCCGACCGCCATGAGCGCGCCGCCGACGAGGCCCCGGAGCCGCACCCCGCCGCGCCGGCCGCCACGCCGGTGTCCGACGCCCTGCCCGGCCCCCGGCAGCCGGAGCAGCTGGCCCAGCCCGGGCAGCCCGCCGAACGCATCACCGACAAGGGGCTGCCCAAGCGCACCCCCAAGGTCACCAAGCCCGCCGCTGCACCCACCGCCGAGCGTAGGGGCAGCCTGGACAAGGAGGCGCTGCGCCGCCGGCTCGGCGGCTTCCACCAGGGCGCGAAGGACGGCCGCCGGGACGTCGAGGCGGAGATCGCGGAGACCACGGCCACCCGGGCAGTCCCGGGAGCCGCCGCACAGACCGAACACAGCGGGGCGGCCGGCCTCGATGGCGGCCGGACCGATCGGACCGACGAGACGGGGGACACAGTCGAGGAGGCACGCAGTTGACTGCGCCCAGCACATTCGGGCTGAGTACCGAGGCCCGTAACCTTCACTGGTTGCTGAGCAATCTCGTGGAGGAGGTGCCAGGGGTCCACTCGGTCACCGTCGTCTCGTCGGACGGACTGATGCTGCTCTCCTCCGACCCCGGTCATCTGAACGCCCCGACCGGCGGCGGCCAGGGCGGCCCCCGAGGCTCCAGCGCCGACCTGGCCACCATCGTCTCCGGCATCGGCAGCCTCACCATCGGCGCCGCCAAGCTGATGGACGGCGGCGGCGTCAAGCAGACGATGGTCGCCATGGACGAAGGCAGTGTCTTCGTCATGTCGATCAGCGACGGCTCACTCCTCGGAGTGCACGCCACCCCGGACTGCGACATGAGCGTCATCGCCTACCACATGGCGCTCTTCGTCGGCCGGGCCGGACACGTACTCACCCCCGAACTCCGCAGTGAACTGCGCAAATCGATGGAGAGCACCCAGTGAAGCCCGCTGCTGAATCCGCCCGCAGGCTCCCCGTCCGCGGGGCCGACCGAAGGCCCGCACGGGTCCGCCCGTACTCCCTCACTGGCGGACGCACCCGCTTCGGCCACGTCCTGCTCGTCGAGACGTTCGTCGCCGCGCTCGAAGCGCCCGAGGAGCGCCGCGAGCTGACCAACGGCAACCTGGCCGGCCGCGTCATGCCGGAGCTCCAGGCCATCGTCGAAATCTGCCGCCGGATGCGTACCGTCGCGGAGATCTCGGCCCTGTTGAAGATGCCGCTCGGCGTGGTCCGGGTGCTGCTCAGCGACTTGGCCGACCAAGGAAAGATCCGCGTGTACGGGACCGGTCACGGCGCCGGCCAGCCCGACCGCGCACTGCTCGAAAGGGTGCTCAATGGACTCCGCCGTCTCTGAGTCGCCGCTCTTCGCCCCGCGTCAGCCGGGCGCCAGGGATCAGGCCGAGGAATCGCTCCAGGCCTGGCAGCTCGACCACACCAGGGCCCCGATCGCCACGAAGATCGTGGTCGCGGGCGGCTTCGGCGTGGGCAAGACGACCTTCGTCGGGTCGGTCTCCGAGATCACCCCGCTGCAGACCGAAGCGATGATGACCGAGGCCAGCGAGGAGACCGACGACCTCTCCGCGACGCCCGACAAGGTCACCACGACGGTCGCCATGGACTTCGGCCGGCTCACGCTCGACGACGACCTGGTGCTGTACGTGTTCGGCACACCGGGCCAGCAGCGCTTCTGGTTCATGTGGGACGACCTGGTGCGCGGCGCGATCGGCGCCGTGGTGATGGCCGACACCCGCCGGCTCGCCGACTGCTTCCCCGCCCTCGACTACTTCGAGAGCTGCGGGCTGCCGTACATCGTGGCCGTCAACCACTTCGAGGGAACGCCAGGGTTCGAGGTCGAGGACGTCCGGGAGGCCCTGACCGTCCCGCCGAACGTGCCTGTTGTGATCATGGACGCGCGTAACAGGATCACCGTCGTCGAGTCGCTGCTGGCCCTGGTGGGCCTCGCCCTCGACGCCACCCCGGCATAGCTCGAACGCCATACGTAACGGAGAACCGCGATGCGGAAGATACTCATAGTCGGAGCCGGCCAGTCCGGGCTCCAGCTCGCTCTCGGACTGCAGTCCAGAGGGTACGAAGTCACCCTGATGTCCAACCGCACCGCCGACGAGATCCGCTCCGGCCGGGTCATGTCCACGCAGTGCATGTTCCACACCGCGCTCCAGCACGAGCGTGACTACCAGCTCAACTTCTGGGAGTCCCAGGCCCCGCGCATCGAGGGCCTCGGCGTCTCCGTCGCGGCCCCGGACTCCTCGCGCGCCGTCGACTGGGTCGGCAAGCTGAACGGTTTCGCCCAGTCCGTCGACCAGCGCGTGAAGATGGCCGGCTGGATGGAGACCTTCGCCCAGCGCGGCGGACAGCTCGTCATCCATGGCGCGGCCGTCTCCGACCTGGACTACTTCTCCCGCACCTACGACCTGGTGATGGTCTCCGCGGGCAAGGGCGAGCTGGTCTCCATGTTCGGCCGGGACGCCTCGCGTTCGCCGTTCGACGCCCCGCAGCGGGCCCTGGCCGTCGCGTACGTCCACGGCATGGGCCCGCGCCCGGAGCACCCCGACTTCGACGCGGTCCGCTGCAACCTGGTCCCCGGCGTCGGCGAGCTCTTCGTGATGCCGACCCTGACCACGTCCGGCCGCGCCGACATCCTGTTCTGGGAGGGCGTCCCGGGTGGCCCGCTCGACGTGTTCCGGGGCATCAAGGACCCCTCCGAGCACCTGGCGAAGACGCTGGAGCTCATGGAGCGGTTCACGCCGTGGGAGTACGCCCGCGCGACCAAGGTCGAACTGACCGACGCCAATGGCACCCTGGCGGGCCGCTACGCCCCGACCGTCCGCAAGCCGATCGGACGGCTGCCCGGCGGCGGCCTGGTGCTCGGCGTCGCGGACGTCGTCGTCGCCAACGACCCGATCACCGGCCAGGGCTCCAACTCGGCCTCCAAGTGCGCCAACGCGTACCTGGACTCGATCATCGAGCACGGCGACCGGGAGTTCGACGCGGAGTGGATGCAGGCCACGTTCGACCGTTACTGGGACACCGCGCAGCACGTCGTGAAGTGGACCAACGCGATGCTTGGCGTACCGCCGGAGCACGTGCTGAACCTGATCGGCGCCGCCGGTCAGCTCCAGCCGGTCGCCGACCGCTTCGCCAACGGGTTCAACGACCCGGCGGACTTCGACAACTTCTTCTTCGACCCCGAGAAGACCAACGCGTACCTCGCCGAGGTGTCCGGCGCGGCACCGGCCGCCTGATCACCGCGGCAGGGCCGGGCTCCGTCGGGCGACCGACCGGACCCGGCCCTGCCGGTGTTCCCGGGAGCGCGGGTCACCGCCCGGGGGCCGACGACGAGCCGTATCCCGTGTCCGAGCCCGAAGACGCACCCTGCGGGAGCCGCGGCGGCCTGTACGTGGACAGCGTCGCGCTCAGCGGGTCCGGCCGCACGGCGCCGAGCAGCGGATTCGACGCCAGCGGCGAGACCTTCACCCGCGAACCCGGCCGGGGCGCCTGCACCACCAGGCCGTTGCCGATGTACATCGCCACATGGGTGGCCTTCGGGAAGTAGACCACCAGGTCACCCGGGCGCAGCCCGTTCACCGGGACCTTCCGCAGCTGCCGCCACTGCTCCTGCGACGTCCGCGGAATGGTCCGGCCCGCCTTCGCCCAGGCCCGCGAGGTGAGCCCCGAACAGTCGAACGAGTCCGGCCCCTCCGCGCCCCACACGTACGGCTTGCCGACCTGCTCGATCGCGTATCGCACCGCCTCCCCGCCCGCCGCCGACGGCGCCCTCGTCGAGGACAGCGCCCCCGATGCGGCCAGGGCGCCCTGCGCCTTCGCCACGTTCCGCTGTTCGAGCCGGGACAGCTCGGTGAGCTGTGGGCCGGAGAGCTTGGCCAGCATCGACTCGACCGCCTTCAGCCGCGCCCGGACCGTGTCCCGCTGCTTCTTCTGCTTCGCGGCCAGCACCTGCTGCCGGTCGAGCACCTTGCGGGACTCGGTGGCCAGGTCGTCGGCACGCTTCTCGGCACCGGTGAGCCGCTTCACCGTGGCCGCCCGCCCGGCCGCCGCACGCCGGATCACATGCTCCTGGTCCAGCAGGTGTTCGGGATCCCGGGCCAGCAGCAGCCGCAGGTACGCGGAGAAGTCGGACCGCCCCTGGTACTGCTCCCGGGCCAGCCGCCCGGCCTCGTCGCGGCTGTCGGCCAGCGCGGTCCGTGCGACGACGAGCGCGGCGTCCAGCTTCTTCGCCTGCGCAGCGCGCTTCTTCAGCTCCGCGTTGGTCCCGTTGTACTTCTCGGTGGCCTCCTCGGCCTTCTGGTACAACTGCCGGAGCTCGGACAGGAGCTGAGCGACACTCCGGTTCGCCCCCGCGGGCCCGGCGGGCACCTTCGCCGCGCCGCCCCCGGCGGGGTCCGGGGCCGCGGGCGCGGCAGCCGCGGGCGAGGCCGCGACGACTGCGGCCAGAGCCGCCGTGCAGACCGTACGAAGGACACCGCCTGACACGACATCACCTCCGATGGCGGGGCGATCATGGGACTACCCCACATGCGAGCACAACGCATCAATACGGTCACTCGTGGTTCGGAGATGCAAGAACCGGGTGGGGTGGCGGAGGGCGGGTTCGCCCGGACGGTCGCGGGTGGGCCTGCCCGTGAGCCGGGTGCGGCCGCCGCTGGAGCGTTCGAGGTTCGCCGGCGCCGACCGAAGTGTTCGAGTCCTCTGACTCGATTCGTTCGGCTGCGCGATTCTTTTTGCGATCTCCAGCATGAACATGACGGAGTGTGTGTATGTTGTGACGGCCTGCATGGGGAGTGCGGGTTTCGTGGTCTTGTTGTGGCTTGTGTGACTGTCCTGGGGGGCGCGGTGCGCGTGCGCGGCGAACGGTTCGGGGTACGACTTTCCATGCGCGGGCGGGCATTGACCGTTGGCGTCCTGGCGCTCGCACTGACAAGCGGCGCGATCTCCGCGGAGGCGGCCCCGGACCCGTCTCGTCAGCCTGCTCCGGTTCCGTCCGCGGCAGCCCGTGCCGAGGGGACGCCGTCGGAGCTCCCCAGCAGCCTCCCAAGTGGCAGCCCATCTCCCTCGGCGCTTCCCTCGGAGCCTTCACGGCCCAGGACGGCCGCGCCGAAGGGTGAGCCCCGGGCGGCCGACGCAACGACGACCAGTGACGCGGTGTACGCCTACGACGCGGCCGGGCGTCTGGTCGGGGTGACCGATCCCGGTGGGGAGACCGCCCGCTACCGCTACGACGAGGCCGGCAACCGCTTGGGTGTGGACCGCTTCGCTTCCAGCACGCTGTCCGTGCTGTCGGTGGTGCCGGTGCGGGCTGTGGCCGGGGCGAAGGTGACGCTGTCGGGCACAGGCTTCTCCACGACAGCTGCGAACAACGCCGTGTCATTCGGTGGCAAGGCGGCCACGGTTACCTCCGCGACATCCACCCGACTGGTTGTGACTGTTCCTGTGGGGGCGGACGACGGCAAGGTCGCGGTGAAGGTGGGCAGTTCAAACGCACAGTCGGTGGAACCGTTCGCCCTGGCCGGCTCGGGCCCGGCTGTCTCCAAGATGGAGCCGATATCCGGAGCGCCCGGCACGCAGGTAGTGCTGTCGGGTTCGGGGTTCGCTTCGGCCGCGACGGACAACGTGGTGCGCTTCAACGGCGGGACGCTGGGCGAACTGGTCGGTGTCACGGCCACGTCGGTGACGGTGAAGGTGCCTGAGGGGGCTACCACCGGCCGTGTCCAGGTGGAGACGCCGGACGGAACTGCCACGGCTCCGTCGGACTTCACCATGACGGCCGGCAGCGACGACGGCACGTTCGAGACCACGGTGCGTACCTCGGTGACGGACGACAACCCGCCGGCGGTGGCGATCACGACACCGGGTAAGCGTGCGCAGGTTCTTTTCGATGCCGAGCGGGGCGACGACATCGGCTTCGCGGTCACTGCGTCGAC
This sequence comes from Streptomyces sp. NPDC047917, assembly GCF_043204345.1. NCBI lineage: Bacteria > Bacillati > Actinomycetota > Actinomycetes > Kitasatosporales > Streptomycetaceae > Streptomyces > Streptomyces sp. NPDC047917. The sequence continues at coordinate 540,024 of NZ_JBIDCA010000002.1, forward strand.
GTTCAACTCGAATCTGACGCTGCGACTTTACGATCCGCATGGTGTCCAGACGGACGGCACCGGCTACCTGAGTAAGACGGGCGGTACCTGGCAGGCCCACGACCTCGCCACAGACGGGACGTACTCCCTGGTGGTTGATCCAGGACCAGCAAACATCGGTGCGGCCACGGTGACGGTGTCCAAGGCCGTCGGCGGTGTGCTGGACCTGGCGGCTCCACCCGCTGACACGCCAATGCTGCGGGCGGGCCAGGAGGGCCACTGGACACTGTCCGGCACCAAGGGCGAGTCGCTCAGCATCGGGATCGATGCCACCAACATGGCAAAGGACGCGTCACTGCGCGTGGAACTGCTGGGACCGGACGGACAGTCCGTGGATTCTGCCTACGCATCGGGGAGATTCACCGCAAAGCTGGAAGTCGACGCGCTGCCCACCTCGGACCGCTACGACCTGTGGCTGCACCCCACGAATGTTGCCACCGGCACAGCAAAGGTGACGGCTTCGCACGACGTGGACGCGGGGCAGCTCACCGTCGCGGGCCCCGACACGGAACTCGCCATCACCAGGCCGGGCCAGAACGGAATCGCTCACTTCTCGGCCCAGCTGGGACAGCGCATCTCGCTGGGTGCCACGTCCCAGGGTTTCCCGTCGTACACGTCGATCGAAGTGCGAGGGCCGGACGGCAAGGTGGTGGACAGCAGTTTCATCGTGTCCGAGAACTCCACCAGCGAGTGGGACAGCCCCGCCCTGGCGGTGAGCGGCACCTACACGCTCAGCCTGAAGCCGCAGAGCATAGGTACCGGCAAGCTGACGCTGACGCTGTCGAACCCGACGGTCGTTCCCGAGCTGACCACGACTGGGCCAACGGCTGATGTGACCATCGACCGGCGCGGGCAGAACGCGGAATCGACCTTCCGGGCCGCGGCAGGAGATGATCTGTCGCTGGGTTTCAGCAGCAACACCTTCACCTCCACGCTGTACATCACCGTATTCACGCCTTCAGGTGCAAAAGTTCTCGACCAGGGCCTGATGCCCGGTTTTACGCGCGGGTTCAAATTGTCGGACCTGCCTGAGACCGGCCTGTACCGCGTGGTGATGGACCCATATCTGGGCGCTGCCGGAACAGCACGGCTCACACTGTCGGCAGATGTGGTGAGCGCACTGACGGCCGACGGTCCCGCGCAGCAGGCCGCCATCACGCGACCCGGACAGCAAATCCGTGCTGAGTTCGTGGCGCCGGACGCCAAGGTGTTCGGGTTCGCCCTGACCGACAGCACGCTTGCCGCGGCGGGTGAGGCCTATCTGGTGGGGCCCGCAGGCGGAGAAGGAACCTACCTCGGATATGTCTCCGCCCACTCGCCGGTGGCGTTCTACCTCACCGGAGTGACGCCGGGCGCCAGGTATGCGGTGGTGATCACACCTGACAACGCGGCCACGGGCGAGGCCAGGCTGTGGTTGTCGAATCCGGTCACCGCCGGCGAGCTGTCGGCGGATCGGCCCACCGCCGGTGGAGACATCACCCGTCCCGGGCAGCAGTTGGAGTTCACCTACAACGCGGTGGCAGGGGCCGGAGCGGCGGTCGTGTTCAGCGACAGCACCCTGACGAAGTTGGTCAGAGTGGCGCACTGGGCTCCTGGTGCCGACAAGGACGAGCGTCTCGGCTACATGTCGGACACGACCTTCGACAGTGCGTTGCGGGCTCCGCTGGTCGCCGGCACGCACAAGGTCCTGCTTCAGCCCGATGAGCCGGCGACCGGTCATGTGAAGGCCACCCTGCTGCCCGACGCGGACGGCGGCACGCTCATCGCGGATGGTGGCAGGAAGGCCGTCTCGGTCACCGCGGCCGGGCAGAACGCCCGCTACACCTTCACCGGCACCGAGGGGCAGAAGCTCACCCTCGGCCTTGACACCCCGCCCGGCGACTGGGAACTGTCCCTGTGGGGGCCGGACGGCAAGTGGCTCTACGACGCCGCCTACATGACCACCACCACGGTGACCAAGGATCTGTCGGCCCTGCCCGCCACGGGCACGTACACCTTGACTGTGAACCCGCGGTTCGCCAAGACCGGCACGTTCAACCTGGGCCTGACGACCACCCTCACAGTTGCTCCAGCAGCCGGCAAGGACAGAGCAACTCTCAGATCCGATTCCGGTGCCGCAGCGGAGAAGAAAGCGACTGCGGGCATCCTGCCCCAGGGCCCTGATGCCTGGCAGCCCGGCAAGGCGAACCTGAAGGGCCGGGACTGGATCACCGCGCGGGGCAGGACGCCGAAGGCACCCGCGAAGCTCAGAGCTCCGCCGGGCACCACGGCCCTGACCGGCCGGGTACTCAAACTGGACGGCAAGCCACTGGCCGACGTGACCGTCCGGGTCGACGGCAAGCGCGGGCGCACCGATGCCAAGGGCCGCTTCCTGCTGACGGGCATCAACGAGGACGCCACCACCCTGGTCGTGGACGGCGCGAGCGCCGATACCCAGCAACGCCGGTACGGCCGTTTCGACATCCGTATCCGCCCCAGAGCAGGTCGGAGCACCGACCTCGGCTTCCCGGTGTGGCTGACCCCGCTGGACACCAAGCACACCGTGTCCTTCGACGCCCCGGCGAAGAAGGACATCACACTGACCACCCCGCAGATCCCGGGACTTGAGGTACGCATCCCCAAGGGATCGGTGGTGCGGGACGAGAACGGCAAAGCAGTCACCGAGCTGGGGATCACCGCGATCCCGATCGACCGGCCACCGTTCCCGCTGCCCAGGAACAGCGTGGTGCCCGTCTACTTCACCGTGCAGCCGGGCGGTACCACCGTCTTCCCCAAGGGCGCGCAGATCGTCTACCCGAACTACACCCACGAAGCCCCCGGCGCCCGCGTCGACTTCCTGGACTACGACCCCAAGGGCAAGGGCTGGCACGTCTACGGCCACGGCCAGGTCAGCCCGGACGGCAGGCAGGTCGTCCCCGACGCGAGCACCCGTGTATGGGCCTTCCACGGTGCCATGTTCAACGTCACCGACCTCGTGCCGTGGGACCTGACCGGCCTCAAGGACGTCATCGACTGGCTGTCCGGCGACCCGGTCGACCTCGCCACCGGTCAGCTCACCGACTCCAGAACCGACCTGGGCGTCTCCGACCCGCGCGGCTCGGCCGAGGTGAACCGGACCTACTGGCAGGGCGACACCCAACCACGGGCCTTCGGTATCGGCCGCGACCTGTCGTACAACGCCTTCCTGCACTCCGAGAAGCAATACGAACAAGTCGACCTGTATCTCCCCGGCGGCCAGAAGATCCACTTCACCCGCACGTCGCCAGGTACCGGTTACATGGATGCCGTCTTCGAGCCGCTGGACACTCCGACCGGCTTCCGCGGTTCGAAGATCGCCTACAGCGGCGGTCAGTGGGAACTGCGGTTCCGGGACGGCGGCGTGTGGGTCTTCCCGCTGTATTCGCCGCTGAAGGAGATCCGCGACCGGCATGGCAATGCGCTCAAACTGACCCGGCTGTCCGGCAACAAGGGCGAGATCACCCGGATCACCACTCCGGGGGGCCGCTGGATCTCCCTCGCCTACGACACCAAGCACCGGGTGCACGAGGCCCGTGACAACACCGGCCGAGCCACCGTCTACGAGTACGACAGCGCAGGCCGGCTGAGCACGGTGACGGATCCGGCCGACAAGGTCAGCCGCTACACCTACGACGGCTCCTCGAACCGGATCCTGACCGCGACGGATGCCCGCGACATCACGTACATGACCAACTCGTTCTATCCGGACGGGAAGGTAAAGGACCAGCTCCTCACCGAAGGCGCGAAGTACTCCTTCGCCTATACCCAGACGGGCACCGGCCAGATCACCTCCACCGAGGTGACACAGCCGGGCGGCGCGATACGCCGGGTCGAGTTCGACGCGGCCGGGTACGGTGTCCTGGACGTCGCCGCCCGAGGATCGTCGCTCGAACGCGGGACGCGGTACGTCCGGGGACCGAACCACCGCATAGACGCGATCGTCGACCCGTACGGGCAGCGCACCGAGCTGACCTACGACGCCAACGGTCATGTGACCCGCTCCGTAGAGCAGGCCGGTACCGCCAACGCCCGCGCCTCGGGCACGGCGACCTTCAACGGCCCCTTTGATCAGCCCAGCAGGGTGACCGACCCACTGGGCAACGAGACCGTCTTCGGTTATGACGCTCAGGGGAACCTGCAGACGGTCACCGACCCGGAGGACCGCAGGACCACTCTCGTCCACGCGCCGGACGGGCAGATCAAATCTGTCACCGACAATGCCGACGCGGTCACGGAGTTCACCTACCGCAACGGCGACCTGGTTTCCGTCAAGGACGCCGAGGGCAGGGTGTCGCGCCAGTTCACCGACGCCGCAGGAAGGGTGTCCGCACTCAACGACACGGCAGGGTCGCTCACCACCGTCGTCTACGACAAGCTGAACCAGCTCCGCAAGGTCACCGACCCCCTCGGCCGGTCGACGGGCTTCGACTACGACGACAACGGCAACCTCACCACCCTCACCGACGCCCGGAACAACGCGGTCAGCTGGGAGTACGACGACGCGGACCGCCCCAGGACGGCAACCGACGCCGTTGGTGCGAAGGCCACATTCGAGTACGACGCGGCCGGTCTGCTCAGGAAGGCGACCAGCCGATCCGGGAAGATCGCGCTCGCCACCTACGACCTCCTGGGCCGGGCCAAGACCGCCCAGTACGGCGTCGACATCGCCGGCCAGGCCGAATCCAGTGTCAGTTACGACTACGACGGCCACGACCTGCTCAAACAGATCAACGACAGCCAGGCCGGCAACCAGTCCTTCACCTACGACACCTACGACCGCCCCAAGACGGTCACCGGCCCCAACGGCACCGTCGGCTACGACTACGACGCGGCCGACCGCCGCAAGACGATGACCGCGGGCGGCCGGACGACCAGCTACGGCTTCGACACGGCCGGCATCCTCACCTCCATCACGTCGGGCACCCAGGAAATCGGGTTCGAGCTCGACGCCGTGGGCCGGGAGAAGACCGCCACGATGCCCGGCGGCATCGCCCGCACCACCGGCTACGACAAGACCGGCAGCATCACATCCATCGCCTACGCCCGGGGCACCAGCAACATCGGCGACCTGCACTACACCCGCGACGAACGGGCCCTTCAGACCGGACTGACCGGCTCCCTCGCGAACGTCGCCCTGCCGGCCGCCGAGACGGGCACCGTCTTCGGCAAGGACAACCGCATCACCACCTACGGCGGTCGCTCCTTCGCCTACGACGCGGACGGCCAGCTCAAGACGGACGGCATCCGCGACTACACGTGGAACGCACGCGGCCAGCTCTCCGGCCTGACCAGGGCCGGGCAGAACAGCAGCTTCGGATACGACGCCCTGGGCACCCGCAGCACGAAGACCGTCGGCGGGACGACGAACAAGTTCCTCACCGACGGCAGTAACCCGCTGGTCGAACAGAACGGCACGGGCGACACCACCGCGACCGTGGCCACCTCGGGGCTGGACGAATTCCTCACCCGCACCGAGAACGGCAACACCCAGATCTACCTGACCGACGCACTCGGCTCGGTGATCGGCCTCGCCAACAGCGACGGCACCATCGCCACGAAATACACCTACGACCCCAACGGCCGGCCCACCGTCTCCGGAGCAGCCTCCTCCAACCCGTACACCTTCACCGGCCGCGAGAACGACGGCACCGGCCTGCTCTACTACCGCGACCGCTACTACGACCCCGAAACCGGCCGCTTCATCTCCCAGGACCCCATCGGCCAGGCCGGCGGCACCAACCTCTACCAGTACGCCCTGTCCTCACCCACCACCTACACCGACCCCACCGGCGACAACCCGATGATCGCCGCCTGCGCCGTCGGCGGGCTCATGGACGGCGGCATCGACTGGGCGTTCCAGCGACTCTCCGGCCGCAAGGTCAACTGGGGCCAGGTCGGCAACGCCGCCCTGACCGGCTGCATGCTCGGCATGGCCGGAGAAGCCCTGGGCGCCTTCATGGCCGCCAGAAGTTCCCTGCGCGCCGGGAGCTGCCTGACGCACAACAGCTTCACCGCCGAAACACCGGTCCTCATGGCAGATGGCACAAACAAGCCAATCAAGGACATCAAGATCGGCGACAAGGTCCTCGCCACCGACCCACAGACCGGCGAAACCGGCCCCCGCACTGTGACCGCTCTCATCGAGGGGAACGGCGACAAACAACTCGTCGACCTCACCCTCGACACCGGCCAGGCCCGGAACACGACGAACGATCACATCACCGCCACAGAGGGCCACCCGTTCTGGGTGCCCGCACTCCATCAGTGGGTAGAGGCAGGAAGCCTCAAGACCGGGCAATGGCTGCAAACGAGCGCCGGCACCTGGGTCCAGATCACCGCTACCAAGCACCGGGCCCAGTCAACGAAGGTCTACAACCTCACCGTTGATGACCTGCATACGTACTATGTGCTCGCGGGCGCTACGCCGGTCCTGGTTCATAACTGTGGTCCGACTTATGTGGGCACTCCCAGCGACCCCGGAGTTCCCGAACTCGTCGCCGCAATTGAGCAGCGATACCCTGGGCATGTGAAGGCGGTCGAGATGAAGATCATCGGAGACGGGCGGACCATCACCGACTTTGACATCGTGACACGCAATGCGGTAATCCAGGTGAAGACTGGCGCCGCAAAGGGGTCCCTGAACGATCACCTCAAGTACGAATCGGCGACGGACTATCCGGTAATCAGCTTCATCCAACCTGGAAAGCGATATCCCAAGCATGCGATCCAGGAATTGGAGCGCGCGGGCAAGATGGTCACGACCGACCTCGACGAGCTGCTAGCGGTGATTGCACCATGACTAAAAGGTGGCGATGAGCATGTCCTGGCCTTCTGTGATCCTTCTCGCCACGGCGCAAGAGTGCTCCTCCATCACGGCTCGCATCAGGTCATACGGCATCCGGCGGGACCCCCTCACCGACGGCGATGTGCTGGGCTGGAAGGGCTACTCGTACAGTCTTGATTTCTCGGGAAGGGTGCTCGACGACTTTGAGCCTGAGGAGATCGAAGAAATTTCCCGAAGGATTGGTGAACCGTTTGCGATCTACCTGTCCTGCGAGTCCATGGATGCAGCGCGCGGCTTCCTTGGCGAAGTACTCGTAGGCTTCTCCGGTCTAATCGACACCAATCATGGCGATGTCGTCGAGTTTGGCGATTTTCTCAGGTTGATCGAGAATCATCCGCAATGGGATTGGCGTCGAGTGGAAGTTTCTGATCTTCTCGATCGGGCAGGCGAGGAGTAGGTGCGCATGAAGGCTGAACGAATTTGATGACGCTGGGTTGCGCTTTCGCGGCTTAGAATGTGAGAGGCCCCACCGGGTTGGTTTCCGGTGGGGCCTCTGGCGTGTGCTGGGGTGTCTGACGGCAGTAGTTGACGGCAACGTCAGCGGACGGCTGCTGCGTCGGATGGGTCGTCAGGTTCGTCGTTGGCCAGGCTGAGGGTGGTGCCCAGGGCGTCGATGGCGTCCCGCTGGAGGCGGAGTCGGACGTGGGCGTAGACGTCGGCGGTGACGCCGATGTGGGCGTGGCCGAGGAGTTCTTTGATCGCGGCGAGGTCGACGTCCTGTTCCAGGAGCAGGGTGGCGGACGAGTGGCGGAGGCCGCGGAAGCGAATCGCCCGGAGTTCCGAGCCGTGGAGGAGTACTTCCGAATCTCTCACCAGTAGTGGGTAGGGTATGCGCACTCAAGGTCGGCCCTGGGGTGGGGATGTGGGCGTGAGAAGCAGAAGAGGCATATTGCTGGGGGCGACCGCGGTGGCCGTGGGAGGGGTCGGTGTGATGGCGACGGATGCCTCGCCCTTCCGGACGTCACCCGGTGATTCCACGGGCTCGTTGGCCTCTCTGCGAGGGGTCCTGCCCGCCGTTTGTACGCGTGTCATGGCCCTGGATCCGGCTGGCGATCTGTCAGGCCGGAAGCCACCAGCACTGAAGACAGCTCTGACCCGGGTGCAGCAGTCGGTTGCGGCGGTTGACAGGGGCGGCGTTGACGCCTGGCTTGCGTTGGGGAGCCGTGTCTTTGCCGGAGGGGGGTTGGGAGGGGCGCGACGTCCGCGCCAACTGAGGGCGATGCCTTCCTCTGCCGGGGATCTGCTCGACCCTGCCCAGTCGCACGGGGACGTGCTCGTACAGGTGACCGGGGCCGGCAAGAGGGCTGTGCAGGAGGCTGCCGAGCGAGTGGTGGGGCAGGCCGCCGGGTGGCGTGTGCGGTGGCAGGTCGACGGGTTCCGGGATGAGAATCGGGTCGAGGACGGCAAGGGGCTTTCCCGTAATCCGTTTCATTTCACCGAAGGGTTCGGGAATCCGGGCACCGAGCGCGAGGTGGCCGACCGGGCCGTTGTGCGCAGTGGCCAGGGTGAACCGGACTGGGCCGTGGGCGGCAGCTATCAAGTGGTGCGGATCGTGCGGTTCGCGACCGAGTTGTGGGACAAGGATTCCGTGCGCGAGCAGGAGCGCGTCATCGGGCGGCGGCGGGACGGCCGTTGGCTCGACGGCACTCCGGCCCATGAGCAACCCGGCTTCGTGGCGGACCCCAATGGCAGGGCCACACCGCTGGATTCGCATGTGCGGCTCGCCGCACCGGATCGGCGCGACCCGCCGCCCCTGGTGCGCCGCAGCTACAACTACGACCGGGGCGACGGCGACAGCGGGCTGATCTTCTCCTGCTTCCAGCGGGACCTGGCCACCGGGTTCGAGGCCGTGCAGAAGCGCCTGGAGGGGGAGGCCATGGCCAAGTACATCCTCACCACCGGCGGCGGGTACTTCTTCGTGCCGCCGCCCGGGGACACCTGGATCGACGCGCTCTTCGGTCAGGCGACCGGGAACGCGTAGAAGATCCGGCCGCGTTGTACGACGGCGGTCCGGCCGGTCGTCAGGACCCGGTACGGAGCGGTGACCGTGGGGCCCTTCGGGTCCTGGGTGCCGATGTCCTGGAACTTCCACAGTCGCCGGCCGTCCTCGGCGGCGAACGCGGTGACCTGGGCGCCGTCCGCGGCCAGCAGGGTGCGGCCGGTCGTGCTGAGCGTGACGGCCGGGGCGGCGGTGCCGATCGCCGCCTCCGTCGAGCGGCGCCAGCGCAGCCGGCCGGTCTCCCGCTCGACCGCGCCCACCTCCTGGTTGCGGTTGGTGGTGTGGAGTACGGCTCCGGTGGCGACGGGCGTGCCGTACGGGGTGCCGCCGGTGCCGTTCAGCGTCCACTTCGGCTTGCCGGCCGGGGTCTCGAACGCCTGGAGGTCGTCGCCCACCGCCGCGTACAGCAGGCCCCGGTCGTCGCCCGTGACCGCCGCGTCCGGGGCGACCGTGCCGAACTGCTTGGTCCACAGGGCCTTGCCGGTCCTGCGGCCGAAGCTCCGGAAGACCGCCCTGCCCTTGGCCGCCCGGACGTCGCCGGGGGCGAGGGTGGCCGGGCTCTGACGTACCACCAGGTTGTCCTCGCGGACCGCGATCAGCCGGTGGACGGGGGTGCCGTCGCGTCCGGCGGGTACCGGGGCCCGCCACAGCTGCTCGCGCCGCACGATGTCGTACGCGAAGAGATAGGCCCTGACGACCTGCTTGTCCTTGCCGCGCTTCTTGCCCTTCTTCGGCGGCGGGGCCTTGACGGTGACCTTCTCGGAGCCGGTGAACCAGACCACCGGACCGGACGAGCCGACGATCTCCGGCGCGGAGAGCTTCGGCATGCTGGGGGACAGGGCCGCGTGCTCCACCTGGTGCACGGTCTTCCCGTCCTTCGGGGAGAGCCAGAGGAAACCGGAGGGGGCGGCGATGAAGCAGAGGTCCTTGCCGGCGGGGAGGGCGGCACGCCCCTCGGCGGCGTCCGCGTTCTCCCAGATCCGGCGCCCGGTACGCAGATCGACGGCGGTCGCGCCGCTCCTGCCGGTCAGCACCAGCAGCCGGTCGTTCCAGACGGCGGCGGTGAGCGGTGCCTCTTCCGCCGCCGGGACCGTGTACACCCAGCGGGGCTGCGGCGGCAGTCCGGCGACGGTGGGACCGCTGTGGCCCGGCGCGGGCTTGGGGTCGTCCGTGGTCCCGCCGTCGCCGCCGCTCAGCGCCAGCGCGCCGCCGCCACCGACGACCAGGCCGGCGGCCCCGGCGGCGAGTCCGATGAGCAGAGTGCGCCGGTCGGCGTCGGGGGAGGAGGACCGTACGGAGGTGACGGTGCGTCCCGCGGGGACCGGCAGCGGGACCGGCGGAACCATCGGCGGGGGCACGGCGGGCACCCCGCCGGGCATGGCCGAGGCAGGTCCGGCGGGGAGAGCCGCCGGGGCGGGCGCTGCGGCAGCCGACGCGGCCGGACGCCCGGTCAGCTCGGGCGGGACGGACAGCTGGGTCGTCGGCCGGTCGGTCCCGGGGACCTGACGTCCGAGGTTCCCGAACTGGGCGGTCCGCGTGTCCGGCAGGGGGAGGGAGCCGGGGAGGGGAAGGGGTTCGACGGCAGGGGCGGTCGTGGGAGTGGGGGCGGGGACGGCGGCGGCGGGGATGGATGTGTCGATCGGTGCGTCCGGCGGTGTGTCGACCGGCTCGATCGGCGGGGCGTCGACCGGGCCCTCGACAGCGGCATCCACCGGGGTGCCGACCGGGGCATCGGCGGGAACCTTGGCAGGGCCCCCGGAGGATGCGGACACCGGTCCGTCCGCCGGTTCCTCGATCGGGCGGCCCGACGCGACCGCCTCCCGTGCCCGTGCCCCCTGCTCCGCCACCGCGGCGGCCAGCGCCTCGGGCAGCCAGCCGCCCTTCGCCATGCCCGCCGCACCCTCCAGGGCCAGCTCGGCCGCCACCGTTCCGGCGCTCGGCCGGTCGGCCGGGGCCTTCGCCAGGCAGCGGGCGACCAGGTCGCGCAACTCCTCGGGAACCGCGCCGAGTTCGGGCGCGGTGCGGGCGATCCGCTCGGCGCCCTCGGCAGCCGGGCCGTCGGCGAGCGGGGTGGTGCCGGTCGCCGCGTACGCCAGCAGCAGGCCCAGCACGAAGAGGTCGGAAGCCGGTCCGGGCTCCTCGCCCGCCACCTGTTCCGGGGTCAGATAGCCGAGCCGTACGGACAACTGGCCGCCGGGCCGGGCCTCGGCGGCGGCCGCCGCGCCCAGCGGGCCGAACGCGGTGAGACGCGGTCCGTCCCCGGCGAGCAGCACCGTCCGGGGAGCCAGGCCCTGGAGCACGGCTCCGGTGGCGTGCGCCCGGGACAGGGTCTCGGCGATGCCCGCGCCCAGTATCCGTACCGCACGCTCGGGCAGCGGTCCGGTGGTCCCGATCGCCTCGGCGAGTGTCAGCGCGGGTACGTACGGACTCGCGGTCCACAGCAGGTCGTCGTCCGGGGACTCGTCCGCGGCGTCGCTCGCGGCGTCGTCCGCGACGGCCGGCCGGGACCGGTCGCCGGTCAGCCGGTCCGCGGTGTCGGCCTCCGCCTGGAACCGGCGCCGGAAGGCGGGCAGTGCGGCGAGTCCGGGCCGGGCGGCGGTGATCACCACCGCGTCCGGCGCGGTCGCGGCGTGCGCGAGGTACTGAACGGCGCTCGCGGTCTCGCGCAGCCGTGCCAGCACGGTGTACGGGCCGAAGCGGCGTGGATCGTCCTGACGCAGCGCCTCCATGGCGCACCCCCCTCGCTGACCGTGCCAGAGCACCGGAGCGTCGATCTTAGACCGAGTGCCCCGCCTCCCCACCCTGCCCCGTACCCTCAGCCCGGCTTCGACCAGGGCCACTTGGGGCTGTGCCGCTCGCGGCCGCCGGGGGCGTACTCGTACACCCAGCCGCGCGGCAGCCCCAGCCGCTTGCTGTGGCCGGCCGGAACCCTGCGGTACGCGTACACGGTGGCCGGCCCGCCGTCGGCGGCCGGCACCGGGACCTCGTACCACTTCGGCGGATGTCCGGTCGGGCCGACGAGGACGGGCAGCACCCGCCCGTCCAGGGGGCCGCCTGTGAAGGCGGTGTTCTCGCTTCGCACGACTTCAGTCTGACCGATCAGTTCTCGGGGAGCAGATGGGCCGCCTCGCCGAGCACCGGCACCAGCCGCTGTGCCAGCCGCCCCGCCGGCCCCCCGGCGGACTCCAGCGGCAGCAGCGCCGCCACCGCCGAGGCGGTCTCCCGGTCCGTCGCCGCCGTGGCGGCCAGCAGCACGATCAGCTGGTCCACCAGCCAGTCGCGCAGCTCCGCCGCGTCGGGCCGCTTCCCCTCGTCCAGCCAGATCAGCGACGCCGCCTCGACGGCCGCGATCCAGGTGCGCACCATCATCCGCAGCCTGGGGCCCGGCGCCGCCCCCTCCCTGCCCAGGTGCAGCAGGATCTGCTCGGCCGCCGCCCGCCGCACCTCGTCGACGATCGCCGACGTGCGGGAGGTCTCGACGACACAGCCGCCGCGCAGCAGCGCGCTGAAACCGGTGTCGTGCTCGTCGACGAAGGCGAGGTAGCGGTCGAGCACCCGCGTCACCCGCTCGGTGGGCGGGCCCACCGGCGGCTCGCCGAAGCACAGGATCAGCTGCTCGGCGGCGGACCTCAGCGCCGCCTCGTACAACTGCTGCCGCCCGCCCGGGAAGTAGCGGTAGACGAGCGGGCGGGACACCCCGGCGACCGTCGCGACCTCGTCGAGCGAGACCTCGTCGGGAGCCCGGTGGGCGAAGAGGGTGAGGGCCGCACCGAGGAGCTGGGTGCGGCGCTCCTCGACGCTCAGCCTTCGGTACGCGCGGGCCGGCGGCGCGCTGGCGGCAGCAGAGGTCATGAGTCAGAGCCTAGGGCCTCTCGCCCGGATCACGCCGGGCCCGTCCGGACGAAGGACCCGGAGCGGGCCGCGCCGCGGGGCGGCCCGCTCAGGCCAGCAGACCCGAGCGCTTCCACAGCCTGCGCCCCACCCCGTTCAGCACCCCGATGTCGTCGAAGAAGTCCGTCAGCCGCTTCGCGCCCGACTGCATGACCTCCGCCCGGTGGCCGCTCGCCTTCACCTGGGCGACGGCCTCGTGGCGGTCCAGGCCGACGTTCTCGTACACCCGCGGGTTGACGAAGCAGACCGAGAAGACCCGGGCCGCCTCGCCGCTGCTCAGCCGGGTCAGCTCGCGCTCCCAGCGCGGGGCGGTCACCATCTGGCGGCGCAGCTCCTCGCGGGCGTACCGGACGTGTCGCGCCTCCTCGACGACATGGATGCGGGTCACGCCCCGCACCAGCGTCTGGACCCGCTCGTCCGGGAAGGTCAGCCGCTGCATCCAGTCCAGGATCTCCTCGCCGAGGAGGGTCGCGGCGAACGAACCGGGGGTGGTGGAGACGGTCTTCAGCACCCGCGCGAGGTTGTGATAGACGCGCGGCACCGGATAGTCGGGCGTCCCGCCCCAGGTGATCATGCGGCCGAACATCATCGAGTGCCGGCACTCGTCGGCTATCTCGGTGAGTGCGTAGCGGACGTGGTTGCTGGTGACCGGCCGGTCGTAGATGTGCCGGACCAGCAGCTGCATGAGGATGATCTCGAACCAGATGCCCAGTGAGGCCAGCGACGCCGCTTCGTGCCGGGACAGATCCATCCGCTGTTCCTCGGACATCCTCCGCCACAGCGGGGTGTCGTAGAGCGAGACCAGCTCGGGCGGCCAGAACCACTTGCCGTCCTCGATCGCCGCGTCCCAGTCGAGTTCCTTGTCCGGGTCGAAGGAGTGCTTGGCCGAGGAGTCGAGCAGCCGCTCGGCGATCTGTTCGCGGTCCCGGAGCGGGCCGAGCGCGTCGCGGAGCAGCTGGACGTCGAGTTCGGTCACTGGGGTCATGGCTGGAGGCACCTCACACCTGGGTTACCGGCGGTCACTCCTTATGAGACTCCTCGTCAGTAAGGCCGTCAATCCCTGGCGCACGACTTGTTGACCCGGCGTCTACCAACGTGTGAACCTGCCAACTGGCGCAACCGCCAAGGGAATTGCCGAAACATGCCAGGCGAAGGAGCCGTCCGTGTCGACACACGACCTCTACACCACCGCCCCCGACGCACCCTCGTGGCAGGTACCCGCCTCCGGCGCCGCCCGCTTCAGCTGGGACTACGACGACGGCCGCGAACGCCTGCTCGCCCTCTACCAGAAGGGCAAGGACAAGCAGTGGGACGGCAACAAGCGCATCGACTGGTCCCTGGAGGTCGACCCCACCGACCCGCTCGGCACCCCTGACGAGGCCCTGACCCTGTACGGCACCCCGCACTGGGCGAAGATGACCGAGAAGGACCGGGGCGAGCTGCGCAAGCACTACACCTCCTGGCAGTTCAGCCAGTTCCTCCACGGTGAGCAGGGCGCCATGGTCTGCGCGGCCAGGATCGTGGAGTCCGTCCCCGACCTGGACGCCAAGTTCTACTCCGCGACCCAGACCATGGACGAGGCCCGGCACGCGGAGATATACGGCCGGTTCCTGCACGAGAAGATCGGGATGCTCTACCCGGTCAACGACAACCTCCAGGGGCTGCTCGGCGACACCCTGCGCGACTCCCGCTGGGACATGCCGTACCTCGGGATGCAGGTCCTCATCGAGGGGCTGGCACTGGCCGCCTTCGGCATGATCCGCGACACCACCACCAAGCCGCTGCCCAAGCAGATCCTCGCGTACGTCATGCAGGACGAGGCCCGGCACGTCGCGTTCGGACGGATGGCGCTGCGCGACTACTACAAGCAGCTGAGCGACGCCGAACTGCGCGAGCGCGAGGAGTTCGTCATCGAGGGCTGCTACCTGATGCGGGACCGGCTCAGCGGCGTCGAGGTGCTGGAGAACTTCGGCATCGCCAAGCAGGAGGCCAAGGACCTCTCCGAGCACTCGGAGTTCCTCCAGCTCTTCCGCAAGCTGCTGTTCAGCCGGATAGTGCCGTGTGTCAAGGACATCGGCCTGTGGGGCGAACGGCTCCAGAAGGCCTACGTCGACATGGGCGTCTTCGACCTCGGCGACTCCAACCTGGACCTGCTGATGACCCAGGACGAGGAGATAGCCGAACAACTGGACCGGGACCGCTTCGCGGAGGAGGAGCAGGCCCGGGTCGCCGAGGTCGAGGAGGCGATGGCGCAGGGCGGGCCGGGCGCGTCCGGGGACCGATGAACCGAAGCGGTGGCGGGAGCCGTCGCACCGAACCCACCGCGGTCGAATTCGCGTTCGCATGTGTGACGTACCGTGGTGCCATGAGCATGCCGCCGCAGCCGCCCCAAGGCCCGTACGGACCTCCCCAGCCCCAGGGGCCGTACGGACCTCCGCAGTCACAGCCCCCGTACGGTTCTTACCCGCAGCAGCCCGCGTACGGGCCTCCGCAGCAGCAACTCCCGCCGCAGGGAGCATGGGGGCAGCCCGGGGTGCCCGGACAGCCAGGGGTGCCCGGATGGCCCGGTGCGCAGCCGCCGAAGAGGAAGCGGACCGGACTCGTCATCGGGATCACCGTCGCCGTACTCGCGGTGGTGGGCGGTCTCGGCTTCGCCGCGTTCAAGCTGATGGACATCGGAAAGTCGGTCGCCGACGGCGGGTTCCCGCCGTCGGAGTACCGGCTCACGGCCGAGCAGAAGCTGCTGGACGGCGAGTTCACGCTGGCCACCGACATGTCGCGGGACAAGGGCAAGGAGATCGAGAACACCTACGACCCCAGCATCCGGAACCCGAAGGCGGTCGTCGCGCAGTACACCTCCGACAAGGGCGGCGCGCTGGTGCTGTCGGGGATGTGGGGGCAGCTGAGGAGCCCCGAGTTCGCCCGGCGCAAGATGCTCTCGGGGGCCGCCGAGGCGGACGGCGCGACCCTTGCCGTACCGGCCAGGAAGTTCACCCCCGACGGATACGGCATCACGGTCGAGTGCCAGGTCCTGCAGCAGAAGACGAACGGCACGACGACCAGCTTCCCCATGTGCGCCTGGGGCGACGGGAACACCGGGGCCATGGTCGCCGTGATCACGCCCGAGACCGCGGTGAAGGCTCCCGGCTCCATCGACCTGACGCAGCTGGCGGCGGACACCGCCAAGGTCCGGTCCGAGGCGCGCAAGCCGATCGGCTGACCGGCCCGTCGCGGGCGGCGGGCGCCGGCGCCGCCCGTCGGGCCGGGCGCCGGTAAGGCCTCCGCGCCGCCGCGGCACGGTCAGCCGCCCAGCGCCTCCGCCATGACGGAACGGGCGATCGGGGCCGCGCTGCCGCCGCCGCTGATGTCCGCCCGGTTCGCCGCCGCGTCCTCGACGACCACCGCGACCGCGACGGCCGGCTGCGCCGAACCCGGTGCCTGCGCCCAGGAGATGAACCAGGCGTACGGGCGGCCCGAGTTGTCGATGCCGTGCTGCGCGGTGCCGGTCTTGCCGCCGACCGTCACCCCGTCGATCGCGGCGCTGGACCCGGTGCCGTTCTCCACGACGTCCACCATCATCTCCCGCAGCTGCATCGCCGTGCGCGGGTTCATCGCCCGGTGGTAGGTGTGCGAACCGTTCTGGTGGACGTTCGTGCCGCCGCGGGTGGTCGTGCGGTCGACCAGGTAGGGGCGCATGAGGTCACCGCCGTTGGCCACGGCGGACGCCACCATCGCCATCTGGAGCGGGGTCGCCGTCGTGTCGAACTGCCCGATCGACGACAGCGCCAGCTGGTCGTCGGTCATCTCGGTGTCGAAGTTGCTCTTGGCCACTCCCGAGGGGATCCGCAGCCCGGTGTCGTTGAAGCCGAACTTCCGTACCGCGTCCACCATGCCCTTGAGGCCGACCCGGACCCCGAGGTCCGCCATCACGGTGTTGCAGGAGACCCGGATCGCCTCGGCGAGCGAGGCCCTCTCGCAGCCCCGAGCCTCATTGGGCAGCGTGGTCGACGTGCCCGGCAGCACATACGGCGACGGGGTGCCGGTGTCCGCGTCGGGATCGGTGACGACCTCCGCGTCGAGCGCCGCGGCCGCGGTCACGATCTTGAAGGTGGAGCCCGGCGGATAGGTCTGCCGGATCGCCCGGTTGAGCATCGGCAGGCTCTTCGACGCGTTCAGCCGCTCCCAGGCGTCGGTGACGGACGGGCCGGTGCCCGAGAGCCGGCCGGGGTCGTACGAGGGGGTCGAGACCAGCGCCAGGATCTTCCCCGTGGACGGTTCGACGGCGGCGACCGCGCCCCGCCGGCCGCCGAGCCCCTCGTACGCGGCCCGCTGCATCGAGTCCCTGATGGTCGTCACGACGTTGCCGCTGGGCTGCCGGCTGCGGGTGATCTCGTTCCACAGCGGGAACGGGGCGAGCATCGGATCGGTGCCGGACAGGACGGAGTCCTCGGCGTTCTCGATCAGGGTCGTGCCGTACGTCTGCGAGGCGTAGCCCGTCACCGGCGCGTACAGCGGGCCGTTGCGGTAGGTGCGCTCGTACTTGAGCTGTTCGCCCGTGTCCTTCGAACCGGTCACGGACCTGCCGCCGACCAGGATGTTGCCGCGCGGCTGGTCGTAACGGGCGATCGTGAGGCGGCGGTTGGCGGGGTTGTCGTCCAGGCTGTCGGCGTCGAGGACCTGGATCCGGGCGGCGTTCAGCAACAGCGCCACGAGCAGCACCAGCAGGAGCGCGGCGGCCCGCCGGATGTAGCGGATCACCGCTCGTCCCGCGCGATCGGCGCGATGATCCCGGTCTCCACCTGGCCGGGCTGCGGTCTTCGGGCCAGATCACTGACCCGGATCAGCAGTGCCACGATGATCCAGTTGGTGACGACGGACGAACCGCCCTGGGCGAGGAACGGCATCGCCATGCCGGTCAGCGGGATCAGCCCCATCACCCCGCCCGCGATCACGAACACCTGGAGCGCCAGGATCGAGGCGAGACCGATCGCGAGCAGCCGCCCGAAGGGGTCGCGCAGGGCGAGCCCGGCCCGGTAGCCGCGTGCCACCAGCAGCGCGTACAGCAGGAAGACCGCGGTCAGCCCGGTCAGTCCGAGCTCCTCGCCCGCGGTCGCCAGGATGAAGTCGGACTTGGCGGCGAAACCGATGAGGATCGAGTGGCCGAGGCCCAGCCCGGCCCCCAGCATCCCGCCCGCGGCGAACGCGAACAGCGACTGGGCCAGCTGGCCGGGCCCCTGGCCGGCGTCGATGGAGGCGAACGGGTCCAGCCAGTCCTGGACCCGGCTGTGCACATGCGGTTCGAAGGAGCCGACGACGAACGCGCCGACCGCCGCGAGCAGCAGACCCACCGCGATCCACCCGGTCCGGCCGGTGGCCACGTACAGCATGATCACGAAGAGGCCGAAGAAGAGCAGCGAGGTGCCCAGGTCGCGTTCCAGGACCAGCACGCCGACGCTCAGCAGCCAGATCGCCACGATCGGGCCGAGCACCCGGCCGGTGGGGAGCTGGAGCCGCCAGATCCGTCGGCCGGTGTACGCGAGCGCGTTGCGGTTCGCGGCGAGGTACGCGGCGAAGAACACCGCGAGCAGGATCTTGGCGAACTCGCCCGGCTGGAAGGAGAATCCGCCGACCCGGATCCAGATCTTGGCACCGTTCACCGCCGGGAAGAAGATCGGCACGATCATCAGGACCAGCGCGGTGGCGACCGAGAGGTACGCGTACCGCTGGAGCACCCGGTGGTCGCGCAGCAGGACCACCACCGCGATGAACAGCGCCACCCCGAGCGTGGACCAGATGAGCTGGGTGGGGGCCGCCTGGTCCCTCGGCGTCTCCAGGTCGAGCCGGTAGATCAGCACCAGGCCCAGTCCGTTGAGCAGTACCGCGATGGGCAGCAGCAGCGGATCGGCGTACGGGGCGCGTAAGCGGACCGCGAGATGGGCGAGGAGGGCGAGCAGTCCGAGGCCCGCGCCGTAGCCGGCCACGTCGGGCGGGACCGCGTTGTTCTTGGCCAGGCCGACGGCGGCGTAGCCGTAGACGGAGATGAGGACGGCCCCGGTGAGGAGCAGCAGCTCGACTCCGCGCCGCTTGGGCAGGCGTAGATCGGGCGGGGGCGCGTCCGCCGTCGTTGCGGTCATGCCAGGCAACGTAGCAAGAGCTGGTGGCTATTTCCCTTATGTCGTAGCAGGTATGTCCGGTGGTGCGGTGGCCGGCCGGTCGGACGTGGTGCGGGTGGTGGGTCGGTGTGGGGTGGTGGACGGCCGGCCGTGGTGCGGGAGGTGGCCGGTGTGCGGCGGTGGCCGGTCGGCCGTGGTGCGGTGATGGACGGTGCGAGGAGGTGTCCGGGGGTGGCCGGTGTGCGGTGACGGACGGTGCGAGGGGGTGGCCGGTGTGCGCTCCGGCGGTCCGTCACTGCTCCCGGCGGGGCGCGGACTTCATGCCGGTGCCCGGGCCGGATTCCGGCGTCCCGCCGTCCGGGCCGGTGTGCTCGGGCAGGGTCACCCGGGCCACCGCCCCGCCGTCCGGGGCGTTGCGGAACTCCAGGCCGGCGCCGATCACCGCCGCCTGTCCGGCGGCGATGGTCAGCCCGAGTCCGTGCCCCTTGCCGCCGGGCTCGGTGCGGAACCGCTGCGGGCCGTCGGCCGGCAGGTAGTCCGGGAAACCCGGGCCGTGATCGCGTACGGTCACCACCGGCCCGTCGACCGTCAGCACCACGGGGGGCCGGCCGTGCTTGTGCGCGTTGGCGATCAGATTGCCCAGCACCCGTTCCAGCCGCCGCCTGTCGGTCACGACGCGTACGCGCGCGGCACCCGCCGAGGGGTCGACACGGATCGCGGTGCCGGTCCCGGACGCGCGCACCACCCGCTCGACCAGCGGCACCAGTTCGTACACATCGAGGTCGACCGCTTCCGTACGGGCGTCGAGCCGGGAGATCTCCAGCAGGTCCTCCGTCAGCGCCCGCATCGCCCGGACCCGGTCCCGCACCAGCTCGGACGGCCGTCCCGGCGGCAGCAGCTCGGCGGCGGCCGAGAGGCCGGTCAGCGGGGTGCGCAGTTCGTGCGCCACATCGGCGGTGAAACGCTGCTCGGTCTGGAGCTTGCGCTGGAGCGTGGACGCCATCGTGTCCAGCGCCCCGGCGACGATCGCGACCTCGTCCTGCGGGCGCGAGGGGTCCGCCGTACGCGGGTCGCGGACGCGGGCGTCGAGGTCACCGGCGCTGATCCGGCGGGCCACCCGGGCCGTCTGGTGCAGCCGACGGGTGACCCGGGTGACCGCGAAGGCGCCGACCAGCAGGGTGGCGCAGATGGCCAGCAGGGAGGAGACGAGGATCGCCCCGTCGAGGCTGTCGATGGTGCG
Organism: Streptomyces sp. NPDC047917; assembly: GCF_043204345.1. Taxonomy (NCBI): domain Bacteria; kingdom Bacillati; phylum Actinomycetota; class Actinomycetes; order Kitasatosporales; family Streptomycetaceae; genus Streptomyces; species Streptomyces sp. NPDC047917. Next base: position 560,168 of record NZ_JBIDCA010000002.1, read on the forward strand.
GGCGCTCTGGGTGTAGTCCACCTGGGTGGCCAGCGCGCGGCCGTCCGCCGGGCCCGCCGCCCACATGGCCGGACGCCCGTCGTGCTCGCCGACGAGCGTGCCGCGCCGGCCCCCGGCGGCCAGCGCGCGCAGGGCGGCCGGCAGTCCGGGCGGATCGATACCGGAACCCGGCGGCAGCGCCTCGCCGGTCTCGTACGCGGCGGTGACGTCCGTCAGCCGGGACAGGGCCTTCTCGCGGGCCCGGTCGACGGTCTGGTGAGTCACCCCGGCGTGGACCAGCGCGCCCAGCAACGCGGCCAGCGCGCAGCACATCGCGGTGAGGAAGACGGCCGACTTCCAGGTGAGCGTCGCCGCCCAGGCCGGCACCCGGGGGCGCCGCCACCGCGCTGCCCGCCCGCTTCCGCCGGGGCCCGGCCGTCTCACCGGCGCTCCGCGGAGATCCCGGCGGACGGTGCCGCGGTGGGGGAGACGGGCGCGGCGGTCGGCGGGGTGGGCGGTGCGGTGGCCGAGGGACTCGGCTGCGGCGCCCGGGACGGCGGGATCCGCTGGATCTCGTCCTGGGTCGGCAGCATCGCCCGCTGCCGGGCGTCCCAGGACCAGGCGGTGCGGTACTCGTACCCGGTGATCGCCGAGGGCGCCCGCATGATCAGGTCCCGTCCTGCCAGCTCGACGCTGATCACCGCGTCCGAGGTGGACAGGATCCGGGTCAGCCCGCCCGCCTGAGGCATGTAGACCCGTACGGAGAGCTGGTGGTCGGCCAGCCGGATGCCGAGCACCATCTCGTCCCTGCCGTCGCCCGTCAGATCACGGAAGTACGGCCGGAGCACGGGACAGGAAGCCGGTTCGGTCCGGCAGGCGTTGATCTTCTTCACGGTGTCGGCGGGGAGGTCGGCCGTGCCGCTGGACCGGTCGGGCCGGGCCGCCAGCCCCGCCCGCACCACCGCCACCGGATCCAGCCGGTGCACATCGCCGTCCGGCGGCACCTCGATGCCGGGGATGCGCGCGGTCTCGCCCTCGCCGTAGTCGTACGGGGCGGCCGAGGCGGGCGGCAGCCAGGGCCAGAGCCTGGCGGGCCCCACCGCGTCCGGGGTCCGCCCGGCGCTCCGCAGCCCGCCGCCGTTGCCGCAGCCGGTCAGCAGCGCCAGGCCGGCGACGGCCCCGAGGGCCACCGCCGTGCGGCACCGTACCCGGCGACGCGGACGCATGACTCTCCCTTCCGGAGGTCCAGTTCTCATGACCTTATTCGGAAGGGAGTCCGTTATGCCCGTTCATATGTGAATGATATTAAATTGGCGTATTCCTGCTGAGGTGCCGATCAGCTCTGGTACGGGTTCTGGCCCTGCCCGTTCGGCGCGTAACCCGGTCGGTCCTGCTGCTGTCCGTACGGATTGCCCTGCTGGGCGGCCGCGTGCTGGGCCAGCAGCTGTTCGGCCTGCTCCTTGGGGATCTGCTGCTCACCGCCGCAGAACGTGCACTGGGTCGCGAACTTCGTCGAGAAGGGGAAGAGCGGCACGAAGAACAACGTGAACTTCGTGACCCTCTTGCGCAGCGTGTGCGCGGCCGGGTTGCCGCACCAGCCGCAGACCAGGGTCAGTATCGCCAATTGGTACAGATAGCCTCGCGTACCGAAAATGATCATGTTGTGGGTCCCTTCCCCGTGTCCCGCAGAAGCGCATGACGACAGAGCGCCAGCAGCTTTTCGTCCTCGTAGGTGTCGTGGCTGCCGAACACGCCGTCCATCGCGTTGTGACGGCGTACGGAGGCGAGTTCGGCGCGCAGTACGCGTGCCGCGTCCGACCCTGCACCAGCGGCACCCATCCGCGCCAGGCCTTCCGCCACCCGGATGCGCACATGATGATTCTTCTCCCAGTCCGCCAGGAGCACCGGCACGGACTCCTGGGCCCGCCCGGACACGTCCCACAGCGCGATCGCCGCGTCCACCCGCAGCCACTGCTCGCCGTGGCCCAGCAGCGCCCGCAGCCGGGGAGCGACCACCACGGCCCGCACCCCCAGCCCGCCCAGCGCGTTCACCGCCGACCGGATCTCGTGCACCCGCTCCGCCCGCAGCCCCTCGATCAGCACCGGCAGCACGGCATCGGCGTCCCCCTCGACCGCCCACAGGGCCTTCGCGATCTCGGTCGCCGGGGTGGCCCCGGGGCTCCGCAGCAGCGCCCGCAGCTCGGGCAGGACACCGCGCGCCGCCGGCCCGAACGAACCGAGTGCCCGCAGCGCCTCGGTACGCAGCCACTCGCCCCGGTACTCCGGCGCCCCGCGCAGCACCCGCAACACCTCCGGCAGCGCCTCGTCCGCCCGCAGCGCGGCCAGGCCGGTGAGCAGCGGGCCCGCCCGGTCGTGCAGCCGCTCGTCCAGCGGGACCTCGCCGAGCCGGCGGCGCAGCGCCCCGGCCAGCGGGGCCGCCGCCGCCCCCAGGAAGCCGATGGCGAAGCCCACGTCGTGCGGCACCTCGGGCCGCTCCAGCGCGGCGGCCAGCGCGGGCACGGCGCGGGCGTCGCCCAGCCGGGCCAGCGCCTTCACCGCACTGCCCAGCGCGGGCGGCCCGCTCGGCCAGTCCTGCACCCAGGCCCCGGGATCCGCCGCCACCCGGGCCGCCAGCGCGTCCGCGGCGGGCGCGGCGAGACCGAAGAGCTCCTCCAGCACGTGCGAGGCGGCCTCGGCCAGCAGGGGCTCCGGGGTGGCGAGCTGCTCACCGACCAGCCGGACCAGCTCCTCGTACGAGCCCCGCCAGGTCCGGATCAGCCCGCTGCACATCCGCAGCGCGTCGATCCGCTGTCTGCGGTCCGGGCTGCGCAGCTGATCCGTCAGCAGCGCGGTCCGCTCGGCGACCCGGTCGTCGAGCCCGACGTGCAGGGTGCGCAGCAGGTCCGCCGTCCAGGGAGCGGTGGGCACCGGGGCCTCCTCGTCCGGCAGCGCCCGCAACCGGCCCACCCGGGCCACCGGCGCGACCCGCTCCTCGGCGGGCGGCTCCCCGGCCGCGTCCGGATGCGCGTCGACGGCCGCGACCGCCTCGGCCGAAGCGGCCGCACCGCTCTGCGCGTCGACCGCGGGGGCGGTCCCGGGCCGGCGCGCGGGCACCGAGCGCAGCTGCCGCAGCAGCCCCGTCACCACCCGCACGACATCGCCGGGCAGCGCGTCCGGTGCGCACCGGGCCAGCTGGGCCAGCGCGGCCAGCCGCAGCCCCGGCCAGAACCCCTCGCCGGCCAGCCTGCTCAGCCACACCGCCGCCTGACCGGCCAGTGCCCGGTGGCGCAGGGCGACCCGCCCCGCGGCCTCCACCAGAGCCAGCCGCACCTCCTCGTCCGGCTCGATCGGCAGACGCTCCCGCAACAGCGCGAGCACCCTGTCCGGATGGTCGTGCAGCGCGGCGAGCGCCAGGGGCGCGTTGAGCCGTACCCCCGGGTCCTCGTCGGCCATCAGCTCGAAGAAGACCCCGGCGCCCGCGGTGACGGCGGTCGCCGCCATCGCGTAGTTGGCCGCGCCCTCGATCTCGTCCTCGTCGATCTCGTCCTCGTCGTCCTCGTCCAGATCGATACCGCCGATGCTGGTGAGAAGTTCGACGATGCTGCCCCGGTCCTGGATGCCCGGATCCACGACCAGCTCGAAGAGGAAAGGAATGCTGGCCAGCGTGCAGGCGTACACATCACCCTGGTGGTGAACCGCCCCGTACATCCCGTCCAGCGCCGCCTCGCGCTCCGCCGGATCCGCGGACGCGAGACCCCGCAGCATCGCAGGCACGTCACCGGCCGGCCCGTAGGCGTGCTCCATCGAGGCCCAGTCGACCTCATCGATCCCTGCGAACACCCCATCGCCTCCCCACGCATTTCAACGAAGCAGTGTCTGCGAGGAGTGTGCACCACCGGTCGGACGATCCGCCCGCCACATGCGGTCTTTTCCTGGCGGGCATGACAAAGGGACGTGCCATGCGCTATCGGCGGACCGTCGAGAATCGGCCGCTTCCGGTGACGGGACGACAGCAGGACACCCGGCGGGGGCCGGAGAGGATTCCGGCCGGGCGGCACCGGCGGGGGAGGGGGAAGAGGAGCCGCTACCGGGCGGCCGGCAGACGCCCGGCCCGGTCCGGGTCGGCCAGCGGCCCGAGCAGATCCCCGAACCGTTCCAGCCGCGCCCCCATCGCATCCAGCGGGAAGACCAGCTCGCCGGGGGTCCGGCACCGCTCGATCTCCGCCCAGGTGACCGGCGCGGACACGGTCGGTTCGGGCCGGGCGCGCAGCGTGTAGGGGGTGGCGGTGGTCTTCGCCGCCGCGTTCTGGCTGAAGTCGACGAAGACCTTCCCCGGCCGCAGCGCCCGCTTCATCCGGTGCACGACCAGGCCGGGAAGGTCCTGCTCCGCCCGGACCGCCAGCTCCTTCGCGTACGCCGACACCCGTTCGGAGGGGGTCGGCTCCAGCGGTACGAGCAGGTGCAGCCCCTTCGACCCGGACGTCTTCCCGTACGCGCACAGCCCGTCCGCCGCCAGTCGTTCGCGCAGCCACCGCGCCACCGCACAGCACTCCACGACCGTCGCGGGCGCACCCGGGTCGAGGTCGAACACCATCCGGTCGGCGATCCCCGGCGCGCCGGCCCGCCACTGCGGGGTGTGGAACTCCACCACCAGGTTCGCCGCCCACATCAGCGAGGCCAGATCCTCCACGACCACCTGCCTGGCCTTCTCGTCCTCCCGGTGCGGCACCGCGGCGGTCCGTACCCAGGACGGCGTACCGGGCGGCGGATTCTTGGTGAAGAAGCGCTGCCCGTCCGGCCCGTCCGGGTAGCGCAGGAAGGACACCGGCCGGTCGCGCAGATGGGTGAGCAGGGGCTCCGCGACCGTGGCCGCGTAGTAGTGCAGCACCTCGCCCTTGGTGGTCCCGGTGGCCGGATACAGCACCTTGTCGAGATTGCTGAGCGTCAGCCGTCGCCCTGCCACCTCTGTGATCGGCGTCATACGATAAGAATCACACGCTTTGCGGACTCAATGGTATTCATGCGGACACAAGGGGTGAACGGTGAGGTCCATCTGGAACGGCGCCATCTCCTTCGGGCTGGTCAGCATCCCCATCAAGCTGGTCAACGCCACGGAGAACCACTCGATCTCCTTCCGCCAGATCCATCTCGCCGACGGCGGCCGGATCCGCTACCGCAAGGTCTGCGAGATCGACGAGCAGGAGGTCTCCGCCGGCGAGATCGGGAAGGCGTACGAGGAGGCCGACGGCTCGATGATCCCGATCACCGACGAGGACCTCGGCTCGCTCCCGCTGCCCACGGCGAAGACGATCGAGATCGTGGCCTTCGTACCGGCATCCTCGATCGACCCGCTCCAGATGGACGCGGCGTACTACCTCTGCGCCAACGGAGTCCCGGCGGCCAAGCCGTACACCCTGCTCCGTGAGGCGCTGAAGCGGAGCCAGAAGGTCGCCCTGGCGAAGTACGCGCTGCGCGGCCGCGAGCGGCTGGGCATGCTCCGGGTGGTCGACGACGTGATCGCCATGCACGGCCTGCTCTGGCCGGACGAGATCCGCAGCCCCGAGGGCGTCGCCCCGGAGGCCGAGGTCACGGTCCGGGACGCCGAACTCGACCTGGCCGACGCGCTGATGGACACCCTCGGCGAGGTCGACATGGATTCGCTGCACGACGACTACCGCGAGGCGGTCGAGGAGCTCATCGCCGCGAAGGCGGACGGCCGGACCCCGGAGCCCGCGGCGGCGGACGACTCCGGCGGCAAGGTCATCGACCTGATCGCGGCCCTGGAGAGCAGTGTCCGGGCGGCGAAGGAGGCCCGCGGCGAGGAACCGGAGGCCAAGGAGGCCGCGGGCGCCCCGGTCGCCGAGGTCACCTCCCTCAGCGGCCGCAGGAAGTCCGGCGGCACCGGGGCGAAGAAGAAGGCCACCGCGGCCACCAAGAAGAAGGCCGCCGCGAAGAAGCCCGCGTCCGGCCGGGCACCCGCCAAGAAGACCGCCGCGCGGTCGACGGCGAAGAAGACCACCAAGTCGGCGGCGAAGAGGACCACCGCGAAGGCGGACCCGAAGCCGGCGGCGAAGAAGGCGTCCCCCCGCAAGCGCGCCTCGGCCTGATCCGCGGGCCGCGCCCCGTGCGCACGGCCGACGGCCGCCCCGGGGACAGTGCTCCGGGGCGGCCGTCGGTTGCGGACCGGTGGCTCAGTGCCTGCGGAACGGGAAGCGGTACGAGTCCACGTAGCCGGCCGCCGGAGTCCCGACCCCCGTCACGTCGTCGTATCCCCGGACCGCCTTCAGCGAGGCGTCCTTGCCCAGGCCGCGCAGCGAGGTCAGCAGACCGTCCGCCGCGTCCACGCCGTTGGCGTAGTCGACCCGGACCACCGCGAGATCCCGGTTCGGGCCCAGCGGGTGGTCGGTGACGTCGTGGTACGCCTTCGAACCGTACCGGGCGTAGATCGCCGGGTTGGCGAAGCCGAGCGGCCGCCCGTGCGCGGCCTGCTGCGCGAGCGCCTGGACACCGGCGATGACCGGCGCGGCCAGTGACGTACCGCCGATGCGGTACTCGTCGTAGCCGAGCGAGCCGTCGGGCAGCGTCTGGGTCTGGCCGACCAGGAAGCCGGTGTTCGGGTCCGCGACGGCCGCGATGTCCGGGGCCGTGCGCATCCGCTGCTTCCCGTTCGCCCGGGCGAGCGAGTCGGGAACGACTCCGCGCTGGTAGAACGGCTGCTTCACGGACGAGCTGGTGCCGCCGCCCGCGCCGGAGGTGTACGCGCCCGGGAAGCCGTCCCAGCTCCTCCCGTCCTCGGAGAGGCTCGACTTGAGCGTGCCCCAGCCGGTCTCCCACTGGTACTTGTCGTGCTTGCCGACGGCCAGCGCGGTGCCGCCGACGGAGGTCACCCAGGCGGAGTTGGACGGCACGTCGATCTGCTTCGTACCCGTCGACGCGACGTTGTCGCCGTCGTCGCCGGAGGAGAAGTAGAAGCCGATGCCCTCGATCGCGCCCATCATGAAGACCTGGTCGTACGCGGCCGCGACGTCCGGTGTCTCATTGGCCTCCACATCGCCCCAGGAGTTGGAGACGATGTCGGCGAGCCGGTGGTCGACGACCTTGTTCAGCGAGTCCAGCAGATCGGCGTCGTAGCAGGAGGCGCCGCCCACGTACACGATGTCGGCGGCGGGCGCGACCGCGTGCACGGCCTCCACGTCGAGGGTCTCCTCGCCGTACCAGCCGGACGCGCCGCACTCCTCGGTCCTCGTGTAGTCGTCCGGCAGCACCTGCGTGAGCTGCCCGCGGCGGTACGGGGCGTCGCCGTTGCGCCTGGCGTACTCGGCGGCGTCCTTCGCGATGGTCGGCGAGGCGTACGCGTCGGTGATCGCGACGGTGACGCCCTTGCCGGTCCAGCGTCCCGCACCGTAGGCGGCGCGCAACTGCTTGCCGGTGTACCCCTTCACGGCGTACGGCGCCCTGGCCCCGTAGGCGCTGGGCAGCGACGAGGCGGTCTTCGAGCCGTAGTACGTGGAGAAGGGGCCGGAGTTGCGGAACACCGCGTCCGGCGGCGGCAGCGCCTCGTCGTGGCTCGACTTGTGCGGCGCGTTGTCCAGGCCGGAGACCGCGAGCACGGCGTCGCTCAGAGCGGCGGGCACGGAGGCGGTGGAGGCCGGGGCACGGTAGGTGCGGCCGCCCTTGCGGTAGTTGCGCAGCTGGGTGCCGAACGCCTTCTCGGCGGCGGCGACCTCACCGGTGGCCGAGACGTAGTGCCGGTTGCTGCCGGTGACGGTCAGCCCGTTCGACCTCAGCCACTGGCCGACCTGGTCGATCTGCTGCTGGGCCGCCCCGAACCGGGCCTGTGCCCGATCGGCGCTCAGGAACTTCCGGTACGAGGCGGACCGCGGGTCGGAGACGGCCGCGGCATAGGCGGCCAGCCCCTTCGCGTCCCGTCCGGCCAGATGGACCCGGACGCTGACCCTGCCGCTGTCCGATGTGGCTCCCAGGTCCGCCCCGGCGGTCGCCCATGCGGGCTTGGTGCCCTGCAACGCGTCCCGCCCGCCCGGCGCGGAGTCGGCGCTGGCGTTCGGTATCCCGAGGGCGAGCGCACCGGCCAGCAGTGGCAGCGTCGCCGCCATGCTCAGCACGGCGCGACTTCTCGCGCGGCTGGTTCTCATACAACCCCCTGCGATGTGGGTCTACGCGTGTGGATTACATGTGCCGGATGTTGTGCACATGTAATGCGTCACTCTGGCGAGGAACGCCTCATGTAAGGGGCATGCACTCACCAAGAATCGACCAAGTGCGCCAATGCGCAGGGCAGTTCGCAGGGAAATCTACTAAATGTGGTGTGGTGGCGCCCTTGTCGGGCGGGCGACCGGCCTGGGGGAGCCCGTGGCCGCGCCCGTACGCACCCACCCCGCCACTCCGTCGAGCGGTGGATCGCCCTGGCCGCCGGGGCCGCCCGCACCAGGGGGGGGCGAGCCGGTGATCGCGAGCATTGTCGTCACGTGTTGAACGCCCGGCAAATACGTTGGTACGCATTGTCATGATCCCGGTAATGTCTCGCGCCGAGCCCCCCGCAAATCAGCTGGGGATCTTTCAAGTAGTGCATTCAGCAAGAAAGTTGTAGCCATGAACCAGAACCGGTTCCGTACCCTCGCGGCCTCTGTCGCCGCTGCCGCCGTCTTCGCTCCGGGCATCTGCGGACTCGCCCATGCGCAGGGCGAAGCGGTCTCCGGTCTCCGGTCCGTGGTCGAGCAGCCGACGACCGGGGCCCCGGGCGTCGTGATGGCGCGCGCGGAGACGAAGCAGTGGATGTGGTAGACGCCTGACCGGGGTCCGGCTCCCGGGCGAAGCGGCTCAGGAGCCGGCCGCCTCGGGGTGTTCCAGGAGCAGCCGGCGCAGGTCGTCCGCCTCCTCCCACGCCTCCAGCCTCCGGTACAGCGCCACCGCCCGGGTGCCGTGGCGCCGGGCCGGGCCCCAACGTTGGGTGTCCAGTGCCGTGTGTGCCAGGCCCGAGAGGGCCTGCGCCGAGCCGAGCAGGGAACCGGTCCTCCGGGCCGCCGTCAGAGCCTGCTCGTACGTCCGCGACGCGGTGGCGAACTGCCCCGACGCGCGGTGCGCGTCGGCCGCGCCGAGCAGGGCGCGCATGTACTCGTAACCGCTGCCGATCCGGCGGGCCACCTCCCCGGCCGTCCGGAAGTGGGCGAGCGCCTCGCCGGCGCGTCCGGTCGCCGCGTACATCGTCCCCAGACTGATCAGTGTGTTGGCCTCGCCCAGCGCGTCGCCGTGTGCCCGGTGGCTCTCCAGGGAACGCCGGAAGCAGGCCAGGGCCCGCGCGGTCTGTCCGGTCGCCTGGTACACGGCCCCCATGTTGGTGTCCAGGATGTCGAGTTCCTGGCGGCCGCCGTGCCGTTGCGCCAGCTCCAGCGAGCGTTCGTAGTGGGTGAGCGCCTCCTCGTACTGCCCCTGGCTCTGATGGAACTCGCCCAGGTTGTTCTGGGCGTAGATCTGCCCGAGCAGGTTCCCGGTCTCCTCGTAGATGCCGAGAATCGCCCGGGCCCTGCCCAGCGCCTCCCCGTGACGGCCCGCCTGGAAGAACGCCGCGCCCTGGACGTTCAGCGCGCCCGCCTCGCCCTCGCGGTCCCCGACCCGCCGGTACCCGGTCAGGGCCTCGTCGAGGACGCGCAGCGACGCACTTCCGCGCCCGGCCGCCAGATGGGCCCGGCCCGCCTGGAGCAGGGCGTCCGCACAGCCGTGCAGGTGGCCGAGACCGCGGAACAGCTCCAGCGCCTCGCCCGCACAGTTCAGCGCCTCGTCGGGAGCGGTCTGCGCCAGTACGTCGGCGGCCTCGATCAGCGTCTGCGCGAGGGCGTACGGGGTGCCGAGGGCACGAAGGGCGTGAACGGCGGCCCCGTAGAGCTCGTTCGTGACCGCCCAGGTGCCCCAGCGCTTGAGCACCGGAGCGAGCACGTGCGGGAAGAGGGCCGCGTACGCGGGCGCCTCGCCGGCGGCCGTACGGGCGACCGCCAGGAGGTTGGCCCGCTCCCGCGCCAGCCATGCCGAGGCGTCGTCGGCGTCACGGAACCCGGGGGCGTACGCCGAGGCGCACTCGGGCCCCGGGGGCAGCCTCCGGCGGTGCGGCCGGGTGTGCCGGTCGGCGTGGTGCGCCATGGTGAGGTAGTGGCCGAACAGTCTTCCCGCGGCCTCCTCCCGGGCCTCCTCCGGTTCCGCCTGGGCGAACATGCGCAGCGCGAAGGCCCTGGTGAGATCGTGCAGCCGGTACCGGCCCGGGGCCGGCTCCTCAAGAAGGTGGACGTCGTGGAGCTCGTCCAGGGCGCGGCGGATCCGGGCGCCGTCCGCAGGCGCGCCGACGAGCGCCGTGGCTGCGGCGACCGTGATGTCCGGGCCGGGATGCAGCGCCAGGTGGCGCAGCAGCTTACGGGTGGGGCCCGCCAGTTCGGTGTACGAGAAGCGGAACACCGAGACCAGTTCGCCGTCGTCGAACTCGTCCAGCGGGTCGGCCGCCTCGGCCAGCCGCTCCAGCAGATGGCGCAGGTTCCAGGACTCCCGGTGACGGAAGCGGCTGGCCAGCAGCTGGATGTGAAGGGGGTGGTGTCCACCGGCCCGTGTCACGAGCGCGAGCGCCTCGGGGTCGGCCGAGACCCGGTCGGCGCCCGCGATCCGGGTGAAGAGCGCGGCGGCCTCCTCGTCGGACAGCACCTCCACCAGGAGCGAGGTGGCGCCGTCGAGCCCGGCGAGCCGGTTCCGGCTGGTCACGATCGCCCGGCAGGTCGCGGCGCCGGGCAGCAGCGGACGCACCTGGGCCGCGTCCCGCGCGTTGTCCAGCACCACGAGCACCCGGTGACGTGCCGTCCACTCCCGCCAACGCGCCGCCCGTTGGTCCAGCGAGTCCGGCAGATCACCCCCCGCCCCGGCCGCCCGCAGCAGCACCGCGAGCGCCTCGGCGGGGTCGTACGGCGCCCGCCCGCTGAACCCGTGCAGATCGACGTAGAGCCGGCCTCCCGGATAGGCGTCGTGGAGCCGGTGGGCGGCGTGCACCGCGAGCGTGGTCTTGCCGATGCCGGGCATGCCGTGGACGACGGTGAGCGGCATCGCGTACGCGGCGGAGCCGTCCGGCGGGCCGGAACCCCGCGGGACGGAGCCGTCCGGTGTCATCACGTCGCCCAGCAGTACGCGGAGTTCCGCGGCACGGCCGGTGAAGTCGCGGCTGTCGCGCGGCAGGTTGCTGCGTGGCCCCGGACCCGCCTGCCGGTCGGCGCTCACCGCCGTCTCCAGGAGCGTACGGTCCTGTTCGAGAATGCGCCGGTGGAGTTCCTGGAGCTCCGGACCGGGCTCGATGCCGAGCCCGTCGCGCAGCCTGCCCCGCGTGGTACGGAAGACGGCGAGTGCCTCGTCGTGCCGTCCGGACCGGTACAGCGCCAGCATCAGCGCGTGGATCACCTGCTGGGCCAGCGGATTCTCCGACGCCAGTCCCTGCAGTTCACCGACGAGATCGGCGTGCCGCCCCAACTCCAGCTCCAGCCCGATGCGTTCCTCCCGCACCCGGCGCAGATCCTCCACCAGCCGGCCCCGTACCGAGGCGGCCCAGTCGCTCCTGGACTCGGGCAGCGGCTCGCCGCGCCACCGGGCCTCCGCCGTGCGCAGCAGACCGATCGCCAGCTCCCGCTTGCCCTGCCCGGCCGCCGCACGGGCCTCCTGGCGCAGCCGCTGGAAGTGCGAGACATCGACCTCGGTACCAGCGTCGATCCGGAGCTGGTACCGGCGCGGCGACAGGCTCTCCACCTGAATGAGATCGCCGACGGAGGCGCGCAGCAGCTTGCGCAGCCTCGACACATAGGTCTGCATGGTGCTCACGGCCGTATCGGGCTGTTCGTCACCCCAGACCCGGTCGATCAGCGCGTCCATGGAGACCGGTTCACCGCGCGCGTGCAGCAGAACGGCCAGTACACAGCGCGTTTTCACCGATCCCAGCCTGCACTGCTGTTCTTGATGCCATAGTTCAAGAGGTCCCAGAGCAAGAAGTTCCACATCGCCCCCGCTGGGTGCGCTGCTACCTGCCGCCGACGGCAGCGCCCGCACGGGTGTGCCGGACCTTCCAATGTCGCGCCGGGCGCGGGGAGCAGGCAGGGCGCACGGGCGCGTACCGGGCGCACCCTCCACCCGCCGTTCCGGTCGCCCGGAAGATCCCCCGGAGCCGCCCGGAAACGGCCCGCGACCGCCCGCACCCGGAGTGCAGGATTCCTGCAAGCGACCCGTCAAACGCGTCGGGCATGACTTCGGCGTGCGCCGCGAAACGACGCGGTGTCTCGGACGGGGCCACCGGTCCGAGGACGAGGAATCGGGGGAACGATTCTATGAGTCTGACATTGGCCGAAACGCATCGGCCGCATGTGCCGATGCGCCTGGACGTGGACCGCTGGGCCACCCGGCAGATCCGCCGGAGGGTGCTGGCCGTCGTGCATACGGTGACCGCCGGACAGCGGCTGCTGGACGCGGTACGGCTGCTGGAGGGCGACGCCCGGGTACAGGTCTTCTTCACCCCGGCGCCCGACGTGTTCAGTCACGGGGTGGACTCCTTCCTGGAGGAGCTGGGCGGGCTGGTCCTGCCCTGGCACCAGGCGGTCCAGATGCCCTTCGACCTGGCGCTGTCCGCAGCCCACGGCGGGCTGAACGACCTGCACGCCCCGGTGATCGTGCTGCCGCACGGTGCCGGGCACAACAAGCTGGTCCCGGCCGGGCAGCGCGGACGCCAGGTCGCGGAGCGCGGGGTGTACGGGCTGAACCGGCAGTGGCTGGTCCAGGACGGCAGGCTGGTACCCGAGTCGATCGTGCTGGCGCACCACGAGGAACTGACCCGGCTCGGCCGCGAGTGCCCCGAGGCGCTGCCCGCGGCGGAGGTGGTGGGCGACCCCTGCTTCGACCGCATCGCCGCGAGCCTGCCGCTGCGGGCGCTCTACCGCGAGGCACTGCACACCAGGGCCCGGCAGCGGCTGGTGCTCGCCTGCTCCACCTGGGGGCCGCGCTCCCTGTTCGGGCAGAGCCCGGAAGTCCTGGAACGGCTGGTCACCGAACTGCCCCGGGACGACCACCGGATCGCGCTCCTGCTCCACCCCAACGTCTGGAACGCCCACGGGGAATGGCAGATCCGCAGCTGGCTGGCGCCCCTGGGCAGGATGGGCCTCACCGTGATCAGCCAGCACGCGGACTGGGTCGGCGCCCTCGTCGCCGCCGACTACATCGTCGGTGACCACGGATCCGTCTCGCTCTACGGATCGATGACCGGCGTCCCCGTCCTGATGGCGGGCGCGCCGGAGGCGGACGTCGACCCGGGGTCCCCGGTGGCCGAACTGGCCTCCCTCGTCCCCAGGCTGCACCGCGACCGGCCGCTCGGCCGCCAGCTCGCCCGCTCCTCGGCGCTCTACCGGCGGCAGCGGTACGAGCGGATCGCGGACCGCATCACCTCCGAACCCGGCCGGTTCGCCACCCGGATGCGCACGCTGATCTACCGCAAGCTGCGCCTGCGGGCCCCCGCGGTGCGACTCGCCGCCGAGCACGCGCCGCTGCCGTTCGGCGTGCGGTACGACGAGCGCGGCGGGGCAGTGCGATGACCGCGCTCACCGTGGCGCTGTACGAGGACCCCCTGGCCCGGGGACCGGTCCGCCGCACCGAGGTCACCCTGCTGCACCCGGCCACCGGCGCCCCGGTCGTGGACGAACACGTACGCGTCCGGCTGCCCGCCCCGTCCCCGCTGCCGCTGCTCGCCGATGTGCTGGTGGCCGGGGGAGACGGGCCCCGGTCCGCGACGGCGCTGGCCGGCCGTCACCCCGGAGCCCTGGTGGTGGCCGTGCACCGCGGCCCCCGGTGCTGGCTGCTCCTCGGCGGTGCGGCCCGCCCGGTGACGCTGGACGCGCGCCGGGCGGACGCGCCGTGGGCGATCTGGGCCTCGGTCGCCCACGCCTGGCTGGTGGCCGGGCTGCCCGTGGCGGAGTTCGGCACCACGGCGGTACGGATCGTCGGGAACACGCGCACTCAGCCGGCGGCACCGCCGTCGTCCGCGGTGCCGTTCTCCCGGGCCTCCGGTCCCAGTGCGTCCAGCCTGTCCCGCACCTCCTGCGCGTCGGCCGAGCCCGGACCGCCGGCACCGGAGTACAGGATCAGCGCCTCCCGGTAGTACCGCCGGGCGACTTCGGGCTGCCCGCGCCGTTCGGAGACCAGGGCCAGGCCTCCCAGCGCGCGGGCCGTCTCGTGGTCGGCGGACATGGGCCGAAGCACGTCCAGCGCCGCCCGCAGACCCGTCTCGGCCCGGTCGAGCAGCCCCAGGCCGAGGTACGCCCGCCCGGCCAGCGCGTCGGCGCGGGCCGTGTTGTACGTGTCACCGGCCTCCCGCAGTACCTCGCGGGCCGCCCCGGCCTCGCGGGCGGCGTCCTCGTACAGCCCCCGCGACAGCGCGACGTCCGCCAGGTTGAACCGCGCCAGCGCGCCGGCCCGCCGGTCGCCGCAGTCCGGCAGCTCGGCGGCCGCCCGGCCGAAGAACCCGGCGGCCCGGTCGGTCTCCCCGAGCCGCTGGTGGGCCAGACCCCGGTAGTTGAGCGTCCGGGCGTGCCCGAGCGCGTCATCGGTGCGCAGGAAGGCATCGGCGGCCCGCTCGAACATCACCAGCGCCTGTTCCGGGCAGCCCATGTCGAGTTCGCCCAGGCCGCCCGAGGTGAGCATCCGGCACACCGCCGCCCCGTCGTCGCACTCCTCCGCCGCGAGCAGCCCTTCCCGGTGCGCCTCGCGCCACTCCGGGTAGAACTTCCGCCGCGGGAACAGCGGCCACATGGCGTCGGCCAACTGCCAGCCCAGCGCCGGGATCCCGGCCGGACGGGCGATCCGGAGCACCGCCATGAGATTGGGCAGTTCGTGTTCGAGCCAGTCCAGCGCGGCGTCCGCCGCACCCGTGCCGCCGCCCGCGCCGCCGTCACCGAACTCCGCGACCACGACCGGGTCGGGGCCGTAGTCCCGGGCCATGGTGCGGTGCTGGGGGTCGATGACCTCCTCCGCACGGGTGGCGTTGGCCAGGTAGTGGTAGCCGATGCGGCGCAGCGCCGCGGCCCGCGCCCCGGGGGACTCGTCCCGGTCCGCCTGCGCCACCGCGTGCAGCCGTACCAGGTCGTGGAAGCGGTAGCGCTCGGTCCCGGCCGCCTGGCCGGCGTCGATGAGCAGACTCGCGTCGTACAGCACATCGAGCGCGTCGGCGGCGTCCGAGCCCAGGACCGCGTCGGCCACCGGCCCGCCGAACTCCCGCCCGGGGTGCAGCCCCAGCAGCCGGTAGAGGTGGGCGGCCCCGGCCGGCAGTCCCTGGTAGGAGAGGTCCAGCGCCGCCCGCACATCGTGGTCGCCGTCGATCGCCAACGCCTCCAGCCGGTCGTGCTCCTCGGTCAGTGCCCGGACCATCGTGGTGATGCCGTGCCGGGGGCGCGCCGCCAGCCGGGCCCCGGCGATGCGCACCGCGAGCGGCAGCCCCGCGCACAGATCGACCAGGGCTCGCGCCTCCTCGGGCTGCTCGGACACCCGGCTGTCCGCCAGGGTCGAATCCAGCAGCTCCACCGCCGCTTCCCGGCCGAGCGGCTCCAGATGGATGACATGGCCCCCGTCGACGCTCAGCCCCGGCAGCCGCCGCCGGCTGGTCACCGCGGTCACGCACTGACCCGCCGGCAACAGCGGCCGGACCTGTGCCGCGGTCGCCGCGTCGTCCAGCATGACCACGAGCCGCCGGTCCGCGGTCAACGACCGGTACAGGGCGACCCGTTCGGCCAGGGCCGGGGGCACCTGCGGGGTGGGTACACCCAGGGCCCGCAGGAACCGCCCGACCACTTCGCCCGGGTCGACCGGGCCGCCGGGCGACTGGGCCCCCAGATCCGCGTACAGCTGGCCGCCGGGGAAGTGCGGGCGGATGGTGTGCAGCCAGGCCAGCGCGACCGCGGTCTTGCCGACGCCCCCCAGCCCGCTGACCGCGGCCAGCGTCGGATGCCCCTCCCGGGTGGCACGGGCGCGGTGCCCCTCCAGCGTGCTCACCTCCGCCGAACGGCCGGTGATCCGGATCGAGGGCGGGAGCTGCCAGGGCGGCCTCGGCCCGCGGGCCTCCTGCGCGGTCTCCCCGTGGAAGTGAATGCCGCCGTACACCTTGCCCGACTGGATCGCGGGGCCGTGCACCGTACCGCTCAAGTCGTTGTCACTGTGCTCGTGCCCCAGCACCGGTCCCCCTCCGGACGGTCACCCGGCCGTCTCCTGAAGAACATCCTTTCCGCACAGGCGAGCGAAAAATCCGGCTCGCCGGGGGCCGGACCCTCCCGCATGTCCTGATATTGCCCAGGGTGCCGCCTCATGGACGTGCCAGAGGCATATTCCGGACAGTCCGCGAAGCCGCCGGACACGCGGCGAAGCCGCCGGACAGTCCGCGAAGCCTCCGGGCAGTCCGCGAAGCCTCCGGGCAGTCCGCGAAGCCGTCGGGCAGTCCGCGAAGCCGCCGGACACGCGGCGAACGGCCCCGGTCCGGCCGGGACGCCGACGGGAAGCGCCGATTGATCACCGCCCGCACCGCCGCGCGCCTATGCTCGCCGGATGGAGCAGAGCGAAGTGGTGAAGCGGGTGGTGGGCATCCTCACGGAGGCGGGCGAGATCCGTCGGCTGCTCGAAGAGAACGTCGACCGCGACGACCTGGAGACCGATCCCAGCGTGGTGACCGTGCTCCTCAACGAGACGATGCCCCGGATCACCGTCCCCGAGGACGCCTCGATCGAGGAGATCGCGACGCTCGTCGGCCGGGAGGTCGGCGGTGCGGTGGAGCAGCTGGTCGGCGCGTTCACCCTGGCCTTCGCGATGCTGGCCCAGGTGCACGACTCCGGGCAGACGGACGTGACCTCCGCCGATGTGCTCCAGGACCTGGCGCTGCGGGCCGAACAGATCGGCTCCTCCGGCCCGGACGACACAGGACCGGAGGAAGCGGGCGCGTAGGCCGCGAGGATCGCCCGGCGGCACCGGTCCCCGGAACACCGGCCCGCGCTTCACCGGCCGACCGCCCGGCTCACCGGTCTGTTGCCCACCGGCTTACGGCTCACCGGCTTGTGACTTACCGGCTTACGGCCCACCGACTTGTGGCACCGGCCTGTGACTTACCGGCTTACGACTCGCCGGCCTGTGGCTCCGGCCTGTGGCTTACCGGCCTGCGGCTCTCCGGCCTACGGCTCACCGACCTGCGCTTCACCGGCTCCCACCCCGGACCGGCCCCCGCGCGCCCCCGCGCGCCCCGCGTCCGCCCGCCGCAGCAGCACCACCGCCACCACCGCGGCGGCGAGCGCGACCAGTGCCGCGACGGCACCGACCTCGCCGACCACTGCCGTGTACTCCCGCCGCCCCGGAGCGGCGAGGCCGATGAACAGCCCGCCGCACACCGCGGTGCCCAGCGCGAGACCCACCTGGCGGGCGGTGTTGGCCACGGCCGCCGCCGTGCCCGCGCGGGACGGTTCGGCGTCCCGCATGGCCGCGGACGGCAGCACCGGCGACACCATGCCCGCACCGATCCCGGTCAGCAGCAGCGACGGTACGAGCGCCACCGGCCCGTACGAGACACCCAGCAACGCGAAACCCGCACATCCCGCCGCGCAGAGCGCGGTGCCGACGCCCAGCGGGATCCACAGCGCGACGCGCTGGAGCACCGCCCCGCACAGGGCGGAGACGGCGAAGAAGACCGCGGGCTGGAGGGCCAGCAGCAGCGAGGTGTCGACCGCGTCCAGGCCCGCACCGTCCTGGAACCACGACGACATCACCGTCAGCGGTCCGAACGCGGCGAAGTAGTAGCCGAACGCCACCGAGACCACGGCCAGGAACCTGGGGTGGCGGAACAGCGCCGGATCGATGACGGGATCCGGCGTACGGCGCTCGTGCACGACGAAGGCGAGCACGGTCACGGCCGCCACGAGGACCGCGAGCCCCGGACCCGCCCCCGCGCCGTGCTCGCCGAACAGGAGCGCCCCGACGACCAGGGCGGCGATGCCCGCGCTCAGTAGGACCGACCCCGGCACGTCCATCCGCCCCGCCCCGCGCTCCGGATCACGGGGCAGGAACACGACGGCGAGCACCAGCCCGGCCGCCCCCACCGGTACCGCGAGCAGAAAGATCCACCGCCAGCCCAGGGCCTCGGCGAGCAGTCCGCCGCACACGTTGCCGACAGCGGCGGCCAGCCCGGCCACGGCGCCCCAGACGGCGAAGGCCCGGTGTTGTTCCCGTCCCTGGTACGACGCCCTGATCAGCGGCAGCGTGGTCGCGAACATGGCAGCCCCGCCGACCCCCTGCGCCCCCCGGAACGCGATGAGTTCCCGCACTCCGGGCGCCAGCCCGCAGGCCAGCGAGGACACCGTGAAGAGAGCGAACCCGGCCAGGAAGACCCGGCGCCGGCCGAACGCGTCGCCCACCGCCCCGCAGACGACCAGGAGCGCCGCGAGCGCGAGCGTGTAGAGGTCCACGACCCACTGCAACGCCGCGAAGCCGGTGTGCAGATCGGCGGCGATCGCCGGAATGGCGACGGTGACGACCGTGGCGTAGGCGAGCAGCAGGAAGGTCGCCGTGCAGGCGACGATCAGGGGAGCGAAATGGCGCAACTTCACGGTTCATTCCTCCGGGTCGGCCGGTCGTACACGTCCAGGGGGCGGTTGTGTTGATCGAGGTAGGCGATGGCGAGGCGGCCCGTCACCGGGTTGCGGTAGGTCTCGCACTCGACCTCGTACACCTCGTGGATGAGCTCTCGTGTGAGCACCTCGTCCGGCGGCCCGTGGGTCACCACGGCACCTTCCTTGAGGACGTACAGCTCGTCGCAGTAGCTCGCCGCCATCGGCAGGTCGTGCAGCGCGGCGAGCACTCCGACGCCGAGCTCCTTGACGATCGAGAAGATCTCCAACTGGTGCTTGATGTCCAGGTGGTTGGTGGGTTCGTCCAGGATGAGGAAGGCCGGTTCCTGGGCGAGCGCCCGCGCGAGCACCACCCGCTGTCGCTCGCCGCCGGACAGGGTCCGGAAGCTCCGCCCCGCGTACTCGTCCATGTGCACCCGGCGCAGCGCCCGCCGGACGATCTCCCGGTCCCGTTCGCCGGTCGTCTCCAGCGGCCGCTTGTGCGGGGTGCGCCCCATCGCGACCATCTCCGCCACCGTGAAGTCGAAGCTCAGGTCGTTGAACTGGGCGACCACCGCGAGCCGGGTGAAGACCGCACCGGGACGGCTCGCGAGCAGGTCCAGTCCGCCGAGCACCGCGGTACCGGAGTCGGGGGTGACGACCTTGTAGATGCTCTTGAGGAACGTGGACTTGCCGCACCCGTTCGGCCCGACCACACCGACGAACCGGCCGTCGGCCACCTTCAGGCTCACATCGCGAACGATCCGTGCGCCGCCGAGCGTGACCGAGATGCGTTCCGCGCTCAGCCCGCGATGACCCGACGTGCCGTCATGTGCCGTCGGCACTCGGTTACTTGTCACCGAACCCGTACTCCTTACGGATCAGCATGTGCAGGAAGAGAGGGGCGCCGAGAACGGACGTCACGATGCCGATCGGCAACTCGGCGTTCGGGACCGCGACGCGTGCGGCCACATCCGCCCAGATCAGGAAGAGTGCTCCGGACAGCACCGCGACGGGGATCAGCCCACGGTGGTCCGGCCCGATCACACTGCGCACCACATGCGGGACGATCAGGCCGACGAAGCCGATGATTCCGCAGGTGGCGACCAGCATTCCGGTGACCACGGCGGCCAGTACCAGGTGGATCCGCCGGTGCAGCCCGGGATCGATGCCCAGGGTGACCGCGGCCTCGTCGCCCATGAGCAGCGCGTTCAGGACCCTGCTCCGGAAGAGGAAGAAGACCGTGGCGATCAGCACCACGACGCTCACGGCGGGCAGCGTGGCCCATTCCGCTGAGGCGAGGCTGCCCATGCTCCAGAACGTGACCGAGCGGACCCCCTCGGCGCTGCCGGCGAAGTACACCAGCGCACTGGAGGCCGCACCGCACAGGGCGTTGACCGCGGTACCGGCGAGGATCAGCTTGACCGGCGACGTGCGCGAGCCCGCGCTGCCCACCCCCAGTACCAGGGCGGCGGCGGCCAGTGCCCCGATGAACGCCCAGAACGGCACGCCGAGTCCGGCGACGGCCCCCGCGGCCCCGGCCGCCCCGAAACCGGTCAGGATCGCGAACGCGGCGCCGAGGGACGCCCCGGAGGAGATGCCGAGGACGAAGGGGTCGGCGAGCGGGTTCTGCAGGGTCGACTGCATCACGGTGCCGCACAGCGCGAGTCCGGCACCGACGACCGCGGCCAGCAGGACCCGAGGGAGGCGGATGCTCCAGATCACGTCCACGAACACGGGGTCACCGGGGCCGCCGATCCCGGTCAGCTCATGGAGCAGGATGCGCGAGGACGCACGCACCGGGACGTCGACCTGACCGATCGAGACCGACACGACGGCCGAGCCGGCCAGCAGGAGCAGAAGGACGGCCACCAGGACGGACGGCGCCACCCGACGGGCCCTCCCGCCACGGCCCGCCCGCGTCGCCCGCCGCTCCTCCCGTTCCGCGGCGAGCACGTCCCGGCCGCTCACGAGGCCGGGAAGAGGTCGGGGTGGACGAACTCCGCGACGTCCTCGCACAGGTCCGCGAGCGTGAGCGAGCCCCGGATCGAGGTCGTGTAGTCGGCGATCATCACAGCGCCGTTCCTGATCGCGGTGACGTTCTTCAGACGCGGGTCGCGCAGCAGCCGGTCACGCGACTTCTCGCCGTCCGACTTCTGGAACTCGGTCACGATGATCTTGTCCGGGTCGGCCGCGACGATCGATTCGAGCGAGAGCTGCGCGTAACTGTCGTCGGTCAGCTCCATGTACGTCCCGCCGGCGCCGTTCACCATCTCGTCCACCAGGCCCAGGGAGGGCGCGTAGTAGTCGTACGTGTCGCGCCCGCCGCTGGCGACCAGGAGAACCTCGGGGGAGTCGGTGGCCTTCTTCGCCGTCCGCCCGATCGCGGCGATCCGGCTCTTCTGTTCCCGTGTGTAGGCCTCGGTCCGCTCCGTCCTGCCGAAGACCTCGCCCAGGTGCCGGACGTCCTCGTAGTAGCTGTCCAGATCGCGGCCCGCGGTGTAGTTCACGGCCGGAAGCACGTCCACTCCCCGCTCGTTCCAGAACGGGATCTCACCGATCTTGTCCGGCTTCAGCGCGAACGACATGGTGAGGACGAGGTCGGGTCGCAGCGCCAGGACCGCTTCCCTGGAGGGGAGCTGGTCGGAGATCTTCGGCAGCTTCGCGATCCGGTCCGCGTACTTCGAGTACGAGTTGTCGAGGTAGCCGACCCCCACGATCCGGTCGTCGAGCCCGAACTCGATCATCAGCTCGGCCAGGGCCTGCCCGATCACGACGACACGCTTCGGCTCGGCCCCGACGGTCTGCTCCAGCTTCTTGCCGGCGTCGTCCATGACGTCCACGGTGACCGGATAGCGGCCCTGGCCGGGGGCCCCGTCACCGCGCACGGCAGCGGGTTGCGCGGTGTTCGCACAGCCGGCGAGCAGGAGGGCCGAACCGGCGGCGAGAGCCGCGCGGACGCGTATCGGGATCCGGAGCGGGGAGGCGTTCACGATGTCCTTTCGGGGAAGGCGTGGCATCGGCCACCCGGCCATCCTCGGAAGGAACACGGCGGGACGTGTACGGAGAGCAGGACCCGGAAATGTGGAGCGGGCGCCCCACGAAGGGGACGCCCGCTCCACACTCCACGACCCGCGGAATCAGGAAACGGCCTCTCGGACACCGGCCACTGCCCGCCCCGCCCGGTACTGCCGGGGTGTCCGCCCGTAATGCTTCTTGAACGCGTGGCAGAAGTTGCTGGGACTGGAGTAGCCGCTCCTGAGCGCGACGGCGGCGACGCTGAGATCGGTCTCCACGAGCAGCAGTGAGGCCCGGCGCAGACAGGCGTTGCGATGGTGGTTGAAGACGGTGTCGCCGTAGAGCTGCTTGAACCCCTCGTTCAGCCGCTTGGGCGTCATCCCCAGGGCTCGCGCCAGCGACTCCCCGGTGTGCTGCTCGTGCAGGTTCTCCATCAGCAGCTCCGGCACCTTCCGGATCCGCTCGATCTCGTACTCCGCCATGGGCGGCCCGGCCGGGCCGCGCGGGGACTCGGTGCCCGCGACGATCCGGGCGAGGATCTCCATGACCTTGGACTCCAGATACAGCGCGCGGAACCGGGCCGGCAGCGCACACGTGAACAAGTCGGCGAAAGCGGCCGCGAGTTCGGGTGGAGCCTGCCGGCCGAGATAGTGCGCGTCGCGCGACGCGGCGGGCATCTCCTCGACGCTCTCCTCCCAGGCCGCCGCCCCCAGACTCCCGAAGAAGACGTCGACCGCCTCCCGGCGGGCCGCGATCGACACACCCCGGTAGCGCTGCCCGGCGGGCCGGACGAGCCGCCCCGCCGAGGCCCGCGAGTGCGATATCGACAGCTCGTTCGCCCCGAAGACCGTCGCCCCGGTCGCCCGCTCCTCCAGCTGCATCAGCCCGTCGACGCAGTACTCCAGCTCGAAGTAGTCGCCCGCGAGATCGAAGTCGAGGACCAACTCGTCGTGGAACGTCAGGTCGTACAGGGTGAGCGTGACCCCGTGGAGCAGCTCATGAACGGTGATGCTCCCGACCCCGGTCCCCGGCCGCAGGTCGTACACCCGGACCCCCTCCACGCCACCGCCGCGGCAGGTCGCGATCGCCGCGTAGAAGTCCCGGTACTGCCGTCCGAGATCCGCGTACCCATGCGCGGACGTGAGAGAGAAGCGCCTGGTCACACCGCCTCCAGAGAAATGAGAAGCAATCCCCCGCATTTCTACTTAGGGTAACCTAAGTTCTCTTGCTGGGGCTGGGGCTGGGGCTGGGGCTGGGGGCGAGGCGGACGAAGCCGCCCGCGACGGAGGGAAGGCATGCGACGGGTCATGGCCATGTGCCCCGTGCGGCGCTCGGCCGCATATGAAGAGCGGCGCGTGGCCGCCCACGAAGAAGGCCTTCCTGGATCCTGTGCGTCTGTGGCTGGACGGGACGGCACCACCGCAGTCCCGGGGCCCGGAACCGCGTTCCACGTGCCGCCGGGAGAGGAGAGGAGAGGTGACGAGGTGCGGGAGGTGGCACCCCCCCGGCAACCACCATGCCCCGCAGGCTATGGAGCCTTCTTGCTCGCGGGAGGGGGCGTCACGGACGGTTCGATGGTCGACCGGACGTAGATTCGCGTGGTGCCGGGCTCGAACTCGTGGGTGAAGAGGTCGACGCAGCGCTGGAGATACTTGCCTTCCGGGGTTGTGAGTTCATCGGGGCACAGGCTGATCTTCCGCAGCCCCTCGACGAACGTCTCCGGCTCGGGCAGCCCGAGGTGACCGAAGCCAGCCGCAGGCCGGTAGTCCTCCTTCTCGGGATGGAAGTTCCCGATCATCTTGGTGCCGTTCCGGATGAGCCTGCCGGTGTACGTCTCCGCTTCGTCGCCGGGGAGGACGAAGGACAGCAGTCCGGTGTCGTAGCGCTCCCCGACCTTGTAACCCGCCCGACGGTCCGATGCCGCCGCCGGAATGCGGACGCCCATCTGGCCACTCATCCAGGCAGGCGTGGCTCCGTCCTCCCAGCAGCAGGTCATCTCCTGGTCCGCCAGGTCCGACGACACGTCGTCGGCGACGCAGGAGACCAGGCCGATCGTGGTGGCGACGCAGGCGAGGAGCGTCAGGACGACGACGACCGCGACCGGCACACGACGGCGGCGCACGGGCTGCCTGTCGGCAGCAATCTCGCTGGAGCTCTCCATCGGTGGTCCTCTACCGCCCTTCCTGCTGCTCGCGGCTCGGATCCGTGCGGTCGCCCTCACGCCCGGGCTCGTCCGGCTGCGGCAGAGGATCGTGGTTCGGGGCGGATGCGCCCAGATCGTAGTGCTTGACGGAACTGCTGCCCGCCATGTCGAATTCCTGAGCGATGCCCGTGGTGTGGAGGCGGGCCATCTGACCGTCCGGAATGCTCATGTCGCTGCCCCCGGGAAGGCCGATGGTCACCCCTTTGTCCTGGTCCCAGTTGTAGCGGTCCCATGCGTTGGCCTGATAGTCGAGACCGACCTCGGGCCGACCGTTGGCATCCGGCACGACGGTGACCACCCCGGTCACATTCGACCTGGTGGAACCGACCGCGTAGAACCAGTTCTCGTCGACGTCCTTGGTGAAGCTGAAATCCCGGTTGCCGGTTTCCACCGGTATCGAGACCGGCTGTCCGCCGTTCCTCTTGAACTCCGCGAGTGCTTGGTCGCGCCACGCGTCCTGGTGTTCCCTGATGCCGTCCTCGATGTGCATACGGAAGCCGGGTACGTCCGACATCATCTTGTCGATGGGCAGCTCCATGTCCGTCCCGCTGTTCCCCAGGTAGTGCGCCATGTGCCGAGCAGCGTCGTTGTCGCCCGTCCAGTCGGCCGCCTCGGCGATCAGATTCATCTTCTCCCGGGTCCTGCGCTCCTCTGCTCCCGGTTCCTCGGCGCCGTGGGGCCCGGAACCTCGGTCGGGCGCGGCTTGTTTGATGGACGGAGCGAGCAGTCCAGCCGCGAGAAGGCCGTCCTTGTGCCCGGTCCACAACTCCGCACGGGCCTGAGGGCTCAGCGACGACCAGAGTCGCCGCAGCTCGGCCCGCTGCGCCGTGTTCGCCTCGTCGCCGAGCGAAGCCAGCTTTGTGGCACGGGGCAGCTGGTCCTCGTCCAGCGAGGTGTACGTCGCGTGTCCCGCGTTGTGCGGGTCGTCGCCATGGCTTCTCTTCAGGGCACGGGTGACGGCCGCATCGATCTCTGCCGCGTGGGACACAAGCCCCGTGAGCGTGTCGGCGTACCACTGCATCAGGTCCTTGGTCCGCTGGGAAGTCCCGTCCACGCCGCAGAAGGCCTCTGTGACCTTCACGGTGCCGCTGGGGCCGTCCGTCACCAGTAGCCCCGGGTCCGGGCCTGCCTGCCGGGTCGGATCACCCTTGCGGGCTTCCGCGGAGAGTTCCCTGGCGCGCTTCTGGATGTGCGTCAGTTCACCATGGGCGTCCTGAAGGACAGCCGCGATGCTCTGAGCCTCCAGGTGGAGATCCGTGACCTCCTTGGCCGTCTTGCGGACGAAGTCCTTGGTGACAGCGGCGTTCAGGCCGGCCCAGTCGGCCCCGTCGGACAGTTGCAGAAGACCGCTGTAGACCTCGGTCCTCAGCTTCTCCAGCCCGGCCGCCGTCGCCGCCCAGTCGTCGGCCGCCGCACTGAGCTTGCCCAGATCCACTTCGATGAGATCTGTGTAAGAAAACGCCCCCATGTTTCTTCGCCCCGCTCACTTCACATACTTCAGTAGCTCCGACACCGGTACGGGAGAGCCGTCTCTGCGCGAGAGAGATGCGGTGATCTCCGCCTCGTCGTTGGCGTGCAACTTCTGTGAGAAGTCAAGGTGGTTGGAGATGTGCGCGCACATCTGCAGGACCGTCTTCACCTGCGAACTCCAGACCTCCAGGGTGGTGTACAACTCACCGCCCGCGCTGAAGTTCCGGCCCTGCAACTCCGCTGCGGCCCGGGCAGTCGTCCCCGCGCCGTCCTTGTCGGCCCCGGCACCTGCGAGGTCGGCCCGCTTCCGCAGCTCGCCGTGGATCCGAAAGGCTTCATTGCCGACCTTGCCGAGATCATCCCGGTGAACCACCAGGTCGGCGTTGCCTCCGGACCCTGCGCCGTCGGCCTGGGGCTCATTCGTGTTGAGCCTCATCTGCGCGGAATGCCGATCCTGCGCATCCGCCTTGAGCCGGGCCCACTCGTCGTCGAACGTCATGAGTCCCCCGGCCCTGTCCGATGTCAACGCGACACCCTAGCAATGAGGTTGCGACGTGATCACCTGGGCATCACCGGTGTTTCGTACGAGCAGGTGCTGCCACGAGTGCTCCCGGAGCGTCTGGGGCCACCCGCGCGTGACTGCCCGAGGTCAGCCCAGCGCACTGGCCAATCGCGTGCCAGGTGCCGTGGCCGAAGGCGACGACAGGGCCGGCGTGCTGCGGTGTGCGCTGTTCACTCGCATGGACGCCACGCTAGTGCGGCAGTACCTGGATGGCCGCATGGAGATGCTCGGAACTGGCCAGCAGGTGTTTCAACTGCGCGTTCATGACGTGCGGGCTGCCGACCCGCTGAAGAAGTACGGCCTCCGACACCGCGGCCCACAGCTGCAACGGGTTGTCGGGGCAGGTGTTCCTGCCGAGACCCGGGGAGGCGGACGTCGCGGCGGTGGCTGTTCGGCCGGGCCGGAGCGTCCGGGTCCGGGGTGCGTAGCGAACGGTCCGCAGCGTGCGAAGTGAGTGGTATGCCTCCGGAGAAATCCCTGCGGGCGGGTTTCGTCGGCGCGGGTCCGGCATTGCTCCGGCCGTCGGCACTTACGGCTGAGGCATTATTCAGGAAGGGGGCTGACCAAGCGGACTGCTGTTGCTCCCAAACGGACTGCTGCGTGAGGATCAGCTGCCATCGGTGCAGATGATCGGCTACGGCATCACTCGTCCCGGGGCTCACGTGGACGATGGTGTGGGGATGATCCGAGCGGCGGATATCCAGGACGGCCATCTCCATAGCGACGAGCCGAGAAAAATCAGCCCTCGCACGCACCAGGCGAACATCCGTAGTGAGTTGCGGGTCGGCGATGTGCTCATCGTGCTCGTAGGCAGGGTCGGCGAAGCAACCATGGTCACCGACGCGTATCACGGCTGGAATGCTGCCCGCACTGTCGCGGTGGTGCGGATGGCAGAGCCTGATGAGGCGGCCTGGCTCAGGTTGTGGCTCGGATCGCCGTATGTACGTGACTGGTGCGAGAGTCGCGTGACCGGCTCCACCCTGCAACGCACTCTGAATCTGAAAGTCCTGCGCGGCCTTCCCGTGCCGCTGCCGCCCCCGGAGGCCAGGGCGGCATTTCTCCGCACGGCGGAAGTCATGGAAAGGAAAGCGGCAGTCAACACGCGCATCGCGGAATGTGCCATGTCGTTGAGCGACGCGCTGTTCGCTGCCGAGGCACAGGACAAGGGAGCCTGGCCCGAACAGTCCTTCGGTACCCTGGCTCACCTGCGCTCAGGTCATGCGTCGCGCCCTCGCGAGGACGCCCCCCATGCGGACGAATCGTCCCAGGGGTCCGCTGTCCCCTTCGTCGCGCCCGCGGACGTCCTGCGTAGGGGCCTGCCGTATGTCTCCCGGACAGACACCTGGCTCGCCTCTCCTGACGCGGACTCCGTGTGCGCTCCGCAGTCCCTGCTTCTGGCGACCAGAGAGGACGGCGTGCACGCCGTCCTGAACGAGGTTCCGGTTGTGCCTGGGCGAGGCATTCTCGCCCTGCAGCCGGAGACACTGGCCGACAGCTACTGGCTGCTGCACGAAGTCCGAGCCCGGAGCGGGGAACTGACCGCCGCCGCCCAGGGGCCGGGCGGGCGTGAACTGAGCCGGAACGCGTTCGCGGCCACGGCGGTCCAATGGCCCCCGTCCTCCGTGCGTGAGCGGTTCGCACGGCTCACTGGCAAACTCCACCTGCGTGCCGGAGCCGCGTACGCGGAGAGCGAGATCCTCAACAGGCTGCACGACAGACTCCTGGACAGCTTCCTCGACGGAGCTCCCAACGTCGAAAGCGCTCACTGATCGCTCTGAGATCAAGCCCGGCCCGAGTGCTGTGCGGCAGAGGCGTACGCGCGTCCGCGGAGCCGGGGTTCTCCGCCACGGCGGAGTACCCCGGCTCCGCGAGACATGAAAAAGACCCTCTGCTCAGCGTTTCCACTGGCCAGAAGGTCTTTTTGGCACTTCTTCCGAAGTGCCCTCGGCAGGATTCGAACCTGCGCACACGGCTCCGGAGGCCGATGCTCTATCCCCTGAGCTACGAGGGCGTATCGCTGTGTTGCTCGGCGACGGGTGAAACACTACCAGCTTCCGCGGGGTGTCCGTGAACAGGTATTTCCCGGCTCGCCGGAGCGGCGGCGAGGGTCCGGACGGAGGGGCGTGAGGTGTGCTCCGGATGCATCCGGCCACCCCTCGCGCCACCCGTCCGGGGGCGGAAGTGGGTAAAACCCGGACGCAGCCACGGAGTCGCCCCTACCCTCGAAGTGTGTCAGGGGCTTGTGGCCGCGTGCTTGTTGTCGACGACAACAAGGTCATCCGGCAGTTGATCAGGGTCAACCTTGAGCTTGAGGGCTTCGAGGTCGTGACCGCGGCCGATGGTGTCGAGTGTCTTGATCTGGTGCATCGGGTCCATCCCGATGTGATCACGCTCGATGTCGTCATGCCCAGGCTGGACGGTCTGCAGACCGCCACCAGACTGCGCTCAGATCCCCGGACCAGACATCTGCCCGTGGCGGTCATCAGTGCCTGCACGCCGTACGAGGTGGACAGCGGGGTCGCCGCGGGGGTCGACGCGTTTCTCGCGAAACCCTTCGAGCCGACCGAGCTGGTGCGGCTGGTGCGGGAGTTGATGGAGCGGAAGGACCGGCCGTCGCTCGACGGCAGGCGGAGCGCCGGGACCGCGGAGCGCGCCGCGGGGTGACCGCATGGCGAAACGGGGTCGCGGGGTGCCCCCCTTCCTCCCATACGCTTGTCCTGTGACCCCCGCCGACCTCTCCAGGACCGTGCTGCACGCCGTGCGCCGCGCGGTCGACGAGAACGCCCTGCGCGCCCCCGTGCCCGCGCGCGTGCGGGTGGAGCGGACGCGACCCGGCGGGCGTGGGGACTACGCCTGTGCCGTGGCCCTCCAGCTGGCCGGGCCCGCCGCGCTGCCGGCCAGGGACGTGGCCGAGATCCTGCGGGAGCGAGTGGTCGGCGCGCCGGGGATCGGGGACGTCGAGGTCACCGGACCGGGATTCCTGAACTTCACGCTGCGAGCCGGGGCGCGCGGCCTCGACGGCCTGGTGCGCGACATCGCCGAGCACGGCACGGCGTACGGGCACGGGGACGCCCTCGCCGGTGCGACGGTCTCGTTCGCGCCCGTCGAGGAGCTTCGCGCCCGGGTCGTCACCGAGACCGTCGAGCTGCTGCTCCGGGCCCAGGGGGCCGAGGCCGGGGAGCGGGCGGCCGGCGGGGAGGTGCTGCACGTGCTGCCGGTGCCGGCCACCGACCGCGATCTCTTCGAGCGGCTGGGGAACGACGCCGCGCGCTGGGCGCTGCTGCGGGCCGCCCCGCACGACCGGCCCCGGGGCACCGGGAGCGGCGAGCTGCTCGTACAGCAGGAGAGCAATCCGTTGTTCCGGGTGCGGTACGCGCACGCCCGGATCCGTGCGCTGGGACGGAACGCCCGGCAGCTCGGGTTCGCCGCGGCGTACGAGGAGGGCGTGGCCGCGCCCGCGCTCGGTGCGCTGCTCGCCGACCACCCCGGGGTGCTCGCCGCCGCGGCCCGGCACCGGGAGCCCGACCGGGTCGCCCGGCAGCTGGAATCCCTCGCGCAGGCCTTCTTCGACTTCCACGACAGCGCCTCGCCGCTGCCCGCCGGTGACGAGAAACCCTCGGCCGCCCACCGTTCCCGGCTCGCTCTTGCCGAAGCCGCCGGGACGGTGCTGGCAGGCGGCCTGTCCCTGCTCGGCATCAGCGCACCCGAAGTCCTCTGAGAGATCCGAGAGAGCAGAGCAACACCATGAGCCGATCCGCACACCCCGCCGGACCCCGTCACGCCGACGTCATGACGGAGGGGCACTACACCGCCCCGCCCGCCGATCTCAACGCCCTGGACGCGAAGGTCTGGGCCCGTACCGTCACCCGCGCCGAGGACGGCGCGGTCACCGTCGGCGGGATCGAAGTGACGCGGCTGGCCGAGGAGTTCGGCACCCCCGCCTACTTCCTCGACGAGAGCGACTTCCGGGCCCGCTGCCGTGCCTGGGCCGACGCCTTCGGACCCGGCGCCGACGTGTTCTACGCCGGAAAGGCCTTCCTGTCGCGCGCCGTCGTGCGCTGGCTCCAGGAGGAGGGGCTCAACCTCGACGTCTGCTCCGGCGGCGAGCTGACCACCGCCCTGGACGCCGGGATGCCGGCCGAGCGCATCGCCTTCCACGGCAACAACAAGACCGTCGCGGAGATCGAGCGGGCCGTCGAGGCCGGTGTCGGCCGGATCGTGCTCGACTCCTTCCAGGAGATCGCCCGGGTCGCGCACATCGCGCAGCGGCTCGGCAAGCGGCAGCGGGTACAGATCCGGGTCACCGTCGGTGTCGAGGCGCACACCCACGAGTTCATCGCCACCGCGCACGAGGACCAGAAGTTCGGGATCGCGCTGGCCGGGGGACAGGCGGCCGAGGCGGTACGCCGGGCGCTCACCCTCGACGGCCTGGAGCTCATCGGCATCCACTCGCACATCGGCTCGCAGATCTTCGACATGGCCGGCTTCGAGGTCTCCGCCCGCCGCGTGGTCCAGCTGCTCGCCGAGGTGCGCGACGAGCACGGGGTGGAGCTGCCCGAGATCGACCTCGGTGGCGGACTCGGCATCGCGTACACCTCCGAGGACGACCCGCGCGAGCCGCACGAGATCGCGAAGGCGCTCGGCGACATCGTGACCCGCGAGTGCGAGGCCGCCGGGCTCGCCACCCCGCGGATCTCCGTCGAGCCGGGGCGCGCCATCGTCGGACCGACCGCCTTCACGCTGTACGAGGTCGGCACCATCAAGCCCCTGGAGGGGCTGCGTACGTACGTCAGCGTCGACGGCGGCATGTCGGACAACATCCGCACCGCGCTGTACGACGCCGAGTACACCGTCGCGCTCGTCTCACGCGCCTCCGACGCCGAGCCGATGCTCGTCCGGGTCGTCGGCAAGCACTGCGAGAGCGGCGACATCGTGGTCAAGGACGCGTTCCTGCCGTCCGACCTCGCCCCCGGCGACCTGATCGCGGTGCCCGCCACCGGCGCGTACTGCCGTTCCATGGCGAGCAACTACAACCACGCCCTGCGTCCGCCGGTCGTCGCCGTGCGCGACGGTCGGGCGCATGTCATCGTCAGGCGCGAGACGGAGGAAGATCTCCTGCGTCTCGATGTCGGCTGATGAAATACATATCTCAGGATCCGGACGAGTGGCAGAATCCCCCGTCCGGTGAGTGAGACTGGTCCACACATCAGATGTAAAGGAAACGAGGTCGGATGATGCGTACGCGTCCGCTGAAGGTGGCGCTGCTGGGCTGTGGAGTGGTCGGCTCAGAGGTGGCGCGCATCATGACGACGCACGCCGACGACCTCGCCGCGCGCATCGGCGCGCCGGTCGAGCTCGCCGGTGTCGCCGTGCGCCGGCCCTCCAAGGTGCGCGAGGGCATCGACCCCGCACTGATCACCACCGATGCGACGGCCCTGGTCAAACGGGGCGACATCGACGTCGTCATCGAGGTCATCGGGGGCATCGAGCCCGCCCGCGCCCTCATCACCACCGCCTTCGAGCACGGCGCGAGCGTCGTCTCCGCGAACAAGGCGCTGCTGGCCGAGGACGGCGCCGCGCTGCACGCCGCCGCCGAGCAGCACGGCCGGGACCTCTACTACGAGGCAGCCGTGGCCGGTGCCATCCCGCTCGTACGGCCGCTGCGCGAATCCCTCGCCGGTGACAAGGTCAACCGGGTCCTCGGCATCGTGAACGGCACCACCAACTTCATCCTCGACAAGATGGACACGAGCGGAGCCGGGTACTCCGAGGCGCTCGACGAGGCCACCGCCCTCGGATACGCCGAGGCCGACCCGACCGCCGACGTGGAGGGCTTCGACGCCGCGGCCAAGGCCGCCATCCTGGCCGGGATCGCCTTCCACACCCGGGTGAGGATCGGCGATGTGCACCGCGAGGGCATCACCGAGGTCACCGCCGCCGACATCGCGTCCGCCCGCCGGATGGGCTGCACGGTCAAGCTCCTCGCCATCTGTGAGCGCGCCGCCGACGGGCAGTCGGTCACCGCCCGGGTCCACCCCGCGATGATCCCGCTGAGCCACCCGCTGGCCTCCGTCCGTGAGGCGTACAACGCGGTGTTCGTGGAGGCCGAGGCGGCCGGTCAGCTCATGTTCTACGGCCCCGGCGCCGGTGGCTCGCCGACCGCTTCCGCGGTCCTCGGCGACCTGGTCGCGGTCTGCCGCAACAAGCTCAACGAGGCCACCGGCCCCGGTGAGTCCGCGTACACGCGCCTGCCGGTCAGCCCCATGGGCGACGTGGTCACGCGGTACCACATCAGTCTCGACGTGGCCGACAAGCCGGGCGTGCTCGCCCAGGTCGCGACGGTCTTCGCCGAAAAGGGCGTATCGATCGATACCGTCCGCCAGCAGGGAAGAAATCCGGGCAGCGGCGACGAGGTCGCCATCGAGCAGGGTGGCGGCGGGCGACGGGTGGGCGGCGAGGCGTCCCTCGTCGTCGTCACCCACCGCGCGTCCGACGCCGCCCTCTCGGCGACCGTCGAGGCGCTTCGCAAGCTCGACACCGTGCGCGGTGTCGCCAGCATCATGCGTGTTGAAGGGGAGTAAGGACCCATGACCAGCAAGGGCACCCACCAGTGGCGCGGCATCATCGAGGAGTACCGGGACCGCCTTCCGGTCACGAGCACGACGCAGGTCGTCACGCTCCGTGAGGGCGGTACGCCGCTCGTCCCCGCTCAGGTCCTCTCCGAGCGCACGGGCTGCGAGGTGCACCTCAAGGTCGAGGGCGCCAATCCCACCGGGTCCTTCAAGGACCGCGGCATGACGATGGCCATCACCCGGGCCAAGGAGGAGGGCGCGAAGGCGGTCATCTGCGCCTCCACCGGCAACACCTCCGCCTCCGCCGCCGCGTACGCGGTGCGGGCCGGCATGGTCTGCGCCGTCCTCGTGCCCCAGGGCAAGATCGCGCTCGGCAAGATGGGCCAGGCGCTGGTGCACGGCGCCAGGATCCTCCAGGTGGACGGCAACTTCGACGACTGTCTGACGCTGGCCCGCTCGCTCTCGGACAACTACCCGGTGGCGCTGGTCAATTCGGTCAACCCGGTGCGCATCGAGGGCCAGAAGACCGCCGCGTTCGAGATCGTCGACGCGCTCGGCGACGCCCCGGACATCCATGTCCTCCCGGTCGGCAACGCGGGCAACATCACCGCGTACTGGAAGGGATACAAGGAGTACGCGGGCGACAGCATGTCCACGCACACCCCGCGCATGTGGGGCTTCCAGGCCTCCGGCTCCGCGCCCATCGTGCGCGGCGAGATCGTCAAGGACCCGTCGACCGTCGCCACCGCGATCCGGATCGGCAACCCGGCCTCCTGGCAGTACGCGCTGGACGCCCGGGACGAATCGGGCGGTTTCATCGATGAGGTGACGGACCGACAGATTCTGTCCGCCTACCGGCTGTTGGCCTCCCAGGAGGGTGTCTTCGTCGAGCCCGCCTCGGCCGCCTCCGTCGCCGGCCTGCTGAAGGCCGCCGAGGAGGGCAAGGTCGACCGCGGCCAGAGGATCGTCTGCACGGTCACCGGCAACGGCCTCAAGGACCCCGACTGGGCCGTCGCGGGCGCACCGCAGCCGGTCACCGTCCCGGTCGACGCAGCCACCGCCGCCGAGAAGCTGGGCCTGGTCTAGGGTCTTTCGTCCGGATCGGGCCGGATCAGGGACCGGGGTGCGTGAGCCCGGCATGATCCGGACGAGAGGCTCCGGGGGTGCGCCGGTCCGTCGGCCGACCCCGACGGACCGGGCAGGAACCCGGCTCAACCGCCCCTTTTCGGGGCGGAGAGCGCATAGGAGGCGTGCGACACGCATCGTGCGCCTCCTGTGCGCCCTATGTCGCCACAGAACCTTCCTTCGATAAGCTGTAGCCAACCCGCCCCGCCGCATCTGCCGCGGTGTATGGGCCGTTGTGGCCGTCGGGTTCCCCGGAACACCACCCCCCGCCGCCACGACCTCCTGCCGCCAGGAAAACGCTTCACCACCCCCGCTGCCTCACAAGGAGAGTCGTCCAACCGATGGCCGGTCCCGCTTTCCGAGCCGCCGCCGTCCGGGTGCGCGTCCCCGCGACCAGCGCCAACCTGGGCCCGGGTTACGACGCCTTCGGCCTGTCGCTGGGGCTGTACGACGACGTCGTCGTCCGCGTCGCCGACTCCGGGCTGCACATCGACATCGCCGGTGAGGGCGCGGACACGCTGCCCCGCGACGAGCGTCACCTCCTCGTACGTTCCCTGCGCACTGCCTTCGACCTGCTCGGCGGACAGCCCCGGGGCCTGGAGATCGTCTGCGCCAACCGCATCCCGCACGGACGCGGCCTCGGCTCCTCCTCCGCCGCCATCTGCGCCGGAATCGTCGCCGCCCGCGCCGTGACGACCGGCGGCGACGCCCGGCTCGACGAAGCGGCACTGCTGGAACTCGCGACCGAGATCGAGGGCCACCCCGACAACGTCGCGGCCTGCCTGCTCGGCGGATTCACCCTCGCGTGGATGGACGGCGGATCGGCGCGCGCGATCAGGATGGATCCCGCAGAATCCATCGTTCCGGTGGTTTTCGTACCCGGCAAGCCGGTCCTCACCGAAACCGCCCGCGGACTGCTCCCGCGCGCCGTCCCGCACGTCGACGCGGCTTTCAACACCGGCCGTGCCGCACTGCTCGTCGAGGCCCTGACCAGGCGCCCCGAGCTGCTGCTCACCGCCACCGAGGACCGGCTCCACCAGGAGTACCGCGCCCCGGCGATGCCCGAGAGCGTGGAACTCGTCAACCGACTGCGTGCGGACGGTGTCCCCGCGGTCATCTCCGGTGCCGGGCCCACCGTGCTCGCACTGGCCGAGGTCGGTGCGGCCGACAAGGTCGCACAGCTGGCGGGCGAGGGATGGGCGGCCAACCGTCTCGCTCTCGACGCCCCGGGCGCGAGTGTGCTGCCGCTCGCCCCGTAGCCGAGAAGTGATTGCCGGTGAGTGAGAGGGGGAATGTTTGTTGGAGCCGGTAGTGTTAACCTCAAGTCTGCAACCGACGTCTATGTGGCGCGTTGCTTCGTGTCCCTTTCCGGGACCACCAATTCTTCCGGGAGCCTCCCCAACTGCCTGAGCAGCCTGCCTGAGCAGTTTCGTGCACGCTCCGGAACCGGCACGACACCCCTCGCTAGTCCAGGAGTGGGCCGAGCAGGGGGATGCTCGCGCCGGGCCCATGCACACCTTCATCTCTCCGCCGTACCCGGCGGACCACCGCCCCGGCACGGTCCGCAAGAAAAAGACCGCAGTCGGACAGCACAACCGGTCGCCGAGCCAGAAGGCCGACGTCCGCTCCAGGGAAGGACCCTTCGTGAGCGACACCACCGATCTGATGGGCGTGACTGCCGACAAGAGCGTCGACAGCGCCGCGCCCGCCGAAGGTGCTGCCACTGGCACCACCGCACGGCGCCGCCGCTCCGGCACCGGCCTTGACGGCATGGTCCTGGCCGAGCTGCAGCAGGTCGCGTCCGGCCTCGGCATCAAGGGCACTGCGCGGATGCGCAAGGGCCAGCTGATCGAGGTCATCAAGGAGGCGCAGGCCGGTAGCTCCGCCGCGCCCAAGGCCGCCGCGCCCGCCGCGACGTCCGAGACCAAGCCGAAGCGCCGTGCCACCTCCAAGGCGCGCACCGGGGACGAGGCGGCCGCCGAGGCTCCGGCCGAGAAGGCCGCGGCCCAGCAGCAGATCGACATCCCCGGCCAGCCGGCCAGCGACGACCAGCCCGCGGGCGAGCGTCGCCGGCGCCGTGCGACCGCGCAGGCGGGCAGCCCGGAGACCAAGGCGGACAGCAAGCCCGCCGAGGCCAAGGCGGACACGCAGGCCGAGCCCAAGGGCGAGGACCGCGCCGACGCCAAGGCCGAAGCCGCCGCCGACACGGCCGAGGGCCGCCGGGGCGACCGCCAGGACCGCGGCCAGCGCGGCGACCGCGGTGACCGGCAGGAGCGCGGCGAGCGCGGTGAGCGCCGCGACCGCCAGCGCGACCGCCGGGGCAAGGGCGACGAGCAGGGCGGCGGCCAGGGCCAGCAGGGCGGCCAGCGCCAGCAGCGCCAGAGCCAGCAGCAGGGCGGCGGCCCGCAGGACGACGGGTACGACGACGAGGCGGGCGGCCGTCGCGGCCGTCGCGGCCGCTACCGCGACCGCCGTGGCCGCCGTGGCCGCGAGGACTTCGCCAACGAGGTCCCGGTCTCCGACGACGACGTCCTGATCCCCGTCGCGGGCATCCTGGACATCCTCGACAACTACGCGTTCATCCGGACCTCCGGCTACCTGCCGGGCCCGAACGACGTGTACGTGTCGCTCGCCCAGGTCCGCAAGAACGGCCTGCGCAAGGGTGACCACGTCACCGGTGCGGTGCGCCAGCCCAAGGACGGCGAGCGCCGGGAGAAGTTCAACGCCCTGGTCCGCCTCGACTCGGTGAACGGCATGGCGCCCGAAACCGGCCGCGGCCGCCCGGAGTTCCAGAAGCTGACCCCGCTCTACCCGCAGGACCGGCTCCGTCTGGAGACCGACTCCAACGTCCTGACGACGCGGATCATCGACCTGGTCGCGCCCATCGGCAAGGGCCAGCGAGGCCTGATCGTGGCCCCGCCGAAGACCGGCAAGACCATGATCCTGCAGGCGATCGCCAACGCGATCACCGTCAACAGCCCCGAGTGCCACCTGATGGTCGTCCTGGTCGACGAGCGTCCGGAAGAGGTCACCGACATGCAGCGGTCGGTGAAGGGCGAGGTCATCTCCTCGACCTTCGACCGTCCCGCCGAGGACCACACCACCGTCGCCGAGCTGGCCATCGAGCGCGCCAAGCGTCTCGTCGAGCTGGGTCACGACGTGGTCGTCCTGCTGGACTCCATCACCCGCCTCGGCCGCGCGTACAACCTCGCGGCCCCCGCCTCCGGCCGCATCCTGTCCGGTGGTGTCGACTCGACCGCGCTCTACCCGCCGAAGCGCTTCTTCGGTGCCGCGCGCAACATCGAGGACGGCGGTTCGCTGACCATCCTGGCCACCGCGCTCGTCGAGACCGGCTCGCGCATGGACGAGGTGATCTTCGAGGAGTTCAAGGGCACCGGCAACATGGAGCTCAAGCTCGACCGGAAGCTCTCGGACAAGCGCATCTTCCCGGCGGTGGACGTCGACGCGTCCAGCACCCGCAAGGAAGAAATCCTGCTCGGCAGCGACGAGTTGGCGATCGTCTGGAAGCTGCGCCGGGTGCTGCACGCGCTCGACCAGCAGCAGGCGATCGAGCTCCTCCTGGACCGGATGAAGAAGACCCAGTCCAACGCGGAGTTCCTGCTCCAGATCCAGAAGACGACGCCGGCCCCGGGCAACGGCAACGACTGACGTCGCCCCGGACCGGCTGAACCACAGGGCCGCCCCCGTCACTTCGGTGACGGGGGCGGCCCTGTGCCGTGGGCCGGGCGGATGTGACGCAGCCGACCCGGACCCCGTGGCCGAACCGAGACCTTTGCCACATGCCGGACGTGCCGCCGAGTGGCGCGGAGATGGCTGCATCGGGCAAGAAACCGCAGGTGAGCGGGGGATCACCTGCTGTTCACCCATGCCGGATGACCGTTTTGTCCTCACGCGGACGCAACGGGTGGCTGTGCAACCCTTCTTGGTGCCGCGGCGTCGTAAGCAGTACCGACAAGCCGACCGCCCAGCGCCCGAACACCGCTGCTGGGGGTAGCCGGGGAGAGCTGACGACCGAAGGAGACCCATGACCGAGCAGAACGGGAGCGGCGGCCGAATACGCCCCACCGGCAAGCGCCGGAAGAAGCCCT
This sequence comes from Streptomyces sp. NPDC047917, assembly GCF_043204345.1. Taxonomy (NCBI): domain Bacteria; kingdom Bacillati; phylum Actinomycetota; class Actinomycetes; order Kitasatosporales; family Streptomycetaceae; genus Streptomyces; species Streptomyces sp. NPDC047917. The sequence continues at coordinate 597,853 of NZ_JBIDCA010000002.1, forward strand.
CCCGCCGCCGCAGGGCGACAGTCGTCGCGGCCTGGACCCTGGCCGGTGCCGTGGTCGTCGGCGGAGCCGGACTGGGATACGCCTACGTCAAGCTCAACGGCAACCTCAAGGCCGTCGACATCAACGCGGCGCTCGGCAAGGACCGCCCCGACAACATCGACAACGGGTCCGAGGACATCCTGGTGCTCGGCTCGGACTCCCGGTCCGGCGCGAACTCCGCGTACGGCGCCGACGAGGGCACGGCCCGCTCGGACACCGCGATGGTGCTGCACATCAACAAGGGCCACAGGACCGCCTCCGTCGTCTCCATCCCGCGCGACACCCTCATCACCCGCCCCGACTGCACCAGCGACACGGACGGGAAGCCCGTCGCGGGACAGCAGCGCGCGATGTTCAACACCGCGTACGAGGTCGGCGGGCCGGCCTGCGCGGTCAAGACCGTCGAGGCCATGTCCGGCATCCGCATGGACCACTACCTGGAAGTCGACTTCACCGGTTTCAAGAAGCTCATCGACGAGCTGGGCGGCGTGAAGATCACCACCACCGCCGCGATCGACGACCCCAAGAGCCATCTGAAGCTCGAACCCGGCACCCACACCCTGGACGGCGAGCAGTCGCTGGGCCTGGTCCGTACCCGCAAGAGCGTCGGCGACGGCAGCGACCTCGGGCGCATCCAGCTCCAGCAGGCGTTCATCAAGGCGCTGATGGAGCAGGTCAAGAGCGTCGGGGTGTTCACCAACCCGAAGACCCTGTTCGACCTCGCGGACGCGGCCACCAAGACCATCACCACCGACTCCGACCTGGGCTCGGTCGAGAAGCTCACCGGTTTCGCGAACGGCCTCAAGGGGCTCGGCTCGAAGAACGTCCACATGGTCACGCTGCCCGTCGAGTACGACCCGGCCGACCCGAACCGCGTCGTACCGCTGGAGGAGTCCGCCCGGCAGGTCTGGGACGCACTCGCGCACGACAAGGCGATCCCCGCCTCCGCCACCGAGAAGTCGGCGGGCGACAAGGGCACCGCGGGCGACGTCGTACGGTGACCGGGCGGGCCGGGAATAGTTGCGGCCCGCCCCCGGTTTTGGGAGATGCGGCCGGTCCTGGCAGACTGGTACGTCGGCCCCGGTTCACGGACGCGCAATCCGCGCGTACGACCCGGCGCCCTCCCGAACCTAGGAGAAACCCTTGAAGCGCGACATCCACCCCGAGTACGTCGAGACGCAGGTCAGCTGCACCTGTGGCGCGTCGTTCACCACCCGGAGCACCATCGACGGCGGCAACATCCGCGCCGACGTCTGCTCCGAGTGCCACCCGTTCTACACGGGCAAGCAGAAGATCCTCGACACCGGTGGCCGTGTGGCCCGCTTCGAGGCCCGCTTCGGCAAGGCTGCCGGCTCCGCCAGCAAGTAGCGAGCCACTGCGCCGGTTCTCGGCGCCCTCAGGGCCTCTCGTTTGGATCATGCCGGGCTCGCGTGCCCCGGTGCCGGATCCGGCCTGATCCAAACGAAAGACCCTAGCGGGGGCGTCGGGACCGGCGTTTTTTCCGGCCGGGGGTACGCGGCCCCGTTCCGTACCCCCGCCCGGCCGGCATCACGCCGTCCAGCAGGCACGCACGAGTGAAGGAACCAGGAGCCCGAAGATGTTCGAGGCGGTCGAGGAACTGATCGGCGAACAGACCGATCTGGAGAAGAAGCTCGCGGACCCCGCGGTCCACGCCGACCAGGCGAACGCGCGCAAGCTCAACAAGCGCTACGCCGAGCTGTCCCCGATCGTCGCGACGTACCGCTCCTGGAAGCAGACCGGGGACGACATCGAGACGGCCCGCGAGTTCGCCGCCGACGACCCCGACTTCGCCGCCGAGGTCAAGGTGCTGGAGAAGCAGCGCGAGGAGCTCACCGAGAAGCTCCGCCTCCTCCTGGTCCCGCGCGACCCCAGCGACGACAAGGACGTGCTCCTGGAGATCAAGGCCGGCGCGGGCGGCGACGAGTCCGCCCTGTTCGCCGGGGATCTGCTGCGCATGTACCTGCGCTACGCCGAGCGCGTCGGCTGGAAGACCGAGATCATCGACTCCACCGAGTCCGAGCTCGGCGGCTACAAGGACGTCCAGGTCGCCGTGAAGACCAAGGGCGGCAATGGTGCCACCGAGCCCGGCCAGGGCGTGTGGGCCCGGCTGAAGTACGAGGGCGGCGTGCACCGCGTGCAGCGCGTCCCGTCCACCGAGTCGCAGGGCCGCATCCACACCTCCGCCGCCGGCGTGCTCGTCACGCCCGAGGCCGAGGAGGTCGACGTGGAGATCCACGCCAACGACCTGCGCATCGACGTCTACCGCTCCTCGGGCCCCGGCGGCCAGTCCGTCAACACCACGGACTCGGCGGTCCGCATCACCCACCTGCCGACCGGTGTCGTCGCCTCCTGCCAGAACGAGAAGAGCCAGCTCCAGAACAAGGAGCAGGCCATGCGCATCCTGCGTTCGCGCCTGCTCGCGGCCGCCCAGGAGGCCGCCGAGCAGGAGGCCTCGGACGTACGGCGCAGCCAGGTGCGTACGGTCGACCGTTCCGAGAAGATCCGTACGTACAACTTCCCGGAAAACCGGATCTCGGACCACCGGGTCGGCTTCAAGGCGTACAACTTGGACCAGGTGCTCGACGGCGACCTGGACTCCGTGATCCAGGCGTGTGTCGACGCCGACTCCGCCGCCAAGCTCGCCGCCGCCTGAGCAAAACCCCGCCCCGCCCGTAAACCGTACGGAGAACCGCGATGAACCTGCTGCTCGCCGAGGTGGCCCAGGCCACCCAGCGGCTGGCCGACGCCGGTGTGCCCTCGCCGCGATTCGACGCGGAGGAACTCGCCGCGTTCGTCCACGGCGTCAAGCGGGGCGAGCTGCACCGGGTGCCGGACGCGGAGTTCGACGCCCGCTACTGGGAGGCCATCGCCCGCCGCGAGGCCCGCGAACCGCTCCAGCACATCACCGGCCGCGCCTTCTTCCGCTACCTGGAGCTCCAGGTCGGACCCGGTGTCTTCGTCCCCCGCCCGGAGACCGAATCGGTCGTCGGCTGGGCGATAGACGCCGTACGCGCGATGGACGTCGTCGAGCCGACCGTCGTCGACCTGTGCAGCGGATCGGGCGCCATCGCCCTGGCCATGGCCCAGGAGGTGCCGCGCTCGCGCGTGCACGCCGTCGAGCTCTCCGACGACGCCATCGAGTGGACCAGGAAGAACGCCGACGGATCCCGGGTCACCGTCCACCAGGGTGACGCGCTGACCGCCCTCCCCGAGCTGGACGGCCAGGTCGACCTGGTCATCTCCAACCCGCCGTACATCCCGCTCACCGAATGGGAGTACGTGGCACCCGAGGCCCGCGACCACGATCCGGAGATGGCCCTCTTCTCCGGCGAGGACGGCCTCGACACCATCCGCGGCATCGAACGCACCGCACACCGCCTGCTGCGCCCCGGCGGCCTCGTCGTCATCGAGCACGCCGACACCCAGGGCGGCCAGGTGCCGTGGATCTTCACCGAGGAGCGCGGCTGGGCGGACGCGGCCGACCACCCGGACCTGAACAACCGGCCGCGGTTCGCCACGGCCCGCAAGGCCATGCCGTGACCGGCGGCCACCACCCGCACGACCCGTACCCGCGACACCCGTACACGCTTGAGGAGGCCGGCTGATGGCACGGCGATACGACTGCAACGACGCGACCGACCGTACGACGGGTCTGCGTGAGGCCGCGTCGGCCGTCCGCCGCGGCGAACTGGTCGTGCTGCCCACCGACACCGTGTACGGCATCGGTGCGGACGCCTTCAGCTCCGAGGGCGTCGCCGACCTGCTGGCCGCCAAGGGCCGCGGCCGCAACATGCCGACGCCCGTCCTGATCGGCTCCCCGAACACCCTGCACGGCCTGGTCACCGACTTCTCCGAGCAGGCCTGGGAGCTCGTCGACGCCTTCTGGCCCGGTGCCCTCACGCTCGTCGCCAAGCACCAGCCGTCGCTCCAGTGGGACCTCGGGGACACCCGTGGCACCGTCGCCATCCGGATGCCGCTGCACCCGGTCGCCATCGAGCTGCTCACGGAGGTCGGGCCGATGGGCGTCTCCAGCGCCAACCTCACCGGCCACCCGGCCCCGGAGGACTGCGACGCGGCCCAGGAGATGCTCGGCGACTCCGTCTCGGTGTACCTGGACGGCGGCCCGACGCCCGGCATCGTGCCCTCGTCGATCGTCGACGTGACCGGCAAGGTCCCGGTGCTGCTGCGGGCCGGCGCGCTCTCCGTCGAGGAGCTCCGCAAGGTGGTACCCGACCTTGAGGTGGCCAATTGACCGCCCCTGAGGGGCGTGGCATAGCGGGGAGGGCCGACACTTTCCGCATCCTCCACGTCAGCACCGGCAACGTCTGCCGCTCGCCCATCACCGAGCGGCTGACCCGCCATGCCCTGGTGGACCGCCTCGGCGATCCGCTCAGCGGCGGACTGATCGTGGAGAGCGCGGGCACCTGGGGCCACGAGGGTGCCCCGATGGAGGCCAACGCCGAGACCGTCCTCGCGGACTTCGGCGCCGACACCACCGGCTTCGTCGGCCGGGAACTGCTCGACGAGCACGTGATCCGCGCCGACCTGGTGCTCACCGCCACCCGCGACCACCGCGCGCAGGTGATCTCGATGGGTCACTCGGCCGGCCTGCGCACGTTCACCCTCAAGGAATTCACCCGGCTGGTCCGGGCGATAGACCCCGCCACGCTGCCCGACCCGCGGGACGAGGGCGTCGTCGAGCGCGCCCGCGCACTGGTCCGCGCCGCGGCCGCGCTGCGCGGCTGGCTGCTGGCCCCCACCGCCGAGGCGGACGAGGTGTACGACCCGTACGGCGCCCCGATCACGTTCTTCCGCTCCATCGGCGACGAGATCAACCAGGCCCTCGACCCGGTCGTCACCGCGCTGACGGGCATCACGACCCACCACTGAGGGCGCGGCCCCGACGGCCGGAGGCCGGGAGGCTCCCCGGGGCCGAGCGGTGCGAGGGACGCGTCGGGAACCGTGCTCAGCCCGGCCCCCGATCCGGTCGTCACCGCACTCACCGGCATATCCGTGGACCACTTGCGGGCGCACCGTCCGTGCCACCCTGACGGGCGTACGCACCGCCGGGCGGGGTAGGGGCCCAACGGGTGCACGACCGCGCCGCACAGCGGGCAGGAGGCCCGTCGCGGGCCTACATTGGATCCGACACCAGCGCACCCCTCCCCAGGCCCGGAGCCCATCGATGCCGGTCACCACTCCAGCCGCACCGCCCTCCGCCCCCGGGGCCGCCATGCCGCAGGACTTCGAGGCCCTGCGCCGGGAGGACCCGGAGATCGCCGCCGTGCTGCTGGGGGAGCTGCACCGGCAGTCCGGCACCCTGCAACTGACCGCCGCCGAGAACTTCACCTCGCCCGCGGTACTCGCCGCCCTCGGCTCACCGCTCGCCAACAAGTACGCCGAGGGCTATCCCGGCGCCCGCCACCACGGTGGCTGCGAGCAGGCCGACGCCGCCGAACGCATCGCCTGCCGCCGGGCCACCTCGCTCTTCGGGGCCGAGCACGCCAACGTCCAGGCGCACTCCGGCTCCTCCGCGGTCCTGGCCGCGTACGCCGCGCTGCTCCGCCCCGGAGACACGGTGCTGGCGATGGGACTCCCGTACGGGGGACACCTCACCCATGGCTCGCCCGCCAACTTCTCCGGCCGCTGGTTCGAGTTCGTCGGGTACGGGGTGGACCCGGAGAGCGGCCTGATCGACTACGAGCAGGTGCGCGCGCTGGCCCGCGCCCACCGCCCCAAGGCGATCGTGAGCGGCTCGATCTCGTACCCCCGCCATCCCGACCACGAGCTGTTCCGGGAGATCGCCGACGAGGTGGGCGCGTATCTCATCGCCGACTCCGCGCACCCGATGGGGCTGATCGCCGGTGGCGCGGCGCCGAGCCCGGTGCCGTACGCCGACGTGGTCTGCGCGACCACCCACAAGGTGCTGCGGGGGCCGCGCGGCGGGATGATCCTGTGCGGCGCGGACCTGGCGGAGCGGATCGACCGGGCGGTCTTCCCCTTCACCCAGGGCGGTGCGCAGATGCATACCATCGCCGCGAAGGCCGTCGCGTTCGGCGAGGCGGCCACCCCGGCGTTCACCACGTACGCACATCGGGTGGTGGCCCATGCCCGGGTGCTGGCGGCCGGGCTGGAGGCGGAGGGCTTCGAGGTCACCACGGGCGGCACGGACACCCACCTGATCGTCGCGGACCCGGCCCCGCTGGGCGTCGACGGACCCACCGCCCGCGCCCGGCTGGCGGCGGCGGGAGTGGTGCTGGACACCTGCGCGCTGCCGTACGGGGACGCCCGGGGCATCCGGCTCGGCACCGCGGCCGTCACCACCCAGGGCATGGACGACGCGGACATGGCCCGGCTGGCGGCCCTCTTCGGGGTGGTGGTGCGTGAGGAGGGCGACATCCGGGGCGAGGTCCGGGAGCTGGCGGAGCGGTATCCGCCCTATCCGGGGTAGACGTCCGCTGTGGAACCGATCCGCCCACTCGCTGTGTCCTCGGTCATGAGGCCCGTGCAGCGCGGCCGTCAGTGATTGCCGGACGGTTTAGGGTGTGGGCTGAGATGGCCGGCGAAATCTATGGGGCAGCCCGTGCGTGATTACCTGCTGACGCTCTGTGTCACGGCCGCGGTGACCTATCTGCTGACCGGTCCGGTGCGTAAGTTCGCCATCGCGATCGGGGCGATGCCCGCGATCCGTGCGCGTGACGTCCACCGAGAACCGACACCGAGGCTCGGTGGCATCGCCATGTTCGGCGGACTGTGCGCCGGACTGATCGTCGCGGCCCATCTCCACAACCTCGACTGGGTCTTCCAGCTGTCCACCGAGCCGCGGGCGCTGCTCTCCGGTGCCGCGCTGATCTGGCTGATCGGTGTGCTGGACGACAAGTTCGAGATCGACGCCCTGATCAAGCTCGGCGGGCAGATGATCGCCGCCGCGGTCATGGTCATCCAGGGTCTGACGATCCTGTGGCTGCCGATCCCCGGCGTCGGCACCGTCGCGCTCACCCAGTGGCAGGGCACGCTGCTCACGGTCGCCCTGGTCGTCATCACCATCAACGCGGTCAACTTCGTGGACGGCCTGGACGGTCTCGCGGCGGGCATGGTGTGCATCGCCGCCGCCGCGTTCTTCCTGTACACCTACCGCCTCTGGTACGGGCACATGATCGAGGCGGCGGCCCCGGCGACGCTCTTCACGGTGATCCTGATGGGCATGTGCCTGGGCTTCCTGCCGCACAACATGCACCCCGCGCGGATCTTCATGGGCGACTCGGGCTCGATGCTGATCGGCCTGGTGCTCGCGGCCGGGGCGATCTCGGTGACGGGCCGGGTCGACCCGGACACGATGAAGCTCTTCGCCGGCAGCGAGCGCGAGGCCACCCACGCGATGCTGCCGGTCTTCATCCCGCTGCTGCTGCCGCTGACGATCATCGCGATCCCGGCCGCCGACCTGCTGCTGGCGATCGTGCGCCGGACCTGGAACGGCCAGTCGCCGTTCGCGGCGGACCGAGGCCATCTGCACCACCGGCTGCTGGAGATCGGCCATTCGCACAGCAGGTCCGTGCTGATCATGTACTTCTGGTCGGCCCTGATCGCCTTCGGAGCGGTCGGCTACTCGGTGCACTCGACGTCCCTGTGGATCGTGCTGGTGATCGTGGGGCTGAGCACGCTGGGCCTCGTACTGCTGCTGATGCCCCGCTTCACCCCGCGGGCCCCGTTCTGGGCGGAACGCTTCGTACCGCCCCGCTACCGCCGGCACCGGGGCAAGGACGGGGCGACGCCCGGGGCGGAGCCTGCGTCGGGGGCATCGTCGGAAGTCATGCCGGAGGCCGGGGCCCAACAGGGGCCCCTGGAAGCCCCGATGGGACGGAAGGGGCCCGAGTCGCAGGAGCGCACTCCGGTGGTCGTGGGAGTCTCCGGCGTCAACGGGGCGACTGCGATCGGTCCTCGTTCGCGTCTTTCGGACAGAGACAAGGCCGAATCCGCACGTTGAGAATTCGGGCACCAAGGGGCAATACCAGACAAGTAATTGCGTTGTCTTGCTCACATGCGCGAATTCACTCTCACGTGTGACTGTAAGCACACTTTCTTGGTAAAGACCTCATCAAATAGTTTGTGATACCGTTCACGAAGCCCGGTGACGGAGCCGAAGGACCTGAGTAGCACGGTCCATTGGCCCGAGGCATCGACTCGGACCGGGCCTACGCTCGTCCATGACGACACACTGCCCACCCCCTGCAAGCGGAGCTGCCGCCATGCCGTCCAACGACGTCCGGACTCTCCTTCAAGCCGCCGTACCCACCGCTGCCGCCGGCGTTGTCGCCGTCGCGGTCAGTGCTGGTGTCGCGGGCGGCAAGGGAGCCCTTGGCGCGGGCGTTGCGACGGTCGTGGTCATCCTCTTCATGGGGATCGGACTGCTTGTCCTGCAACGGACCGCGCGGTCCCTGCCCCACCTGTTCCAGGCGATGGGGCTGATGCTGTATACGGCTCAGCTTCTCCTGTTGTTCATCTTTGTTGCCGCCTTCAAGAACACGACGATGTTCAACCCGAAGGCGTTCGCGATCACCTTGGTCGCGATGACCCTCGTGTGGATCGGCGCACAGACCCGTGCACACATGAAGGCCAAGATCCTTTACGTCGAACCCGAGTCCGACAAGGCGGAAAAGCCCAAGAACACGGGCTCGAAGTCGTGAAGGGTAGGGGCGGGATAAATGCAGGTTCAAGACCCTGCTATCGTCCGGTTCCAACTGCGGCACTGCGGGCGCGGGCATGTGAGCTGACGCCTGCTCGATCGCGAGGCTCAATGCCTGACTGCCGCTCACACATCCGTAACACCAGTCCAGTGCCGAACCGCGGCTGCGCGCCGCGCCGACACAACGAGGTTGCCGTACCTATGCGCCACGCTGAAGGAGCCCGCGGTGAGTGCTGACCCGACACAGGTGCTCGCCTTCGAGACCGATTGCCACATCTTCTCCGGTTGTGGTTTCCCGGGTCCTGGCTTGCACTCTTTCCTGTTCGAGCCGATCTTCGGTGACGCGGACAGCAACGTCTACTTCAACAAGACGATGCTGCTGGCGCTCCTCGGTACGGTCATCATCGTCGGCTTCTTCTGGGCCGCCTTCCGTAAGCCGAAGGTCGTTCCGGGCAAGCTGCAGATGGTCGCCGAGGCCGGCTACGACTTCGTCCGCCGCGGGATCGTCTACGAGACGCTCGGCAAGCGCGAGGGCGAGAAGTACGTCCCGCTGATGGTGTCGATCTTCTTCTTCGTGTGGATGATGAACCTCTGGTCGATCATCCCGCTCGCCCAGTTCCCGGTGACGTCGGTCATCGCCTACCCGGCCGGGCTGGCACTGATCGTCTACGTCCTCTGGATGAGCATCACCTTCAAGCGCCACGGTTTCGTCGGCGGCTTCAAGAACCTGACGGGCTACGACAAGTCGCTCGGCCCGGTGCTCCCGATGGTCATGGTCATCGAGTTCTTCTCGAACGTCGTGGTCCGGCCCTTCACGCACGCGGTCCGACTCTTCGCGAACATGTTCGCCGGTCACACGCTGCTGCTGCTCTTCACCATCGCCAGCTGGTACCTGCTCAACGGCATCGGTATCGCCTACGCGGGCGTCTCGTTCGTGATGGTCATCGTGATGACGGCCTTCGAGCTCTTCATCCAGGCTGTTCAGGCGTACGTCTTCGTGCTCCTGGCGTGCAGCTTCATCCAGGGCGCTGTCGCCGAACACCACTGATCGCGCCTCCCCACCCCCCAGTCGTCCGGTGGCCAACCCCCACCGGTCCGTGAAAGAGAAGGAAGAACTGGCATGTCCCAGACCCTTGCCGCCGTCACCGGTTCCCTCAGCTCTGTCGGTTACGGCCTGGCCGCCATCGGCCCCGGCGTCGGCGTCGGCATCATCTTCGGTAACGGCACCCAGGCTCTCGCCCGTCAGCCCGAGGCTGCCGGCCTGATCCGCGCCAACCAGATTCTCGGCTTCGCCTTCTGTGAGGCGCTCGCCCTCATCGGTCTGGTCATGCCGTTCGTCTACAGCTGACGAACCGCGACTAGTCCGTTCCGACGAAAGGCACTGATGTGAACCCCCTGGTTCAGCTCGCGGCCGGAGCCGAGGTGGAGAACCCCCTCATTCCGCCGATCCCTGAGCTCGTCATCGGTCTGATCGCCTTCGTCATCGTCTTCGGTTTCCTCGCCAAGAAGCTCCTCCCGAACATCAACAAGGTTCTGGAAGAGCGTCGTGAGGCCATCGAAGGCGGTATCGAAAAGGCCGATGCGGCCCAGACCGAGGCCCAGAGCGTTCTTGAGCAGTACAAGGCTCAGCTCGCCGAGGCCCGTCACGAGGCCGCGCGCCTGCGCCAGGAGGCGCAGGAGCAGGGCGCTGTGATCCTGCAGGAGATGCGGGCGGAAGGCCAGCGGCAGCGCGAAGAGATCATCGCTGCCGGCCACGCCCAGATCGAGGCCGACCGCAAGGCCGCGGCCTCCGCGCTGCGTCAGGACGTGGGCAAGCTCGCCACCGACCTGGCCGGCAAGCTCGTCGGCGAGTCCCTTGAGGACCACGCCCGGCAGAGCGGCACCGTCGACCGTTTCCTCGACGAGCTCGAGGCGAAGGCCGAGGCTGTCCGATGAACGGCGCGAGCCGCGAGGCACTGGCTGCCGCACGTGAGTCGCTCGACGCGCTGACCGACAACACGTCGGTCGACGCGGCGAAGCTCGCCGAGGAGCTGGCCGCCGTGACGGCGCTGCTCCAGCGCGAGGTCTCACTGCGGCGGGTCCTGACCGACCCGTCGCAGGCCGGCGAGGCCCGGGCGGAGCTGGCCGGACGACTGCTGCGCGGTCAGGTGGGCGGCGAGACCGTCGACCTGATCTCCGGCATGGTCCGCTCCCGCTGGTCGCAGTCGCGCGACCTGGTCGACTCGGTCGAGGAACTGGCGAACATCGCAGACCTCACCGCCGCCCAGCGCGGCGGAGACCTCGACGACGTCGAGGACGAGCTGTTCCGGTTCGGCCGGATCGTCGCCTCCGACAAGGAGCTGCGCGCCGCGCTCACCAACCGGTCCGCGTCCACCGCCGCCAAGGGGCAGCTGCTGCGCAGCCTGCTCGGCGGCAAGGCACGGCCCGCCACCGAGCGCCTCGTCACGCGGCTTGTCACCCAGCCGCGTGGACGTAGCCTGGAAGAGGGACTGGAGTCCCTCTCCAAGCTGGCCGCGGACCGCCGGGAGCGCATGGTCGCCGTGGTCACCTCGGCCGTGCCGTTGAGCGATCGGCAGAAGCAGCGCCTCGGCGCCGCGCTGGCGAAGATCTACGGCCGCCCGATGCACCTGAACCTCGACGTGGACCCCACGGTCCTCGGCGGGATCGCGGTGCGGGTCGGTGACGAGGTCATCAACGGCACCATCTCGGAGCGCCTCGAAGAGGCGACCCGGCGCATGGCCGGCTGACCGACGCAGCGCAGCAACAGAACAGAGCAAGACCAGCGGCCCGGTTGGGCCGTGCAGAAATTGCAGAAGATTCCTGGGGGTCGGCCCCCAGACCCCCTTAAGAAACTTCGGGCCCAACAAGGAGAGCAGGGAACCCAGATGGCGGAGCTCACGATCCGGCCGGAGGAGATCCGGGACGCGCTGGAGAACTTTGTCCAGTCGTACAAGCCGGACGCGGCCTCGCGCGAGGAGGTCGGTACGGTCAGCGTTGCCGGCGACGGCATCGCGAAGGTCGAGGGTCTTCCCTCGGCCATGGCGAACGAGCTGCTGAAGTTCGAGGACGGCACCCTCGGTCTCGCCCTCAACCTTGAGGAGCGCGAGATCGGTGCCATCGTCCTCGGCGAGTTCAGCGGCATCGAAGAGGGCCAGCCGGTGCAGCGCACCGGTGAGGTGCTCTCCGTCGGCGTCGGCGAGGGCTACCTCGGCCGCGTCGTCGACCCGCTCGGCAACCCGATCGACGGTCTCGGCGAGATCGCGACCGACAGCCGCCGCGCCCTAGAGCTGCAGGCCCCTGGCGTCATGGTCCGTAAGTCGGTGCACGAACCGATGCAGACCGGCTACAAGGCCGTCGACGCCATGGTGCCGATCGGCCGCGGCCAGCGTCAGCTGATCATTGGTGACCGTCAGACGGGTAAGACCGCTCTGGCCGTCGACACCATCATCAACCAGCGCGACAACTGGCGCTCGGGCGACGTGAACAAGCAGGTGCGCTGCATCTACGTCGCCATCGGTCAGAAGGGCTCCACCATCGCCTCCGTGCGCGGTGCCCTCGAAGAGGCCGGCGCGCTGGAGTACACGACCATCGTCGCCGCCCCGGCGTCCGACCCGGCCGGCTTCAAGTACCTGGCGCCGTACACCGGTTCGGCCATCGGCCAGCACTGGATGTACCAGGGCAAGCACGTCCTGATCATTTTCGACGACCTCTCGAAGCAGGCCGACGCCTACCGCGCCGTGTCGCTTCTGCTGCGCCGTCCGCCGGGCCGTGAGGCCTACCCGGGCGACGTCTTCTACCTCCACTCGCGTCTGCTGGAGCGCTGCGCGAAGCTCTCCGACGAGATGGGCGCCGGTTCGATGACGGGCCTCCCGATCGTCGAGACCAAGGCGAACGACGTGTCGGCGTTCATCCCGACCAACGTCATCTCCATCACCGACGGCCAGTGCTTCCTGGAGTCCGACCTGTTCAACGCCGGCCAGCGTCCGGCCCTGAACGTCGGTATCTCGGTCTCGCGTGTCGGTGGTTCCGCCCAGCACAAGGCGATGCGCCAGGTCTCCGGCCGTCTCCGTGTCGACCTCGCCCAGTACCGCGAGCTGGAGGCGTTCGCCGCCTTCGGTTCCGACCTGGACGCGGCCTCGAAGGCGTCGCTGGAGCGCGGTAAGCGCATGGTCGAGCTGCTGAAGCAGCCGCAGTACTCCCCGTACCCCGTCGAGGAGCAGGTCGTCTCCATCTGGGCCGGCACCACCGGCAAGATGGACGACGTCCCGGTCGAGGACATCCGTCGCTTCGAGAGCGAGCTGCTGGAGTACCTGCGCCGTGAGCGCAAGGACCTCCTGACCAGCATCGCCGAGGGCGCCAAGATGTCCGACGACACGCTGCAGTCGGTCGCCGACGCGGTCGCCGCCTTCAAGCAGCAGTTCGAGACCTCGGACGGCAAGCTCCTGGGCGAGGGCTGATCGATGGGCGCTCAGCTTCGCGTTTACAAGCGCCGCATCCGCTCCGTCACCGCCACGAAGAAGATCACCAAGGCGATGGAGATGATCGCCGCCTCGCGCATCGTCAAGGCGCAGCGCCAGGTGGCGGCATCGACGCCGTACGCGACCGAGCTCACCCGTGCGGTGACCGCGGTGGCGACCGGCTCCACCACCAAGCACCCGCTGACCACCGAGACCGAGACTCCGGCACGGGCCGCGATCCTGCTCATCACGAGCGACCGCGGCCTGGCCGGCGGTTACTCCTCCAACGCCATCAAGGCCGCGGAGCGACTGACCGAGCGGCTCCGGGGCGAGGGCAAGGAGGTCGTCACCTATGTGATCGGCCGCAAGGGTGTCGCCTACTACGGCTTCCGTGAGCGCAAGCTCGCGGACTCGTGGACCGGCTTCACCGACAGCCCGACGTACGCGGATGCGAAGCGGGCTGCGGCTCCGCTGATCGAGGCGGTCACCCAGGAGACCGCCGAGGGCGGCGTGGACGAGCTGCACATCGTCTTCACGGAGTTCGTGTCGATGATGACGCAGAACCCGGTCGACGACCGGATGCTGCCGCTCAGTCTCGATGCCACGAAGGACGAGGACGGCAAGGGCGAGATCCTGCCGCTGTTCGACTTCGAGCCGTCGGCGGAGGACGTCCTCGACGCCCTGCTTCCGCGGTACGTCGAGAGCCGGATCTACAACGCGCTGCTGCAGGCCGCTGCTTCCGAGCACGCTGCCCGCCGCCGCGCGATGAAGTCGGCCACCGACAACGCCGGTGAGCTCATCAAGACGCTCTCCCGGCTTGCCAACGCGGCCCGCCAGGCCGAAATCACCCAGGAAATCAGCGAGATCGTCGGTGGTGCCAGTGCGCTGGCCGACGCGACCGCGGGGAGTGACAAGTAATGACGACCACAGTTGAGACGGCCGTTGCCACGGGCCGCGTCGCCCGGGTCATCGGCCCGGTCGTCGACGTGGAGTTCCCCGTCGACGCGATGCCGGAGATCTACAACGCGCTGACCGTAGAGGTGGCCGACCCGGCCGAGAACGGCAAGCTCAAGACGCTGACCCTCGAAGTCGCCCAGCACCTCGGCGACGGCGTGGTCCGCGCGATCTCGATGCAGCCCACCGACGGTCTGGTCCGCCAGGCCGCGGTGACCGACACGGGCACCGGCATCACGGTCCCCGTCGGTGACATCACCAAGGGCAAGGTGTTCAACACCCTCGGCGAGATCCTGAACAAGCCCGAGGCGAACGCCGAGGTCACCGAGCGCTGGCCGATCCACCGCAAGGCGCCCAACTTCGACCAGCTCGAGTCCAAGACCGAGATGTTCGAGACCGGCGTCAAGGTCATCGACCTGCTCACCCCGTACGTCAAGGGTGGAAAGATCGGTCTGTTCGGTGGTGCCGGTGTCGGCAAGACCGTTCTGATCCAGGAAATGATCTACCGCGTGGCCAACAACCACGACGGTGTGTCGGTGTTCGCCGGTGTCGGTGAGCGCACCCGTGAGGGCAACGACCTCATCGAGGAAATGGCCGACTCGGGCGTCATCGACAAGACGGCCCTCGTCTTCGGTCAGATGGACGAGCCGCCGGGCACGCGTCTGCGCGTCGCGCTGGCCGGTCTGACCATGGCGGAGTACTTCCGCGATGTTCAGAAGCAGGACGTGCTCTTCTTCATCGACAACATCTTCCGGTACACCCAGGCCGGCTCCGAGGTGTCCACCCTGCTCGGCCGCATGCCGTCCGCGGTGGGTTACCAGCCGAACCTGGCCGACGAGATGGGTCTGCTGCAGGAGCGCATCACGTCGACCCGTGGTCACTCGATCACCTCGATGCAGGCGATCTACGTCCCCGCGGACGACCTGACCGACCCGGCCCCGGCCACCACGTTCGCCCACCTCGACGCGACGACGGTTCTCTCCCGTCCGATCTCCGAGAAGGGCATCTACCCGGCCGTGGACCCGCTGGACTCCACGTCCCGCATCCTGGACCCCCGCTACATCGCGGAGGACCACTACGCGGCGGCCATGCGTGTCAAGGGGATCCTCCAGAAGTACAAGGACCTCCAGGACATCATCGCGATCCTCGGTATCGACGAGCTGGGCGAGGAGGACAAGCTCGTTGTCCACCGTGCCCGTCGTGTCGAGCGCTTCCTGTCGCAGAACACCCACGTCGCCAAGCAGTTCACCGGCGTGGACGGTTCGGACGTGCCGCTCGACGAGTCGATCGCCGCGTTCAACGCGATCTGTGACGGTGAGTACGACCACTTCCCCGAGCAGGCGTTCTTCATGTGCGGTGGCATCGAGGACCTGAAGGCCAACGCCAAGGAGCTCGGCGTCTCCTGAGCCCCTGGCTCACCGAGGGGGGTGGGTGTGTCCCGCCCCCCTCACCACGCCCCGTAGAATTGACCCAACACCCGGCTCGAACGGCCGGGTGGTGACCCGAGGAGCCACCCTTGGCTGCTGAGCTGCACGTCGAGCTGGTCGCCGCGGACCGCAGTGTCTGGTCCGGCGAGGCCACCCTGGTCGTCGCGCGCACCACGTCCGGCGACATCGGCGTCATGCCCGGTCACCAGCCGCTTCTGGGTGTGCTGGAATCGGGCCCGGTGACGATCCGTACGAGTGACGGCCGGACCGTGGTCGCCGCTGTGCACGGCGGTTTCATCTCGTTCGCGGACGACAAGCTCTCGCTGCTCGCCGAGATCGCGGAGCTGGCGGACGAGATCGATGTCCAGCGCGCCGAGCGTGCGCTGGAGCGCGCGAAGTCGGACACGGACGCCGCCTCCGAGCGGCGCGCCGAAGTGCGACTGCGTGCGGTGGCGGTGCGCTAGCGCCCCGCGACCACGTAGCTTTACCCTCAGCCGCGGCCCGAGCTGGAGACCCCTCCAGACCGTGTCGCGGCTGAGGCGATGCAGGTGCGGTTGTAGTTCTGGCGGTATCCGTTACTCGACGACGCGAGGAGGTCGGTGGAGATGTTCCTCGCGCTGTGGGTGGGCGGGCTGATCGTCGCACTGGTCCTGATTGGACTCTTCGTCTTCGGTCTGCGCCGGCGGCTGATTCAGCGCTCCGGCGGGACCTTCGACTGCAGCCTGCGCTGGAACGTGTCCGAGGAACCCGATCTCTCGGGCAAGGGCTGGGTGTACGGGGTGGCCCGGTACAGCGAGGACCGGATCAACTGGTTCCGCGTCTTCTCCTACGCTCCTCGACCCCGCAGGGTCCTGGAGCGTTCTGCGATCGAGGTGGTCGCCCGGCGGCTGCCCGAGGGCGAGGAGGAGCTCGCGCTGCTCTCCGACGCCGTGGTGCTCGGCTGCCTTCACGGGGAGACCCGCCTGGAGCTGGCCATGAGCGACGACGCGCTGACCGGATTCCTCGCCTGGCTGGAGGCGGCTCCGCCCGGCCAGCGGGTCAACGTGGCCTAGAAGAGGCGGCTCCGCCCGGTCAGCGGGTCAACGTGGCCTGAGGGCTGTCCCGCAATTCCTGGCGGGCGCACGACGACAGCCACGGCACCTCGCCGCGTTGCCGGAACGCCCGAGTACATCCAGTGTGCGGGCGTCCCTGCGCCCTGCGATGCGCCGCATCCGTCGCCGCGCGCTGTTCCACCAGGAATTGCGGGACAGTCCTTGGACGCGGGAAAACCGGGGAGACGGGGGGCGGACCCGTCTCCCCGGTTGCTTTCCGGGGTGCCGCACGGTGCCGGTGGGGGGCTTCGGACCGGGCGGCCTGCTTCAGACCGTGGGGGTTACTTCAGACCGCTGTTGATGGCTCCGACGAGCTCACCGTTGGCGGTGTCGCCGCTGAACTCCCAGAAGAACGCGCCTCCCAGGCCCTGACCCTTGGCCCAGGTCATCTTGGACGCGATGGTGGCGGGGGTGTCGTAGCTCCACCAGTTGGTGCCGCAGTGGGCGTACGCGGTGCCGGCGACGGTGCCGGTGGCGGGGCAGCTGTTCTTGAGGACCTTGTAGTCCTCGATGCCGGCCTCGTAGGTGCCGGGGGCGGCTCCGGTGGCGGTGCCGCCGGGGGTGGCCTGGGTGACGCCGGTCCAGCCGCGGCCGTAGAAGCCGATGCCGAGCAGCATCTTGGACGCGGGGACGCCCTGGGCCTTCAGCTTGGCGATGGCGTCGGCGGAGTTGAAGCCGGCCTTCGGGATGCCGTCGTACGAGGTGAGCGGGGAGTGCGGGGCGGTCGGGCCCTTCGCGTCCCAGGCGCCGAAGAAGTCGTACGTCATCACGTTGTACCAGTCCAGGGACTGGGCGGCGCCGGCGTAGTCGGCGGCGTCGATCTTGCCGCCGTCGGAGCCGTCGGCGGTGATGGCGGCGGTGACCAGGTTGTTGCTGCCGAACTTCGAGCGCAGCGCCGAGGTGAGGCCCTTCAGCGCGGCCGGGCCGCTGGTGTCACAGGTCAGGCCGCAGGCGTTGGGGTACTCCCAGTCGATGTCGATGCCGTCGAAGACATCGGCCCAGCGGGGGTCCTCCACCAGGTTGTAGCAGGAGTCGGCGAACGCGGCCGGGTTCTTCGCGGCCTCACCGAAGCCACCGGACCAGGTCCAGCCGCCGAACGACCACAGCACCTTGATGTTCGGGTACTTCGCCTTGAGCTTGCGCAGCTGGTTGAAGCTGCCGCGCAGCGGCTGGTCCCAGGTGTCGGCCACGCCGTCGACGGACTTGTCGGCGGTGTACGCCATGTCGTAGTCGGCGTAGGAGTCACCGATGGTGCACTTGCCGCCCTGGACGTTGCCGAAGGCGTAGTTGATGTGCGTGATCTTCGCGGCGGAACCCGAGGTGTCCAGGTTCTTGACGTGGTAGTTCCGGCCGTAGACGCCCCAGTCGGTGAAGTAACCGAGGTTGACCTTGCCGCCGGTGCCGGGGTCGGGGTTGCCGCCCCCGCCGGTGGTGCGGACCTTGACGGCGCCGCTGACCGGGCCGGTCTGGCCGGCGGTGTCACGGGCCTGCACGGTGTACGAGTAGTCGGTGCCGGCCTTGAGGCCGGAGTCCGTGTACGTCGTGCCGGTGACGGTCGAGACGACCGTGCCGTCCCGCAGCACGTCGTAGTTCTTGACGCCGTTGTCGTCGGTCGCGGCGGTCCAGCTCAGCTTGGCCGAGGTGTCGGTGACGGAGCTCGCGGTGGGGGTGCCCGGTGCCGAGGGGGCGTTGTCGCCGGGGACGCTGCCGCCGTCGCAGGAGGCGCCGTTCAGCTTGCAGCCGGTGGGGGCGCCGGGGCCGGTGCCGTTGAAGCCGAAGCTGACGGAGGCGCCGGGGGCGACCGAACCGTTCCAGCCGAGGTTCTTGGCGGTCCAGTGGGTTCCGGAGCTGGTGACGGTGGCGTCCCAGGCGGAGCCGACCGCGGTGCCGGAGGGGAAGTCCCACTCGATGTTCCAGGAGGACAGGGCGGTGGTGCCGGTGTTCTTCACCGTCCACTGGCCCTCGAAGCCGCTGCCCCAGTCGGACTTCTTGACGAAGGAGGCGGTCGCCGAGGTGGCGGCCTCGGCGGGGGAGGCCAGGCCGACCATCGCGGCGAGCGGGAGCAGCAGCGCGGAGAGGCCCGCTACCGCTCTTGATCTGGTGGCTCTGCCGGTCCCGAATCTGAATCGGGTCCGGCGTAGGGGGGTTTCAGTGCTCAACGGTGCTCCTCGGGTGAGGTCCGGACAAACGGGGGTGGTCCGTCGACTGCAAACCCTGCGCCGCCCTGAGCGCGCCTTGTCATGGCGTGCTCACCGCAGTGTGCTCGGTGAGATTAGGAAGGTCTGGACCAATCGTCAAGAGGTCCAGACCATGGAACATGCCCTACCGGTGGGTCACCGGATACCCAACTCCTGTGCCAGCACGGCCGCCTGGACCCGGCTGCGCAGCTCCAGCTTGCCCAGCAGCCTGCTCACATGGGTCTTCACCGTCGCCTCCGCCACGGAGAGCCGGACCGCGATCTCGGCATTGGACAGCCCCTCGCCGAGGCAGCCCAGAACCTCCCGCTCCCGCCGGGTGAGCGCGTCGAGCACCGAGGGGTCGGGCTCGTTCACCACCCGTACGGGAGAGGACCCGGCGAACTCGGCGATCAGCCGGCGCGTCACGGCCGGGGCGATCAGTCCCTCGCCGCGCGCCACCGTCCTTACGGCGTCCAGCAGATCGCGGGCGTCGGTGTTCTTCAGCAGGAAGCCGGCGGCCCCCGCCCGCAGCGCCCCGAAGACGTACTCGTCCAGGTCGAACGTGGTCAGCACCAGTACGTCCGCGAGCCGTTCGGCCACCACCTGCCCGGTCGCCGACACCCCGTCCAGCCGCGGCATCTGAATGTCCATCAGCACCAGGTCCGGCCGCAGCTCGCGGGCCAGCCGCACCGCCTCCTCGCCGTCCCCGGCCTCGCCCACCACCTCGATGTCGGGGGCGCTGCGCAGAATGAGCACCAGCCCCGCCCGTACGGCCGACTGGTCCTCGGCGACCACAACCCGGATCCTCATGTCCTCGACGCCCCTTCCTCCACGGGCAGTTCGGCCCGTACCCGCCAGATCCTCGTACCGCCGCCGGTGGCCGAGGGGGCGGCCTCGATCGTGCCGCCCAGCAACGCCACCCGCTCCCGCATCCCCACCAGACCGGCCCCGGAGCCGGGTGCGCGTGGCCCCGGGCGGTCCCCGAACACACTGCTGACCTCCACCGTGAGCAGCTGCCCGACCTGCCCGATCCGCACCGTGACCGGGCCGGGCGCGGCATGCTTGAGCGCGTTCGTCAGGGATTCCTGGACGATGCGGTACGCGGCCAGCTCGACCGGCGTGGGCAGTGGGCCGGCCTCGGTCCGGGTGTCCTCGAACGTGCAGGTCAGCCCGCTGGACGCGGCGTTCGTACGGGTCTGCTCGATCAGCGCGTCCAGCGAGGCGAGAGTGGGGGAGGCCGCCGGTTCCAGCGCATTGCCCCCGGTGCGCAGCAGCCCGATCAGCCGGCGCATCTCGGCGAGCCCGTCGACGCTGTTCTCCCGGATCACCCCCAGGGCGTCGCGGGAGGTGGCCGGGTCGTCGATGGAGAGCGCGGCGGTGGAGTGGATGGCGATCGCGGAGAGGTGGTTGGCCACCATGTCGTGGAGTTCGCGGGCCATCCGGGTGCGCTCGGCGGTCACCGCCTGGGCCCGGTCCATCTCGGCGAGCAGCGCGGTCTGTTCGGCGTGCAGCCGGGCCGTCTCGGCGGCGTCGCGGTGGTTGCGGACGCTGACGCCGGTGAGGGCGGGCAGGAACGACACCATCGCGGTGACGACGCCGATGAGCAGTGCCTGGGCGTCGCGGAACCAGGCCAGGAACCCGACGGTGATCGCGATCGTGATCAGGAACGTGGTCACCGGGATGCGGCGGGCGGCGGACGGCGTCCCGTACAGCACGGCCGCGTACATGAGGTCCGTGAACATCAGGACCGTCGCCAGGTTCCCGACCGTGAACTGGTCCGCGACCAGTGCGAGCGTGCCGATGACCAGGGCCGTCTGCGGGGCGGTCCGGCGCAGCAGTTCGAGCGCCGACATGACGGCGAGCGGCAGCAGGGACACCCACGGGGCGGCGAAGGCCCGGTGGCCCTGGAGGCTCAGGCCGAGCGCCCACAGGACGAGTCCGCCGAGGAGGCCGATGACCGCCAGGAGCACGTCGTGGCGGTGCGGCCGGGGAAGGGAGAGCACCCTCCCATCCAACACGGCGGCCCGCGCCCGGACGTCCGTACCAGGGGCGAGGCGCGAGTACATCGAAGGATGCAGTCGCGGTTCGTCATCGCAGACGACGAACCGGGGCGCCGGGGCCGGGAGGCTGGAGGGGAACGGGAAGGAGAAGTGCCGTGATCGTCACGCTGATCGTGCTCTGCGAAGTCGCCTTCTGGGTGCTGCTGGCCGCGGGGCTCGCCCTGCGGTACTGGGCGAAGAAGCCGAGGCTGGGCGCGGCCGTGCTGCTGTGCGAGCCGCTGCTGGAGGTCGTACTGCTGGTGGTGACCGCCATCGACCTGAAGAACGGGGCGCAGCCCGACTGGAAGCACGGGCTGGCCGCGGTCTACATCGGCTTCACGGTGGGGCTCGGCCACTCCACGATCCGCTGGGCCGACGCCCAGGTGGCGCACCGCTTCGCGGGCGGGCCGCCGCCGGTGAAGCCGCCGAAGTACGGCATGGCGCGCGCGGTGCACGAGTGGAAGGTCGCGGCGCGCTGGACGGTCGCGGCGGTGACGGCCCTGGCGCTGCTCCAGGCGGCCGTCTGGTACGTCGGCGGGGACGGCGACGTGTCGTCGTTGCAGGCCTGGCAGCAGAAGATGCTGTTCGTGGTCGGGCTCAACGTGATCATCGCGGGGAGCTACACGCTGTTCCCGAAGACGGGGCCGGAGACGGAGCCGGAGACAGAACCGAAGGCGGAGCCGAGGGCGGAGTCGAAGACGGGGCCGGGGCCGTCGAGCTGACCCCGGCCCGTCCCGGTCCGCGGGCCCGGACGGCTACCGCTCGCCGCCCGGCACCCACAGCACGTCGCCGACCTCCTTGTTCGCGGTCCGCGCGAGGATGAACAGCAGGTCGGAGAGCCGGTTGAGGTACGTCGCGGTCAGCGCGTTCATCACCTCGCCGTGCACCTCCAGCGCCGCCCAGGTGGACCGCTCCGCGCGCCGGACCACCGTGCACGCCTGGTGCAGCAGCGCCGCACCGGGCGTGCCGCCCGGCAGGATGAAGCTGCGCAGCTTCTCCAGCTGCTCCAGGAAGTGGTCGCAGTCCGCCTCCAGCTTGTCGACGTAGCTCTGCTCCACCCGCAGCGGCGGGTACTTCGGCTCCTCGACCACCGGGGTCGACAGGTCCGCGCCCACGTCGAACAGGTCGTTCTGCACACGGACGAGGACCTTCACGACGTCCTCGGGGAGCTGCCCGAGCGCGATCGCGGTTCCGATGACGGCATTGGCCTCGTTGGCGTCGGCGTAGGCGGAGATCCGCAGATCGGTCTTGGCGGTCCGGCTCATGTCGCCGAGGGCGGTGGTGCCCTGGTCGCCGGTGCGCGTGTAGATGCGTGTCAGATTGACCATGCGGCCAGCCTAGTCAGACGCCCGCTCTCCGGAAGACGCGTGTGCCGACTGTCACGGATACCGCCGCGAAGCCGAGCGAGACCAGCACCCCGTACAGCATGTGCGCGGTGGCGTACGACCCCACGTACGCGTCCCGCACCGCGTCCACGAGGTAGCGGAACGGCGTGAGGTGCGAGAGCACGTCCAGCCAGCCGGGGCCCAGCGTCATCGGGAGCATCAGGCCGGACAGCAGCATGGACGGCATGGTGAGCGAGTTGATCACCGGGCCGAACTCCTGCGGGGTGCCGACCTTCATGGCCAGGGCGTACGAGAGCGAGGCCAGCGAGACGGTCAGCAGTCCGACGAAGGCGAAGCCGATCAGCACCCCGGGCAGGGGGGCGCGCAGCCCCATGACCAGGGCGGTGAGCACCAGCAGCGCCGCCTGGAACATGAAGAGCAGCGCATCGCGCAGGACCCGGCCCAGGAGCAGTGCCAGCCGGCTGACCGGGGTCACCCGCATCCGCTCCACGACCCCGGTCGACTTGTCGATGATGATGGCGAACCCGGCGAACGAGGCGCCGAAGAGGCCGAGCTGGAGCAGCAGCCCGGGGACCAGGACCTGCCAGGAGTCACCGGCCGAACCGAGCGGCAGCCCGGTGAGCAGCGGACCGAAGAAGAGCAGGTAGAGCAGCGGCATCAGGATGCCGAAGAGGATCTGGAACTTCGAGCGCAGGGTCTGCCGGGCGTACCGCCCGAAGACGAGCGCGGTGTCGTGGAGAAGCATCGGATTCCTTCAGCGGTTCGGCGGTGCGGTGATTCGCGGCCCGGCGGTTCGCGGCCCGGCGGTTCGGAGACCGGGCCGCGCGTCCTCTAGACGGCGACGGGTGCGGCGTCGACCGGCGCGGGGGAGCGGCCGGTGATCGCGAGGAACGCCTCCTGGAGGGAGGCGGCGGGCGAGCCCGCGTACCGGGACTTCAGCGCGGCCGGTGTGCCCTCGGCCACGACCAGACCGCCGTCGACCACGACGAGCCGGTCCGCGAGCGCGTCGGCCTCGTCGAGGTAGTGGGTGGTGAGCACGACGGACGTGCCGTACGTGTCCCGCAGCCGGCGCACCAGTTCCCACAGGTCGGTGCGGCTGCCCGGGTCGAGCCCGGTGGTCGGCTCGTCGAGGAAGAGCACCGCCGGGCGGTGGGTGAGCCCCAGCGCGATGTCCAGCCGCCGCCGCTGGCCCCCGGAGAGCGTCGCCGTCTTCCGGTCGAGCAGCTCGCAGAGGCCCAGTTCGGCGGCGAGTTCCGCGGCCCGGGACGCTGCCGCCGCCTTGCCGAGCCGGTAGAGCCGGCCCTGGGTGACCAGCTCCTCCCGGACGCTGATCTGAGGGTCGACACCGCCCGACTGGGCCACGTACCCGCACTTCTTCCGTACGCCGACGGGATCGGCGAGCAGATCGTGACCGGCGACGGTGGCCGCGCCGCCGGTGGGGGCGAGCAGCGTGGTGAGCATGCGCAGGGTGGTGGTCTTGCCCGCCCCGTTGGGGCCGAGGAGGCCGACGATCTCGCCGGCCGCGACCGTCATGTCGATGGAACGTACGGCCTCCACCGGGCCGGCCTTGGTGTCGAAGGTCCGGGCGAGCCCGGCCGTGCTGATGATTGGCATAGCGACCACAAAATCAGAGTCACTTAAAAATTGCAATGACACCAAATATTGAGGAGCCCCAGGAGAGCCCTACGATGAGGCCATGGCTGAGGGACTCAGGGAGCGCAAGAAGCGCCAGACCAGGCAGCACCTCTCGGACGTGGCCACCGGTCTCTTCCTGGAGCGGGGCTTCGACGCGGTCACGATCGCCGAGATCGCCCGCGCCGCCGACGTCTCGGTGAACACGGTCTACAACTACTTCCCGACCAAGGAGGACCTCTTCCTCGACCGCAGTCAGGGCATCGTCGACCGTCTCTCGCGGTACGTCCGGGGCCGGGACCGGGGCGAGTCCGCGGCCGACGCCGTCCTGCGCGAACTGCGCATCCAGGTCGAGGGCGTCTCGCCCGCCGTCGGCCTGATGGAGGGTTACGAACGCTTCATGCGGGTCATCGAGGGCGCGGACGGCCTCAAGGCCCGCCTGTGGCACGTACAGCAGGAGGTTCTTCGGCATCTGGAGGCGACGCTCCAGGAGGAGTCCGGGGCGGAGCCGGGGGACCCGACGCCGGTTCTGGTGGCCGGTCAGCTCGCCTGGGTGCACAGCACGCTCATTGCGTACATCGGCGGCGAGATGGTGGCCGGCCGCAGGGCGGGCGAGGTCTCCAGGGACGCGCTCGTCCTGCTCGACGACATGGAGGAGCTGCTCGGCGAAAAGGTCCTCAACTACGCCCGGCGCGCCGCTGAATGAGGGGTGCCGGTGTGATGTCCGTCATGTGAGACGTGACGCGCATCTCTTCACGGCCCCAGCGCCCCTCACGGGTACTAATCTCCGCCGGAGAGCATGTGAAAAACCGTTGAGGGCCGTGCAGGGACCAGCTGCAGAGGCGAACAGAAACCAAGGGGTGCAGACGTGGCCAGGAAGCTCGCCGTCATCGGAGCCGGACTCATGGGGTCCGGCATCGCGCAGGTCTCCGCCCAGGCGGGCTGGGACGTGGTGCTGCGTGATGTCACCGACGAGGCCCTGGCCCGTGGCCGTGACGGCATCGAGGCGTCGTACGGCAGGTTCGTCGCCAAGGGCAAGCTGGACGCGGCCGACGCCGAGGCCGCGCTCGCCCGCATCACGACCACCACCGACCTCGATGCGGTCGCCGACGCGGATGTCGTCGTCGAGGCCGTCTTCGAGAAGCTGGAGGTCAAGCACGAGATCTTCCGGGCGCTCGACAAGATCGTCCGGGACGACGCGGTGCTCGCCTCCAACACCTCCGCCATCCCGATCACCAAGATCGCGGCCGTGACCGAGCGCCCCGAGCGCGTCGTCGGTGTGCACTTCTTCTCGCCGGTCCCGATGATGCAGCTCTGCGAACTCGTCCGCGGCTACAAGACCAGCGACGAAACCCTCGCCACCGCGCGGGAGTTCGCCGAGTCCGTCGGCAAGACCTGCATCGTCGTCAACCGCGACGTCGCCGGCTTCGTCACCACCCGGCTGATCTCGGCGCTGGTCGTCGAGGCCGCCAAGCTGTACGAGTCGGGCGTCGCCTCCGCCGAGGACATCGACATCGCCTGCAAGCTGGGCTTCGGCCACGCCATGGGGCCGCTCGCCACCGCGGACCTGACCGGCGTCGACATCCTGCTGCACGCCACCGGCAACATCTACACCGAGTCGCAGGACGAGAAGTTCGCCGCGCCGGAGCTGATGCGCCGGATGGTGGACGCAGGTGACATCGGCCGCAAGAGCGGGCAGGGCTTCTACACGTACTGATCGTTTTCGGTCCTCCGGTTGCCTGATCTGCCGTCGATCGGGCCCGGAGGCACGGGGGGAGTCTCCCGGAATCAATGGGTCCGAGCGGACCCCCGCAGTTCCGCGGTCACTCCACGGGGTGAATTCGGTATCGGTTCGCTTACAGACGGCAACTTCCCTGTCCCTGTCGCAGTCAGTTGTGGCAGAGACAGAACAGACAGACGAACCTTTCTACGGAGCATGACAGGGGAGCGCATATGCACATCAGGGGCGACCACGCCGAGCTGGTCGTCGGGGGCCGCCTCGACGTCCGAAGCGCGGCGGACGCCCGTACGGCCCTGCACTCGGCCCTCGACGACGGCGTCGGCGACCTGGTGCTCGACCTGACCGAGCTGGATTCCTGGGACGCCACCGGACTCGGCGTCATCATGGGCGCACACCGCCGGGCCGGCCGGGCCGGGCGGCGGCTGGTGCTCCGCGGCGTGCCGCCGCAGATGCAGCGCCTGCTGGTGGCGACCCGGCTGCACCGCATCCTGGCCATCGAGGGCGGCATCGCCGCGGACTCGCTGCCCCGCGTCTAGACCCCGGGGCCTCTCGTCCGGATCGGGCCGGGCCCGTGCACCCCGGACGCATGCCACGGGCGAAAGCGCACAATCCGCACGAGAACGTGCGCTTCGGGCGGCGTGACCCCCCGACTGTGACGGGACACCGTGCGACCGTCTAGGGTTCGGCCGTCCGCCGATTGACGATCCCACCGGGCGGACACCGGACCGGAAACGACAGCGGGGCGTGCGAGGCCGGAGGGGCAATCGTGCGCGACGCGTCTGGGGGCTTTGGCGATGGACCCGACACACCGGGGACCGGAAGAGTACGGCCGGGACAACGGCGGCTTCGGTGAGGGGCCGGGCCGCAGACGGCCGGCCCGCGACCAGCTGACCCCGGAGCCCGGTCAGCCGACGCCGCAGGCCCGCGTCGTCCGGCTCATATCGGGCGACTACCTCCTCACCGTCAACCCGATCGACGGCAGCGAGGTCGAGTTGTGCCCGCCGGGGGAGCAGCCCGGCCCGCCCGCCCGGCGCACCGCGACCGGGCGCGCCGACCGCGAACGCGCCACCGCACCACCCGTACCCCCGGGCCCGCCCGCCCCCCAACTGCCGCTCCTGGAGCGCGCACAGGAGCGCGAACGGCTGGTGCGCCTGCTGGCCCAGGGCCGCTCGGTGCGGCTCACCGGACCGGCCGGATCCGGCCGTACGGCACTGCTCGACGCCGTCGCGGCCGACTGCGCCGACCTCGCACCGGACGGAGTCGTACGGCTCAGCGGCTACAAGCGCAACGCCACCGAGGTGCTGTACGGGCTCTTCGAGGCCGTCCACGACGCACCGCTGCACCGCCCCGACCGCACCCGGCTGCTCGACCTGGTCCGGAGCATCGGCGCCGTCGTGCTCCTCGACGACCTGGAGTTCGGCGGGGCCGCGCTGGAGGAGCTGCTCGACGCGACCCCGGAGTGCGCCTTCCTGTTCGCGACCGTTCCGGATGTCGCCGCGCCCACCACCGACTCGCACCTCGAAGAGGTCTTCCTCGCCGGCCTCGGCCGCGGCGCGGCGGTCGAGCTGCTGGAGCGGGCCGTCGAGCGCCCGCTCACCGACGAGGAGGCGAACTGGGCGGGAGACCTCTGGTTCGAGTCCGAGGGGCTGCCGCTGCGCTTCGTCCAGGCCGCCGCCCTGCTGCGCCAGCGCGACCTGCTGCGCACCGACCCCGAGGCGTACGGCGAGTACGGCGACCTGCCCGAGGACGCCCCGTTCGGGCACGACCAGGCCGTCGACGGCGTCCACATACCGCTGCCCAGCCTCGGAGAGGGCGCGGCCCCCGCCCCGCTGCTCGCCTCCCGGCTGAGCGGGGCCGCCCGCGACACCCTGCGCTTCGCGGTGGCCCTCGGCGGCGAGGTGCCGCACCAGGCCCATCTGCCGGCGCTCATCGGGGACACCCACGCGGACGCCGCGCTCGGCGAGCTGGCCGGCTGCGGGCTGCTCTCCCCGGCCGGTGCCCGCTACCGGCTCGCCGCCGGAGTCGTCACCCAGCTGGAGGCCGCCGGATACGGCGAGGACGCCACCGAGCGGGCCCGCACCGCCGCCCAGCACTACGCCTGGTGGGCAGGGCACCCCTCGGTCACCCCCGAGCGGGTGGCGGCCGAGGGCGACGCCGTCGTCGCGGCGATGGCACAGCTGGTGCCCGGCGACGGGGCGGGGCAGACCAGCGTGGCCGTGCTGCTGGCCCGCAGCGCCACCCCGGCCTTCGCGGCGGGCCTGCACTGGGGGGCCTGGGAGAAGGCGCTGCGGATCGGCCAGGAGGCGGCCAGGATCGCCGGTGAGGTCGCCGAAGAGGCTTACTTCCACCACGAGTTGGGCGTGCTCGCGCTCCTGGCCGGCAATCCGGACCGGGCCAGGGCCGAGCTGGAGACCTCGATCGGCATGCGCGGTGCGCTCGCCGACAAGTCCGGTGCGGTGGCCGGGCGTCGCGCGCTCGCCCTGGTCGCGGACCGTGCCGGCGGCCCGCTGCCCGTCGTCCTCACCCCGCCCGGGGACGAACTGCCCGTCCCGCGCGCCGAGGAGCAGACGACGCCGATCGTCGGCGTGCAGCCGTCCGTGACGCAGACTCTTTCGAGGCCGTACCAGGACGCCACCGCGGTGATCTCGCGGCAGAGCGCCCCGGCGCCCGGCCGGAACGCCAGGGGCGGGCGCTTCTCGGTGCTCGCCGGGGCCCGGCGCAATCTGGTCGCGACGGCCGCGGGCATACTCCTGACCGGTGTCCTCGGCACGGTGGTCGCACTCGGGCTGACCTCCGGCGACGACGACGTCCAGGGCAACCAGGACGTCACCACCGAGCAGTCGCAGGGCCCGCAGGACAGCGAGGACGAGACCCCGGCCGACAGCCCGGCCGACGGTGCGACACCGGCCGGCCCGGCATCCGGCAGTGGCTCGGCGACGCCCGGCCCGTCGAGCAGCGAGATCACGCCGAGCGGCAGCGGCACGCCGTCCGCGGACCCGACGGGACCGGGCGACACCCCGTCCTCGCCGGACACCTCGTCCAGCGGCAGGCCGTCGTCGCACGGGCCGACGAAGTCGCCCACCCCGACGAAGTCGACCAGGCCGACCAAGTCCCCGTCCCCGACCGACACTCCGACGGAGACCGAATCCCCCAGCCCCACGGACACGGCCACCGAGCCCGAGCCGTCCTCGCCCGACACCTCCGACTCGGCGAACGGACCCTCGTCCTCGTCCTCGTCGGCGGCGAGCGCGGACAGCGGCCCGGCCGTCGCCTGAGCCGCCCCTGAACGGACGAACGCCGGACGTGACACGCACGTCCGGCGTCGGGAACCGGTGAGGAGCGGGGGAGCGGGCGGGTCAGAACAGCCGGAGCTTGTCGTCCTCGATGCCGCGCATCGCGTCGTAGTCGAGAACGACACAGCCGATGCCGCGGTCCGTCGCCAGCACCCGTGCCTGCGGCTTGATCTCCTGGGCCGCGAAGACGCCCTTCACCGGGGCGAGGTGCGGATCGCGGTTGAGCAGTTCCAGATAGCGGGTCAGCTGCTCCACGCCGTCGATGTCGCCACGCCGCTTCAGCTCCACCGCGACGGTCCCGCCGTCGGCGTCCCGGCACAGGATGTCGACCGGTCCGATGGCGGTGAAGTACTCACGGCGGATCAGGGTGTAGCCCTCGCCGAGGATCTCGATGCGGTCGGCGAGCAGCTCCTGGAGGTGTGCCTCGACGCCGTCCTTGATGAGACCCGGGTCGACCCCGAGCTCGTGGGACGAGTCGTGGAGGATTTCCTCCATCGTGATGATCAGTTTCTCGCCCGCTTTGTTCACCACGGTCCAGACATCCGCGGTGTCGCCGGCGCCCTCCTTCAGCGTGCAGGGCGGTGACATCCAGTTGAGGGGTTTGTACGCCCTGTCGTCGGCGTGGATCGACACACTCCCGTCCGCCTTCACCAGGATCAGACGGGGAGCGGAGGGCAGGTGGGCCGTGAGCCGGCCGGCGTAGTCCACGGAGCAGCGGGCGATGACGAGACGCATGGTCGGCAACGCTACTCGACGAGGGGTGTTCCACGCGATTCTCCCCCTGCCACTCCCGTCACCCTGCTCGTGCACAAGGGGCGCAGTCGGGGCTTGCCCCTCTTTGCGCCCCTTCGTTATTGGCCGGTTGTGTTCCCAATCTCCTGGTGCGGCCCGGACCGCACCCTTACCGTGGAAGCAGGAGGTCGCCGTCTGTGTACGCTGCGTCGCCGTCCTCCTTCCCTGCCCGTAAGGCCCCGGCCCGGCGTCGGGGTCGCGAGAGGAGAACCCATGTCGCTCGACGTCTCACCGGCGCTGTTGGAACAGGCCGAGCGAGGCGAGGTCGACGAAGCCGACTTCGTCGACTGCGTCCGGACCTCCCTGCCCTACGCATGGGAGATGATCAGCTCTCTGGTGGCTCAGCTGAAGGTCGACGGCGGACAGTTCGCCGACAACCAGACGCCCCCGCCGGACGAGCAGGCACGTGGTCAGCTGCTGCGCGCGCTCGCGAGTGATGCGATCCGCGGCGCACTGCAGCGGCACTTCGGGGTGCGTCTGGCATTTCAGAACTGCCACCGCGTCGCGGTGTTCCCGCTGGACCCGTCGGTCGACGAGCGTCTGGCCCGCTTCACCTCGGTGAGGGGCCAGCTGCTCAACCAGTCGCCCGAACTACGGGACTGCTAAACGCTTGCTGCCGTTCCGGACCGCGATCGGCGCAATTGGTTCCGGAGCGGCAGCCCCCGTACCTTCCTCCTGCCGGTCAGGTGAGCAGGGGGAGCACCTCGGTGCCCAGCCGCGTCACGTTCTCCTCGGTGGCCGCCAGGTCACCCGAACCCTCCACCAGGAGCGCGAAGCGGGTGATGCCCGTCCGCTCGGCGGTGGCGGCGAGCCGGTCGGCGGCGAGCCGGGGCGGGCCCACCGGATGAATACCGCAGAGCAGCTCCGTGTACGCGACCGGATCGCGCATCACCCGGTGCCGGCCGTCGATCGTCACATGGGCGTCCAGCCCCTGTCGCAGCCAGCCCGGCATCGTCTTGACGAGCGTCTCCGTCGCCTCCTCGGGCCGGTCGGCGATCTGGGCCACCCCGGCGGACACGTGCCCGGCCTCGCGGACGCTCTCGGGCGAGCGGCCGGCGGCGAGTGCGGTGGAGCGCCACAGAGCGACCATGTCGGCCTTCTCCTGGTCCCCGCAGTGCATCCCGAGCAGCATCGGCAGGCCGTTCTCCGCGGCGAGCCTCACCGTCTTCGGGGAGGTGCACGCGACGACCACCTCGGGGCCGCCGGGGCTCTCGCCGCCGTCCCGCGCGAGCAGTTCGTCGGCCCGGGGGACCACGGCGACCTCGCGGAAGCCGTACCGCTCGCCGCGCCCGGCCACCCGTGGTTCGGCCAGCCAGTCGAGCAGCAGCTCCAGCGATTCCGGGAAGCCCTTCTCGTACGCCTCAAGGCCTCCGCCGAACACCTCCAGATCCACCCATGGGCCGCCCCTGCCGACGCCGAGCGTGAACCGGCCGCCGCTGGTGAGATGGAGCAGCGCGGCCTGTTCGCCGAGCGCCACCGGATGCTGGGTCGGCAGCACGCTCACCGCCGTGCCCACCCGGATCCTGCGGGTGCGGCCGAGCAGCAGCGCGGCCAGTGTGACGGCGGACGGGCAGACCCCGTACGGCACGAAATGATGCTCTGCCAGCCAGACCGAGTCGAGGCCGGATTCCTCCGCGACCTCGGTGGACCGGATCGCGCGGTGCAGCGCCTCCCCCGGCCCCTGCCCCGGAAACTGGGCTGCCAGTACGAACGTTCCCACACGCATGGCCAATTGCCTCCTTGCGGCCGACGCGGCTCTCCCCTATTGAGCAACAACGTCTGACACGTGCCAAAGGCACGGTCCAGTGGCAGGTTGTTGCGATTTTCCGGTAACTCATCCCTCCCGGGACACCGGCCCGCGCGGCGCCGGACGCCCGCGTCGGCCAAATGGCCCTACGCTGGACGGGAACTGCCCAGCCTGCCCCGTGAGGTGTCACGTGTCCCCGCGCCGCAACCGCCCCCGAGGCGGCGAGAGTCCCCACGACAGCACAGCGGAGCCGGGGGGCCGTTACGGTGGCGGGGGACGGGCCGAGGAGTGGCAGGGCGAGCAGTGGTCCGTCCGCCCGGTCAGCGGCGCGAGCGCGGCGGGCAAGCGCTACCGCTGCCCCGGCTGCGACCAGGAGATCCCGTCCGGCGTCCCGCACCTGGTGGCCTGGTCCGAGTACGGCGGCATCGACGACCGCAGGCACTGGCACAAGGCGTGCTGGAACGCGAAGGACCGCCGCACCACACAGGTGCAGCGGTCCAGGAACGCGCCTCGCTACTGAGCCTCTCGGGACAGGTCTCAGACGTCCCGGCGGTCCAGAGCGGCGAACGCCCCGAGCAGCGCCACGGCCGCGACGCCGAGCATGATCCACAGCGGGTCCCAGCCCGACGGTCCCGACTCGGCGACCGAGGTGGAGTAGAACGCGCTGAGCTGGTTGGGGATCGAGTACTCGAAGAGCTTCATCCGCAGGTCGGAGAGCGACTCCGCGAACATGAACATGGCCAGTACCAGCGGCAGCAGCACCACACCGATCATGATCGTGATCGCGCCGGCGGAGTGCCGGATGAGTGCGCCGACCGCGAGCGAGAGCAGCCCCAGCGCCGCGGTGTAGAGGCCGACACCGACCGTCGCGCGCAGCCAGTCGCCGCCGGAGGGCGTCGCGCCGCCGATGATCGCCGTCTGCAACACCGCGACCAGCGCGGTCGTCACGGTCGTGATCACGAAGGTGAGCAGGAAGAAGACGATCGCCTTCGCGCTCAGCACCCGGGCCCGGCTGGGGCAGGCGGTCAGCGTCGTACGGATCATGCCCGTGCCGTACTCCGACGCGATGGTCATCACACCGAGCGTGATCACGCAGATCGAGCCCAGCAGCACCCCGAAGAATCCGAAGCTGAGCACCGGCGTCGAGTCGAGACCGGACCCGGAGGCCCTGACGGCGACCGCGGCGAGCAGCCCGATGCCGAGCAGCAGCACGATCATCACGCCGAGCGTCCACATCGTGGAGCGCACCGAGCGGATCTTGGTCCACTCGGAGGCGATCGCGTCGCCGAGGGTGGCCCGGCGCATCGGGATCGGCGAGGTGTACGGACCGGCCGGTGCGGCCGGCGGGCTCTGCTGCGGGGCCTGCTGCTGCGGCGCCTGCGGGGTCGGCGGCGTTGTCATCGGGCGTCCTCGCTGGATTCGCGCTTGGTCAGGTCCGGGGCGGCGGGGGCCGGCTCGGCCGGGGGGCCCGCGTACGGGTTCTGTCCGGGCGGCGGCGGGGCGTACCAGTTCTGCTGAGGCGTCTCCGGCGGCTGCTGCGCGTACCCGTGCTGCGCGTACGCGTCGGGCGACGGCTGCTGCAGCCCCGCCTTCTGGTCCGCCGTCGAGCGGTAGTCCACGACGCCCTGGGTCATCCGCATGTACGCCTCCTCCAGCGAGGCCTGGTGCGGCGAGAGCTCCCACAGCCGGACGTCCGCCTCGTGCGCCACGTCGCTGATCCGCGGCAGCGGCAGCCCGGTGATCCGCAGCGCCCCGCCCGGCTCGGACATGACCTGTCCGCCGGCCTCGGTGAGCGAGGCGATCAGCTTCTCGCGCCGCTCCGCGGGACCGTCCGCGACCCGCACCCGGGCGAAGTCGGCCGAGTTGGCCGAGATGAAGTCCTTGACGCTCATGTCGGAGAGCAGCTGGCCCCGGCCGATCACGATCAGGTGGTCGGCGGTGAGCGCCATCTCGCTCATCAGGTGGCTGGAGACGAAGACCGTACGCCCCTCGGACGCCAGCATCTTCATCAGATTGCGGACCCAGAGGATGCCCTCGGGGTCCAGGCCGTTGACCGGTTCGTCGAAGAGCAGCACCTGCGGGTCGCCGAGCAGCGCCGACGCGATGCCGAGCCGCTGCCCCATGCCGAGCGAGAAGCCCTTGGACCGCTTGCGAGCGACGTCCTGGAGGCCGACGACGCCGAGCACCTCGTCGACCCGGGCGGCCGGGATGCCGGCGAGCTGGGCCAGTGAGAGGAGGTGGTTACGGGCGCTGCGCCCGCCGTGCACCGCCTTCGCGTCCAGCAGCGCGCCCACCTGACGCGGTGCGTTCGGCAGGCTGCGGAAGGGGTGGCCGCCGATCGTCACATGGCCGGAGGTCGGCTGGTCCAGGCCCAGGATCATGCGCATGGTGGTGGACTTGCCCGACCCGTTGGGACCCAGGAATCCGGTGACGGCACCCGGCCGCACCTGGAAGGAAAGGTTGTGCACGGCCGTCTTCGCGCCGTAGCGCTTGGTCAGGCCGACTGCCTCGATCATGCTCCAGCCCCATCGACTCACATCTGTCGTCGGGGCCCAGGCCATGTGGCCGCACGCCCCCGTAAGAGTTAGGAGGATATCCAGGCATTGACGGTTCCGGCCAAGCCGTTGTGCCGTGCGTCGCTTCGGGGCGGAGCGGAGGCGAGGCTTCCGGGCTGCTCGGAACGGCGCGCGGTGCTGCCCGGCGAGCGGTCAGGCGTCGCGTTTCTTCAGTACGACATAGCCGCCGATCAGCGCGGCAGCCACCCAGGCGACCAGGATCCCGAGCCCTCCCCACGGCCCGTACGGGGCCGGATTGCTGTTCATCGCGTCGGGGACCACCTGCATGATCTTGGAACCGGCCTGGTCCGGGAAGTATCGCGCGACCTTCTTCGCCCCCGGCACCGCCGACAGGATCTGGGAGACCAGGAAGAAGAACGGCATCAGGATGCCGAGCGACAGCATGGAGCTGCGCAGCATCGTCGCCACGCCCATCGAGAAGATCCCGATCAGCCCCATGTAGAGGCCGCCGCCCACGACCGCGCGCAGCACGTTGTCCGCGCCGATGTCCGTGTGGTGGTCGCCGAGCAGGGCCTGCCCGAGGAAGAACGAGACGAAGCTGGTCGCGAGGCCGACCACCAGGGCCAGCACCCCGGCCACCGCGACCTTGCTGAACAGGAACGAACCACGCTGGGGCACCGCCGCCAGCGAGGTGCGGATCATCCCGGAGCTGTACTCCGTACCGACCACCAGCACGCCGAAGACGACCATGGCCAGCTGACCGAGGACCATGCCGGAGAAGCTGATCAGGGTCGGGTCGAAGGTGGCCCGCTGCGCCACCGGGAGGTCGTCGAACTGGGAGTTCATCAGGGCGCAGAGCGCCGCACTCATCGCGACGGTGACGACGAACGCGGAGATCAGCGTCCAGACGGTCGAGGAGACCGTACGGATCTTGGTCCACTCGGAGGTCAGGACCGCGGGTACCGATGCCATCGTCGTCACACCCCCTTGCCACTGCCGGCGGCGGGGCCACCGGACTGCTGGTTCCACTGGTCGCCCCACTGCGGACCCGCCGGCGGTGGCGCCGGGGCATGGTCCGAGTGCGCGTGGTACTCCACGGAGTCCGCCGTCATCTGCATGAACGCTTCCTCCAGGGAGGCCCGCTGGGCACTCAGCTCGTGCAGCACGATCTGGTGCTGCGCGGCGAGCTCGCCCAGCGCCTCGGTCGTCGCGCCGTCGATCTCCAGCGTGCCGCCCCCGGTCTCGACCACGATCAGCCCCGCCTCGTGCAGCACGTCGCGCAGCCGCTCCTGCTGCGGCGAGCGCAGCCGTACGTAGCTGCGGGAGTTCTGGTGGATGAAATCGGCCATCGACGTGTCGGCGAGCAGCCGGCCCTGACCGATCACGATCAAGTGGTCCGCGGTGAGGGCCATCTCGCTCATCAGGTGCGAGGAGACGAAGATCGTCCGGCCTTCCGAGGCGAGCGTCTTCATCAGATTGCGGATCCAGTGGATGCCCTCGGGGTCCAGGCCGTTGACCGGTTCGTCGAAGAGCAGCACCTGCGGGTCGCCGAGCAGCGCCGCCGCGATGCCGAGCCGCTGGCCCATGCCGAGCGAGAAGCCCTTGGACTTCTTCTTCGCCACCGCGGTCAGCCCGACGGTGTCCAGCACCTCGGCGACCCGGCTCTCCGGGACGCGGTTGCTCTGCGCGAGACAGAGCAGATTGTTGTACGCGCTGCGTCCGCCGTGCATCGACTTGGCGTCCAGCAGCGCCCCGATGTACTTCAGCGGCTCTTCCAGCTCGCGGTAGTGCTTGCCGTCGATGCGCACCGAACCGCTGGTCGGGTTGTCGAGATCGAGCATCATCCGCATCGTCGTGGACTTGCCCGCCCCGTTGGGCCCCAGAAAACCCGTCACCATTCCGGGTCTGACCCGGAAGGAGAGCCGGTCGACGGCAACCTTGTTGCCGAAGCGCTTGGTGAGGCCATCGAGCTCGATCATGCGTTCACGCTAGAACGGCCGCGCGCCCGGCGCCACCACAAGGGCGGAACCGGGCGCGCAAGGGGTACAGCTGACGTACTCGGGGTCAGCGGCCCTGCTGAGCCGGAACACCACGGGTGACCGGCTCGTCGTCGGCGGGGGTGCCGGCTGCGGCGACCGCGGCACCGGTCAGCGTGGCCAGCATCTCGCGGACGTTGGTCAGCTGGGCGTTGATCGAGTCGCGGCGGTTGGTGAGCGCCGCCAGCTCGCGCTCCGATTCGCTGCGGATCCGGTCGGCCTTGGCGTTCGCGTCGGCCACGATGTCCTCGGACTGGCGCTGCGCGGTCTCCACCGTCTGACGGGCCCGGCGCTCGGCGTCCGTACGGAGCTTCTCGGCCTCCAGGCGGAGCTGCTCGGCGCGGTGCTCGATCTCGGCGAGACGCTTCTCGGCCTTGGCCTGACGGGACGCGAGGTCGCGCTCCGACTGGTCGCGGCGCTTGGCCAGGTTGGTCTCGAAGTCCGCGGCGGCCTGGGCGGCCTTGGCGCGGGTCTCCTCGAAGAGGGCATCCGCCTCCTCGCGCTTCTGCGCGGCGTCCTTCTGGGCCTCCGTACGCAGCGAGCCGGCCTCACCCTTGGCCTTCTCGACGATCCGGACGCCCTCGTCCTCGGCCTTCGCCTTGCGCTCGGCGGCGAACGTCTCGGCGTCGTTGCGCACCTGCTGGGCGGCCGACTCGGCGAGCTCGCGGTGCTGCTCGGCGGCGCGACGGGCCTCCTCGCGCAGGTCCTTCGCCTCCTCCTCGGCCAGCCGCAGGATCTTCTCCACGCGGGCACCGAGTCCGGCGTACGACGGCTCCGCGTCGTTCACCTGGGCCTGGGCGTTCTGCGTTTCGAGGTGGAGCTCCTCGATGCGCTTTTCCAGAGACGTGATGCGGGTGAGAGCACTATCACGGTCGGCGACGAGCTTGGTAATGCGGTCATCCACCTGACCGCGGTCGTATCCACGTCGCACGAGCTCGAAGCCGAAGGGGGAGGAAGGGTCGCTCATGGGGTTCCTGTCGAATGAGACCGGTGAGGTGTTAGAGGGAATCCTAGGGGCCGGGACGGCGTGTCATCGAGCGGATGCCCGTTTGATCTGGAGAATGACACCCCTTTTGAGTGGCTGAGCCCCGCAACCCTTGCCACTCGGAGGGTTGAACGTTCCTGACAGAGCATGGGAAATGGCAAGACGACTACCCCTCGGACGACTTGCCACTCGATCGAGTGCCTGCCGAGGCGCCTGCCTTGACGCCGCCGGCGGAACCGCCCGAGCCCTTGCCGCCGCCGCCGGGCGTCTCGAAGGACTCCAACGCCTCCAACACGTCCTGGACACGCGAGATCTCGGTGTTGATGTCCTCGCGCCGGCGCACCAGCAGATCGAGCTCGCGCTTGCCGTCGTCGACCGTACGCTTCGCCTCGACCTCGGCGTCGGCGCGCAGCTTCTCGGCCTCGCGGACCAGCGTGGCCTTCTTCTGCTCGGCCTCCTTCAGCAGCGACTCGGCCCGCTTCACCGCGGCGATCCGGACCTTGCTCGCTTCCGAATTGGCGTCCGCCAGCAGCTCCTTGGCCTTGGCCGCCGCCTCGTCGCGCTGCTCCGTCGCCGCCTTCATCAGGTTGTCGACGCGTTCGCCCGCCGTCTTCATCTGCTCGGACGTCTCCCGCCGGGCGCGGTCGTGCAGTTCCTCGATCTCGCCCTCGATCCGGGCCCGCAGCTCCTCGGCCCGCTCCCGGATCGCCGTGGCGTCCCGGCGCGCGCCGACCAGCAGTTCGTCCGCGTCCGTACGGGCCCGCTCCACCAGGGAGTTGCCCTCGACCGTCGCCTCCGAGGTGATCCGCACGGCCTCCTTGCGGGCCGCGCCGACCATCGTGTCGGCCTGCTTCTCGGCCTCGGTGGCGGCGCGCAGCGCCTCCTCCTGGGCCTTGTTGACGAGCTGATCGGCCTGCTCCGCGGCATCGGTCCGGCGCTTCGCCGCGGCCTCCCGGGCCTCGTCGAGCAACCGGTCCGCCTCCTGGCGGGCCTCCGTGCGCATCTGCTCGGCCGCCGACTCCGCCTCGGCGCGCAGCCGTTCGGACTCCTCGCGGGTGCGGGCCGCGTGCTCCTGCGCCGAGCCGACGGTGGCCGCCGCCTCCGCCCGGAGCCGCTCGGCCTCGCCCG
Source organism: Streptomyces sp. NPDC047917 (assembly GCF_043204345.1). Taxonomy (NCBI): domain Bacteria; kingdom Bacillati; phylum Actinomycetota; class Actinomycetes; order Kitasatosporales; family Streptomycetaceae; genus Streptomyces; species Streptomyces sp. NPDC047917. The sequence continues at coordinate 635,957 of NZ_JBIDCA010000002.1, forward strand.
CGGCCTCGTCGGCCAGCCGGGCAGCCTGCTGCGTCGCGTCGTCGACCAGTGCGGTGGCCCGCTGCGTCGCCTCTTCCACCAGCCCGGTGGCCCGCTGCGTCGCCTCTTCCACCAGCCCGGTGGCCCGCTGCGTCGACTCCGTACCGATCCGCTCGGCCTCGCTCGTCGCCTCGCCCACCAGCCGGTCGGCCTGGGTCGCGGCGTCGGAACGCATCCGGTTGGCGTCCTCGCGGGCCTCCGCGCGGCTGCGTGAGGCGTCCTGCTCGGCCGAGGCCAGCGCGTCGGAGGCCTCGGTGCGCATCCGCTGGCTGTACTCGGCGGTGTCCGCCCGCAGCCGCTCCGACTCGGCGATGGCGTCCGCGACGGTCCGCTCGGCCATCGCCTTCGCGGCCTCGGACTCCTCCTGCGCCTCCCGGCGGATCCGGGACGCGTCCTCGCCGGCCCGCTCCCGCTCGGCGTGCGCGTCGGTGCGGACCCGGTCCGCCTCCTCCTGCGCCTCGGACTTCGTCCGCTCCGCGACGTGCTCGGCGGTCGAGCGCAGCCCGGCGATCTCCGCCTCGGCCTGCTCCTGCAGCCCGCTGACCGAATCCCGCACCTGCTGGGCGGTCTGCTCGGCCGCGGAGACCAGCTCGGTCGCCCGGCTGTCCGCCTCCTCGACCAGCCGCTGGGCCTCGGCCTGCGCCTGCTCGACCCGCTTGCGGGCGGAGGCGAGCAGCTCCTCGCTCTGCTCGCGGGCCCGCTCCCGCTCCTGGTTCGCCTCGGCGCGTGCCGAGGCGAGGGTCTCCTCGGCCTCCCGACGGCGCCGGTTCGCCTCCTCCTGGGCGGCGGCCAGCGCCTCGGCGGCCTCCGTGCCGACCCGCTCCGCGGCGGCGGCGGCCTCGGACCGCACCCGGTCGGCGCTCTCCTGCGCCTCGGACTTGAGCCGCTCCGCCTCGGCGGCGGCCTCGGACCGCAGCCGCACGGCGACGGACTCGCCCTCCGCACGGGCCTGTGACGCGTCCGCCGCGGCCTCGTCGCGCAGCCGCTCCGCCTCGGTCTCCGCCTGCTCCCGCAGCGCCCGGATCCGCTCGGCGGCCTCCGCGCGCAGCCGCTCGGACTCCTCGTTCGTCTCGCGCCGCAGGCTCTCCGCCCCGGCGCGCGCGTCGCCCAGCGCCTGTTCGGCGTCGGCGACCCGGGTCTCGGCCTCGGTGTGCAGCCGGGTCAGCTCCTCGGCCGCCTCCGCCTGCCGGGCCGCGACCGCGCGGTCGGTCTCCTCGCGCAGCTCCGCCGCGGCCTGCTCGGCCGCGGTGGTGGTCGAGGACGCCTGCTCCTCGGACTCGGTACGCAGCTGCTCGGCCTCGGCGCGGGCCCGCTCCAGGGCCTCCTCTGCCTGCTTGCGCAGCGCGCCGGCCCGCTCGGCCGCCTCGCCGCGGACCCGCTCGCTCTCGGTGCCCGCGGTGGACCGCAGTTCCTCCGCGTCGGCCTTCGCCTTGGCCAGCAGCTCCTCGGCGGTCTTCGCGCCCTCCTCGATCTGCTGGACCGCCTCGCGGCGGGCCTCGCCGCGGATCCGCTCGCCCTCGGCGACCGCCTCGGAGCGCAGCTGCTCGGCCTCGCCCCGCAGCCTGCGGGCCTCCTCCTGGAGCTCGACCGTCTTGGCCCGGTACTCCTTGGTGTCGTCCTTGGCCGCGCCCTTGAGCTGGTCGGCCTGCTCGGCGGCCTCGCCGCGCAGCCGGTCCGCCTCGGCCTCCGCCTCGCGGCGGATCCGGTCGGCCTCCTCGCTCGCCGCCCGGGTGGTGGACCTGGCGTCCTCGGACGCCTTGGTCAGCACCTCCTCGGCGCTCCTGGCGGCCTTGGCGAGCTGGGCCGCGGTGTCCTCGGCGGCGGCCGTGCGGGCCTTCTCGGACGCCTCGGACTTCAGCCGGTCCGCCTCGGCGCGGGCGTCGGCGAGCGCCTGCTCGGCCTCCGCCTTGAGCGTCTCGGCGTCCTTGGTGGCCTCGCCGACCAGCCGGGCGATCTCCGACTTCGCGGTCCGGGTGCGCTGCTCGTTCTGCGACTCGGCGGCGGCCAGCCGCTTGACCGCGGCCTCCTTGGCCTCGCCGGTGACCTTCTCGGCCGCCAGCCGGGCCTCGCGCAGCTGGGTCTCGGCCTCCTGCATGCGCTGCTCGGCGGCCCGGTTCAGCTCGGCGGTCTGCTGCCGGGCCTGCTCGGTCTCGGCCGACGTCGACGTACGCAGCTGCTCGGCGTGGCTGGTGGCCTCCTGGGCCTGGCCGGCGGCGGCGTCCAGCAGCCGCTCGGCGTCCTTGCGGGCGCGCAGCAGGATCGCCTCGGCCTCGGCCCGGGCGGTGTCCGCCTCGGAGGTGACCCGCCGGCGGGTCTCCTCCGCCAGCCGGCCCGCCTCGGCGCGCGCGGCGGACAGGGACTGCTCGGCCTCGGCCCGGGACTCCTCCAGCAGCCGTCGGGCCTGGGACTCCGTCCGGGCCCGGAGCTGCTCGGCCCAGGCGACGTTCTCGTTGACGTGGGACTCGACGGTCTGGCGGCGCTCCGCCAGCTCCTGGTCGAGCCGCTGGCGCCGCTGCACCGCCTCGTTGTGCAGCTCGGCCTGGAGCCGCGCCTGGTGCTCGGCGTGCTCCTGGAGGATCCGCTGCGTCTGCGCACGGGCGTCGCGGAGCTCCCGCTCGGCGTCGGTCCGCAGCTGGTCCGCCTGGATCTGGGCGTTACGGAGCAACTGGTCGGCCTGGTAGCCGATGTCCGCGCTGTCGTACGCGGGACGGGTCGCGAGATTGCGCCGGGCCTCGTGCAGCTTGGCGCGCAAGACCTCGACCTGGTATCCGAGGTCCTCGGCGTGCTGGACGGCCTTCTCCCGGTCGGTCTTCAGCCGGTCCATCTCGGCTTCGAACCGCGAGAGATGGTCGTCGTCAGCTCGGTGGCTCTCCTGGCGTTCGTAGCCCCGCACTGCGCGGTCCCATCCTTCCCCGAGCTCTCAACTTCTTCCCCAAACCCTCAACTTCGTTCGAGCAGGGGATGCCCCACTGAGCAGGGGAGGCCCCAACCCTGGTCGCAAGTCTCCAACGAGTACCGTTCACCGGTGAACGGTCCCCCCGGGGAATGGTGACAGATCAACGGCTGGGGACGCGCCGCGGCCCCGACCCGGCCCCGGCCCGGAACAGCCCACTCTACCGGGCCGGGTATGCGGAGGTCAGTGCTCCGCTGCGGACGTGACCAGTTCGGTGAGGACCCCGTGGCAGTCCTTGGGGTGCAGGAAGGTGATCCGGGACCCCATCGAACCCGTCCGGGGCTCCTCGTACAGCACCCTGACACCCTTCTCCCGGATGTCCGCGGAATCCGCGTCGACGTCCGCGGTGCCGAAGGCGATGTGGTGGACGCCCTCCCCGTTCTTGGCCAGCCACTTGCCGACCGCCGAGTCCTCCCGGGTCGGCTCCAGGAGCTGGAGGTAGGAAGCACCGCCGTCGGACGTATCGTTGATCTTGAGCATGGCCTCCCGTACGCCCTGCTCCTCGTTGATCTCGGAGTGGTACACCTCGAACCCGTAGGTCGAGCGGTAGAACTCGACTGTCTTGTCGAGGTCGAAACAGGCGATCCCGATGTGGTCGATTCGCGTCAGCATGGAACCAGTGCAGCGCCACACGGATGGTTACGCAACGTGCGCGCCGTCACACCCGCTGCCGGATGACGGGCGAGGTACCGCTCAGTACATTCAAGTAAACCCTCGTTCACTCCTCATCCCAAGGGGCGCCCCTCATGTCTGGAACGACCGGCACCACCTCAGTGATCGTCGCGGGCGCGCGTACGCCCATGGGCCGCCTCCTCGGCTCGCTGAAGAGCTTCTCCGGCTCCGACCTCGGCGGCTTCGCCATCAAGGCCGCGCTGGACCGGGCCGGCATCGGCGGCGACCAGGTCGAGTACGTGATCATGGGCCAGGTGCTCCAGGCCGGCGCGGGCCAGATCCCGGCCCGTCAGGCCGCCGTCAAGGCGGGCATCCCGATGAACGTTCCCGCGCTCACCGTGAACAAGGTGTGCCTGTCCGGGCTCGACGCGATCGCACTGGCCGACCAGCTGATCCGCGCCGGTGAGTTCGACGTGGTCGTGGCCGGCGGCCAGGAGTCCATGACCAACGCCCCGCACCTGCTCCCCAAGTCCCGCGAGGGCCACAAGTACGGCGCGATCGAGATGCTCGACTCCATGGCGTACGACGGTCTGACCGACGCCTACGAGAACATCCCGATGGGCGAGTCCACCGAGAAGCACAACACCCGCCTCGGTCTGAGCCGCGCCGACCAGGACGAGATCGGCGCCCTCTCGCACCAGCGCGCCGCCGCCGCCCAGAAGAACGGCCTCTTCGAGGCCGAGATCACCCCGGTCGAGATCCCGCAGCGCAAGGGCGACCCGGTCCTCTTCGCCAAGGACGAGGGCATCCGCCCCGAGACCACCGTGGAGTCGCTCGGCAAGCTGCGCCCCGCGTTCGCCAAGGACGGCACGATCACCGCGGGCACCTCCTCGCAGATCTCCGACGGCGCCGCCGCGGTCGTCGTCATGAGCAAGGCCAAGGCCGAGGAGCTGGGCCTGGACTGGATCGCCGAGATCGGCGCCCACGGCAATGTGGCGGGCCCGGACAACTCGCTCCAGTCGCAGCCGTCCAACGCCATCAGGCACGCCCTCAAGAAGGAGGGCCTGGAGGCCGGCGACCTCGACCTGATCGAGATCAACGAGGCGTTCGCCGCCGTCGCCGTCCAGTCGATGAAGGACCTCGGCGTCACCCCGGACAAGGTCAACGTCAACGGCGGCGCCATCGCGCTCGGCCACCCCATCGGCATGTCCGGCGCCCGCGTGGTGCTGCACCTGGCGCTGGAGCTGAAGCGGCGCGGCGGCGGCACCGGTGCGGCGGCGCTGTGCGGCGGCGGCGGTCAGGGCGACGCGCTGATCATCCGCGTTCCGGGCAAGTAAGCAGGCAGTACGCGGTACACGTAGAGCACGCAGCGAGTGAACGGAGCGGTGATGGTGGACGTCCCCACCCTGGTCGAGCAGGCACGTGCGGGCCGGCCACGGGCCGTGGCCCGGCTGATCTCACTGGTGGAGGGGGCGTCGCCGCAGCTGCGCGAGGTGATGGCGGCCCTCGCGCCGCTGACCGGCAACGCGTACGTCGTCGGCCTGACCGGTTCGCCCGGTGTCGGCAAGTCGACATCGACGTCGGCGCTCGTCTCGGCGTACCGGCGGGCCGGCAAGCGGGTCGGCGTGCTGGCCGTCGACCCGTCCTCGCCGTTCTCCGGCGGGGCGCTCCTGGGCGACCGGGTCCGGATGTCGGAGCACGCCTCCGACCCGGGCGTCTACATCCGCTCCATGGCCACCCGCGGCCATCTGGGCGGCCTCGCCTGGTCGGCGCCGCAGGCGATCCGGGTGCTGGACGCGGCGGGCTGTGACGTGATCCTGGTGGAGACGGTCGGCGTCGGCCAGTCGGAGGTGGAGATCGCCTCCCAGGCCGACACCTCCGTCGTCCTGCTGGCACCCGGCATGGGCGACGGCATCCAGGCGGCGAAGGCCGGAATCCTGGAGATCGGTGACGTGTACGTCGTCAACAAGGCCGACCGGGACGGCGCGGACGCCACCGCGCGCGAGCTCAACCACATGCTGGGCCTCGGCGAGGCGAGGGGGCCCGGCGACTGGCGGCCGCCGATCGTGAAGACGGTCGCCGCCCGGGGTGAGGGCATCGACGAGGTGGTCGAGGCGCTGGAGAAGCACCGGGCGTGGATGGAGGAGCACGGTGTGCTCGCCGAGCGGCGTACCGCCCGCGCGGCCCGCGAGGTCGAGACCATCGCCGTCACCCGGCTGCGCGAGCGCATCGGTGACCTGCACGGCGACCGCCACCTCGGCGCGCTCGCCGAACGCATCGTGGCGGGCGGCCTCGACCCGTACGCGGCGGCCGACGAGCTGGTCGCGGGGCTCACCGGCGGGGCCTGATCCGACGGTACGGCCGGGCGGGACCGGGGCGGCGTGCGGGCCGCTCCCGGTCCCGCCCGTGTGTCCGCCCCCGGTCGTTCCGCTGGACGCTGCCGCGGATGACGTGTCCGCTCCCGGTCGTTCCGCTGGATGCTGCCGCGGATGACGTGTCCGCTCCCGGTCGTTCCGCTGGATGCTGCCGCGGATGACGTGTCCGCTCCCGGTCGTCCCGCTGGACGCTGCCGCGGATGACGTGTCCGTGGCAGGATTACCGCCGGACACGGGCACGGGGTGCCCGTCGATCCGTGCGTGGCGACGGGGGGAGTGGCGCATGCTGGGTCCACTGCGGGAGGACTCGCCGAGACGGATCGGACCGTACGGGATACGGGCCCGGCTCGGCGCGGGCGGAATGGGAGAGGTCTTCCTCGGCGTCCACGACGGCGGCGGCGACCCGGTCGCCGTCAAGACCGTCCGCCGCGACGTCGCCCGTGACCCCGGCTTCCGCAACCGCTTCCGCCGCGAGATCACCGTCGCCCGGTCCGTCGCCGGCCCCCATCTCGCCCCGCTGCTCGACGGGGACGCCGACGCCGAAGTGCCCTGGCTCGCCACCGGATACGTGGCCGGGCCGACCCTCTCCGCCGCGGTCCGCCGGGCTGGCGCGACGGACGAGGCCGAGGTGCGGATGCTCGGCGCCGGACTCGCCCGCGCCCTGGCGGCCGTCCACGCGGCGGGGATCGTCCACCGCGACGTGAAGCCCGGCAACGTGATGCTCGCGGCGGACGGCCCCCGCCTCATCGACTTCGGGATCGCCCGCGACTCCGGCGCGACCCCGCTCACCACCACCGGCCGCATGGTCGGCAGCCCCGCCTTCATGTCCCCGGAACACGTGGCGGGCAGCGGACGCGTCGTGCCCGCCTCGGACGTCTTCTGCCTCGCCTCCCTGCTCTGTTACGCCGTCACCGGACGCGACCCCTTCGGCGACGGCCCGGTCGCCGCCGTGCTCTACCGGGTCAAGTACGTCGAGGCCGATCTCGACGACGTGCCGGACGCGCTGCGGGCCGTGCTGGACCGCTGCCTGGTGGCGGACCCGGCCGCCCGCCCGGCCGCCGCCGAACTCGCCGGGCTGCTCGACCCCGGCGCGGCCGGGCGGTGGCCGGACGCGGTGGCGCAGCACATCGCCGAGCACGAGCGCGAACTGGCCCGGGTCGTCGCGCTGGGCGGCCCGCTGCTGCCGGGGTACACCCCGACGGAGGTGGCCGCCGACGGCCGGCCCGGGCTCCATCAGCTGCCTACCCGGGGAACCGACTTCGCCCCGGGTCTGCACATCGCCCCCACCCAGGGTCCCGGTACCGCCCCGCCCCCGCGCCGCTCCCGGCGCGCGCTGGCCGTCTCCCTGGCCGCGCTGATCGTGCTGGGCGCGGCGACGGGCGGGATCCTGGCCTGGCGCGACAAGGGCGGCACACCCGGCGGGACCGCGCGCGGTGGGGGTTCGCCCGCCGTCCGCATCGTGGCGGGCGTGGACGAGAACGGGGGACCGGACGCCTCGGGCACGGTCCCGTACGGCCGGGACGTCCGTCCGGCGGGGTGGAAGAAGTCCTGGAAGGGGAAGTTCACGGGGGCGCCGATCGGCTGTTCGGCGGGCCGGGACGTGGTGGTCTGCCGGAAGGTGGACGGTACGTACGAGGCGTTGTCGGCGGCGGACGGGCACCGGATGTGGACGCTGGACGCGGGGGAGACCACCCGCCCGGCGGGCTGGGGCCCCCGTGGACAGTTCTTCATGCCGGCCGGCTCCACCTGTCCCGTCGTGTACGACGACACCGTCCTGCTCGCGGCAGGTGACCGGCTGCAGTCGCTGGATGCCCGGTCCGGCAAGGTCCGCTGGGAGGCCCGGTCCGGCGGTGCGCACAACCTGGAGAGTGCGCCGCTCGTGGCGGACGGCCTGGTCTTCGCCTCCACCTCACCGACGTTCGACAACGCGTCCCTCGCTGCCTACGACCTGAAGACCGGCGCCGAGAAATGGCGGAAGCCGCTGTCCCCGCAGGGTGTCTCCAACGCCCAGGGCGGCAACTTCTGGCCGGTCGCCACCGCCGACGGCGTGGTGTACGCCATGGGCGAGGAGGCGCCCAAGGCTTTCCGGCCGAAGGACGGCACCCTGCTCGGCACAGCCGGTGGCGAGGCGGTCCAAGGGGCCGGCGAGCCGACCAACTCGGGGTGCGGGAACCTCCGGGTGCGTGGTGGTTCCGCCTTCTGCACGGCCTACTTCACCAACGAAAACCCTTCGGGCTTCGGCAGTGACATGCATCTGCTGCGGTATTCGGCGGGGACGCTGAAGACGCTGGGGCAGCTGCCGCTGGACCCCGCGCTCGTTGCCGAGGCAACGCTCACCGCGCTGGACGACCGGGTGATCACGCTTCGCAGGAGCGGCGAAGGCGTGCACGACGAGCTCGTGGTCGTGAGTGGCGACGGCAGACGCATCCTCGGCAGGTTCCCGCTCGGCGGGAAGCCGGCACAGGGCATGAGCAACCCGGTGTCCGCCCCGCTGATCGCTGCCGACACATTGGTCTGGGCGGACAGCACAACGCTTTACACGGTTCCGATCCGCGCCGACGGATCCCTGGGGCCCCGGTCCAGGACGCCGGTTCCGGGCGCTCCCGGCCCGACCAGGACACCGACCTACGACAGTGTCACCAACGGCATCGATCTGGAGCAGGAACTGCTCGACCCGCAGGTGCTGCCGGTCGGCGGCGTCGTCCATGTCGTGTACGACGACGGCACCACGGTCTCCGTACCGCTGCCCGGATGAACGACGAACCGCTTGAGGGGACCGCACAGTGATCGAGCCGCTTCCGCCCGGCCGCGCCCGGCTGATCGGCCCCTACCAGCTGCTCGGGCTGCTCGGCGCGGGCGGCATGGGCGAGGTGTATCTGGCCCGGCCCGCCGGTGCGCCGGATCCGCTCGCCGGGCTGGTCGCCCTGAAGACCGTACGCGCCGATCTCGACCTCGACGACGGCTTCCGGATCCGCTTCCGGCGCGAGATCGACGCGGCGGGCGCCGTGCGCAGCCCGCACACCGCGTCCCTCGTCGGCGGTGACGCGGGCGGCCGGCTGCCCTGGCTGGCGACCGAGTACGTCCCCGGCCCCTCGCTCGCCGAGGCGGTGATCCGGGGCGGGCCGATGCCCGAGCCGGTGGTGCGCGAGATGGGCGCCGGTCTGGCCCACGCGCTCGCCGACATGCACGCGGTGCGCGTACTGCACCGAGACCTCAAGCCGGGCAACGTGCTGCTCGGTGCCGACGGGCCGAAGGTGATCGACTTCGGGATCGCCCAGGCCTTCGACGCCACCCAGCTGACCCGGACCGGGGTCGTGGTGGGCAGCCCCGGCTACATCTCGCCGGAGCACGTCAACGGCTCACGGGCGCTGGTACCGGCGTCGGACGTCTTCTGCCTCGGTGCGGTGCTCGCCTTCGCGGCGACCGGGCGGGGCCCGTTCGACGACTCCGACATGGCTGCCGTGATCTTCCGGATCGCCCAGGGCGAGGCCGAACTCTCCGGCGTACCACCGCAGTTGCGCGCCGTGATCGAGGAGTGCCTGCACAGCGACGCCGGGGCCAGGCCGACGCCCCGGCAGCTGGCCGACATGCTGCTGCCGGAAGGCCGGGCGGCCGGGGAACCCTTCCCCTGGACCGACGCGATCCGGGGGCAGCTCGCGGCGCACGCGGCGGGGGCGCGCGCCGTCGTCGAGGCGGCCGCGACATCGGCCGCCGCGCCTCCGGTCCCGTCCGGTGCCCCGCACCCCGGCGGGGCCGCCCTCGCCCCGACACCGGTCGTGCCGGTGGCCGTACCGAGTGATCGGCAGGGCAAGAAGAGGCTGTGGATCGCGTTGGCGGCAGTGGCCACGGCGGTGTGCGTGGTGCTGGGGGCGGTCCTGCTGCCGGGGCTCTTCGAGGGGGGCGGCGGGGGCGGCGGCAACGCGGACGGGGCCGGTGGCGCGCAGCCGACCGCTTCGGCCTCCGGCGCCGTACGGACGAAGGCCGGGCCTACCGTCATTCCGGGTGCGGACGCGGGTCGTACCGGCGATTTCGGGACGGCCGCCGCGGACGTCTCCGGGAAGCCGGCGGGCTGGCAGCCGTGGCACGTAAGGATTGCGAACGGCCGCGTCGAGTGCGTGATCGCGGACACGTCCCTGGTCTGCGGCGGACCGGAGCGGATCACCGTGCTGGACGCGGCGAACGGCAAGCAGCGGTGGCAGACCGGTCCGGGAAGGGCGGGTACCGGACCGGCCTCGGTGGCCGCGGTGATCGGCACCACCGTCTACGCCTTCGACGACGGCGCCCTGGTGGCGCTCGGCCTCGCCGACGGCACCGAGAAGTGGCGAGAGCCGCTGGCGGGCGGTGCGCGGGTGACCGACTCCGTCCAGTCGGCCGGAGTCCTGTACTACGCCACCAGGACCACCGGCACGGGTGCGGGCCGGATCTTCGCCCACCAGCTCACCGGCACGCACACCCGCGAGTGGGACACGCCGTGGGACGACCCGGCCGACGAAGGGGAACTGCTCTTCGCCGACGGCCGGCTCGTCGCGGTCGGCGATGCCGTCACCGTCCTGAAGAGCACGGACGGGGCGCGGTCGGGGAGCACCGGGCCCGGGGACGTCACCTGCCGTACGCCGGTCCTGAAGGGGAAGGCACTGCTCTGTACGGGGCCGAGCGGTCTGACGGTCCTCGATGTGACCGCCCCGCACAACCGCCGGACCGTCGCCGACGGAGTGGACATCGCCTATCGGCCCGCTCTCACCAGGGACGGCACAGTCGTGCTGAGCACAGAGGAACGGGTGTACGCCTTCGGCCTGGCGGACGGGCTCCAGAGCTGGGCGACGCCCGAGTCGGTGGGCTACTCGGGCGCACCGGTCATTGTCGGCGACCACGCCTACCTCGTCACGGAGCAATTCCTGGAGTCCTACGAGTTCACCCCCGGGGGGCAGGACATCCCGGTCGCGACCAAGGCGTACAGCGGCTGGCCGGAAGAACACAACAATGAGGTTTCCCCGGGGAGCGTCTCCCTTCTCGCGAAGGGAGACGTGCTCTTCCTGAGCTTCGAGGACGGAAGAGTTCTCTCCGGGTACGCGCCCTGACCGCCCGCCGGGGCGGCGTCCTCAGTCGTCGTCCCCGTCACGGTCGTCGTCCCCGTGACCGTCGTCCGACCGGTCCACCGTCACCTTGCCCGACTTCGCGTCGACGTTCAGCTCGTGCTTCGTGCCGTCCTTGCCCCGGACGTCGACCTCCCAGTGCGGCGCCCTGCCGCCCCGGTCGTCGTGGTCGTCGTCCAGGTCGACCGAGGTCACGGTCCCGGACTGCGCCTTCAGCGCGGCGTCGACGGCCGCGTTCAGCGACACGGGGGCGGACCGGGGCGCGTACCGGTCGCGGTCGTCGTCGCCGTCGTCGTCCGAGGTGTGCTTGCCGAGCACCTTGCCGTTGCCCGCGTCCACTGTCACGTCGTGCCAGACCTTGTCGGAGCCGTACACGTCGAGCTCCCAGACGAGCCCGCCGTCCTCGTCGTCCAGCTCGGCCTCGGTGACCGTGCCGGGGACGGCCCGGACGGCGGACGTCACCGCTTCCGCCACGCCGGTCCGGGCGGTGTCACCGCTCTTCACGCTGGACCGGGCCCCGCGGTCGTGGCTGTCGTCGTCCGTGAAGGCGACCGCGGTGGCCGCCGTGCCGCCGACGAGCACGGCGGCGGTGACTGCGGCGATGACGAACTTGCGCTTCATGAGGGTTCCTCCCCGATCGGGTGGCCGGTTTCGACGAGGACCACATTGCCCGGGTGATGCTGAACGCAGCCTGAAGCCACCTGAAGCCGTCTTCAGGTTCGGTTTGCGACCCTGTGCGTATGCGCCTGTTGATCGTGGAGGACGAGAAGCGGCTCGCGAGGTCCCTGGCCGCGGGACTCACCGCCGAGGGCTTCGCCGTGGACGTCGTGCACGACGGACTCGAAGGGCTGCACCGTGCCGCCGAGGGGACCTACGACCTCGTCGTCCTCGACATCATGCTGCCAGGGATGAACGGCTACCGGGTCTGTGCGGCGCTGCGCGCCGCCGGGCACGAGACGCCGATCCTGATGCTGACGGCGAAGGACGGCGAGTACGACGAGGCGGAGGGCCTGGACACCGGGGCCGACGACTACCTGACCAAGCCCTTCTCGTACGTCGTGCTGGTGGCCAGGATCCGGGCGCTGCTGCGGCGCCGGGGCGGCGGCTCCGCCTCGCCGGTGGTCACCGTCGGCGCCCTGCGCATGGACACCGCCGCCCGCCGCGTCCACCTCGGCGGGACCGAGATCACCCTCACCACCAAGGAGTTCGCGGTGCTGGAACAACTCGCGCTGCGGTCCGGGCAGGTGGTGAGCAAGGCGGACATCCTCGAACACGTCTGGGACTTCGCCTACGACGGCGACCCGAACATCGTCGAGGTGTACGTGAGCACGCTGCGCCGCAAGCTCGGCGCGGCCGCCATCCGCACGGTGCGCGGCGCCGGGTACCGGCTGGAGGCGCTGTGAGGTCGGTCCGGGCCCGGGCCGCGCTCGGCGCCACCGTGGTGGTCGCCCTCGCCCTGATCGGCGCCGGGCTCTCCGTGCTGCTGGTCCTGCGCGCCAACCTGACCGATCAGGCGGGGCTCCAGGCCGAGGTGGTGGCCCGGGAAGTGGCCGGGCAGCTCGCCCTCGACGTGCCGTACGACCGGTTGGAGATGCGCGACGAGGAGGACCATCCGGTCCAGGTGACCGACGAGGACGGGCGGGTGGTCGCCGTGTCCAAGGACCTCCGGGCCGTCTCCGGCACCGGCACCGACCGGGTCACCCCGGACCCGTCACCGGTCCCCGGACGGTCCGGCGACGGGAGCGGCGGCGGGGGCGGGAGCGACGACGACGGCAGTGACGACGACGCGGACGACGACGACCGCGGCACCCCGGGCCGCGGCGAAGTCGACTCCGACGAACCGGACTTCACCAACGGCACCGCCACCGTGGACGGCGAGAGCGCCGACTACCGTTTCGCGTCCGTGCGGGCGACGACCTCCGCCGGGGTGACCCTGACCGTCCACGCGGGCGCCCCGCTGGCCGCCGAGCAGGAGGCCGTGGGCACGGTGCGCGGCGCGATGCTGATCGGGCTGCCGTTGCTGCTGCTGGTCGTCGCCGGGGTGACCTGGCTGGTGACCCGGCGGGCGCTGCGCCCGGTCGAGGGGATCCGGCGCGAGATGGCCGCGATCACCGCGTCCGAGGACCTGAGCCGGCGGGTGCCGGAGCCCGGCTCGCGCGACGAGGTCGCCCGGCTCGCCCGGACCACCAACGAGACGCTGACCGCGCTGGAGGCGTCGGTGGAGCGGCAGCGGCGATTCGTCGCGGACGCCTCGCACGAACTGCGCAGCCCGATCGCCTCGCTGCGCACCCAACTGGAGGTGGGGGCGGCCCATCCGGAGCTGCTGGACGTGCCGGGCGCGGTCGCCGACACCGTGCGGCTCCAGGCGCTGGCCGCCGATCTGCTGCTGCTGGCCAGGATGGACGCGGGCGAGCGGCCGGGCCGAACGGTGCTGGACCTGGGCGCGCTGGTCCGCGAGGAGGTCTCGCAGCGCACCGGCGACCGGATCCCGGTGACGGTGTCCGCGCCGGACTCGGGGGAGTTCGAAGTGGCCGGATCACGTGGGCAGTTGGCGCGGGTGATCGGCAATCTGCTCGACAACGCACAGCGGCACGCGCACAGCGCGGTGACCGTCTCGCTGCTCACGGCGGAGCGCGGTGACGTGGTCGTCGCCGTCACCGACGACGGGGCGGGGGTGCCGCCGCGGGAGCGCGAGCGGATCTTCGAACGTTTCGTGCGGCTCGACGACGCCCGCACCCGGGACGACGGCGGCGCGGGTCTCGGCCTGGCCATCGCCCGGGACGTCGCCGCCCGGCACGGGGGCCGGCTCACGGTCGGCGACGCGCGGGAGGGCGGCGCCCGCTTCGAGCTCCGGCTGCCCGGAGCCGGCTGAGCGCCGCCCGTTCCGGTCAGACCTTGCCGCGTCGTCCCCGCAGGTGCTCGGCGACCGGGGTCAGGGCCGCGTGCAGGTTCGCCAGTGCCTCCGGCGTCAGCAGGTCCATGAAGTGCTTGCGGACCGACGCCACGTGGTGCGGCGCCACCTTGCGCATCGTCTCCGCGCCGTCCTCGGTGAGGACCGCGTACAGACCGCGCCGGTCGGACTCGCAGTTCTCCCTGCGGACCAGGCCGGCGGTCTCCATGCGGGTGATCTGGTGCGAGAGCCTGCTCTTGGACTGCAGCGTCGCGGCGGCGAGGTCGCTCATCCGCATGCGCTGGTCGTCCGACTCCGAGAGGTTGACCAGGATCTCGTAGTCGTTGTTGGTCAGCCCGAACGGCTGGAGGTCCTTCTCCAGCTGATGCATCAGCAGCCTGCTGACGTCCAGGTGGGTGCGCCAGGCGCACTGCTCCGCGTCGTTCAGCCAGCGGGTGGCCGTCTCGGTCTCCATATATGGATTCTACCTAAGAAGTTGAAAGCCGGACGAAGTGGGAGTGTGACGGTCCGCACCCGTCCGGAGACGGGTCCGGGTGCGGGGCGCTGACGTTCGACGTCACACTCCGCAGACTACCGTTCACAACCCGAAGCGACGCTGGAGGTCCCCGAGCTGACCGGGCATGCGGGGGGTGGCGCCAGGTTGACCCGCGCCCGGGGGTACCCCTGGCTGCCCCGGCACCGCGCCCGTGGGCTGTTCGGCCATCAGGATCTCGGTCGACTGGAGCAGTACCGTGCCCGCACCGACGAACTCGAACTGGTGCTCCTCGCCCGAGGTGCCCCCGATGCCCGTCAGCGACCGCAGCCCGCCCAGTACGCCCGTCATGTAGCCGTGGTCGTAGTGGTGGCACGGCGAGGGGCAGTCCGCCCAGCCCACCAGGGCCTGCGGGTCGACCCGCAGCGGCGGCTCCATGAAGACCACCGGGCCGTTGGAGGCGGCCACGAACTTCCCCGTGCCGATCAGGGTGAGAAATCCGGGCACGATCGACTGCTTGAGTGCCAGGGTGGGCTGATAGGCGAGGAGATTGCCCGACCGGATCGTCAGGTTCCCCTCGTCCAGGTCGTAGGAGTTCACATCGAAGGCCCGGTCCGCGAGCAGCATCTTGCCGCTGCCCTCGGCCACCACCCAGTCGCTCGCGTGCAGCGGCGAGTGGAAGCTCGTACGGATCAGCCGCTCGAAGCGGCCGTGGCCGATGCCGTTGAAGTCGATCCGCCCGTAGTAGGCGATCATCTTGCCCTTCTGCAGGAACCACTGGCTCCCCTTGAGCTCCACGCAGAAGGTGTACGAGTTGACGTTGTCGTCCGACGGCAGCGTCATCGGGTCGAAGACCACGGGCGTGCTCACAGCTTCTCCTCCGAGGCCTGTACGTACACCGCGCCACTGCCGCTCAGCTCCAGCTGGAACGCCTCGCCGGAGCCGCGCCCCACCATGTCGCGCCAGCCGAGCGCGGTCGAGAGCTTGTTCCGTACGTCGCCGTGGTGCGCGACGTACGCCTGCGGGTCGACATGCACATCGCGGCCGGGAACGATCGGCAGCTCGATCACCCCGCCGTGGGCCATGACCGCGACCGCGCCGTGCCCCTGGAGCGTGGTGGTGAACAGGCCCTGCCCGGTCACCTGGCCGCGCACCATGCCCATCACACCGCCCTGCGAGCCCATGAACATGGTGCCCTGCTGGAGCGTCCCGTCGAAGGCGAGCAGCCGGTCGGCCTCCACGTAGAGGGTGTCGCCGGCCAGGTTGATCACCTGGATGTGATGGCCGCCGTGGCCGAACATCACCGTTCCGCTGCCCTCGACCGTCATCAGCGGCGTCGCCTCGCCCGCCACCCGCCGGCCGATCATGGACATCAGTCCGCCCTGGCCGCCCTGGATGTTCGGGGTGAACGACACCTCGCCGCGGTAGGCGAGCATCGCGCCCCGCTGGCTGTACATCTTCTGGCCGGGAACCACCGTCGCCTCGACCATCTTCGAGTTGATCTCGCGGAACGGCATCAGACATCGCCCCCGATGGTGTTCCGCTCACTGGGCTGGACGTAGACCACGCCCTCGCCCTCGAACCGGATCTGGAAGGACTCCCCGGAACCCTCGCCGATCAGCGTCCGGAAGTTCACCCCCGACTGGAAGTGCTGCTGGAGGTTGCCCTGGTGGGCGATGTAGGCGCCCGGGTCGACGAACAGCGGGTACTGGGCAGAGACGCGCAGCGCCACCGCCGAGCCGTCCGACATGATGGCCACCTGGCCGGTGCCCTCGACGGTGGTGGTGAACAGGCCGTTGCCGCTCGCCCCGCCGCGCAGGCCGGTGAAGGTGGTGCCGGTGCGGAGCCCGGAGTCGGTGCACAGCAGATTGCTCGCCTCGACATGGAGCTTGTCGCCGTGCAGCGAGACGAGACTGATCTCGCTCGCGCGGTCCGCGAAGTAACAGGTGCCCTGGCCGGTCACCTCCATCACGGACATCTGCTCGCCGGTCAGCCGCCGGGTCACCATGCCGCGCAGCCCGTCACCGCCGCCGGTCATCTTCTTGAACGTCATCCGGCCGTCGTAGGCGACCATCGAGCCGTTCTTCGCCTTGACGGCGTCACCGGCCAGGTCGACGGCGAGCGTTCTGCTGCCTTGGAGTCGGAACATTGCCACGGAGCGACGTTAGCGGCAGGGCCCCCGGCCCGGACAGGGTCCGAAGGAGGATCCCTCGCCCCGAAAGGCCCCTGATACGCATCCGGTACCTGATGCGTACGCAACCGGGACGTATGACCCGCTGCGTTCGGTCCCCGCTATCCGGCCCCGGCGCCGTGGGCCGCCCGCGCCGATGTCACAATGGGGGCGCTTGTGCCTGTATTCACAAGCTGTCACCGTCCTCCCACCGAAGGTGCCCCCGTGGACATCAAGACCGCTACCGCCCTGCACCGGCTGCGCCTCATCTCGATTCCCGAGGCGCTCTCCTTCCCGGCGCTGATCATCTTCGGCTCGGTCCTCAGCCGGGTCTCCGACATCGACTTCCTGATGATGCCGCTGGGCATCCTGCACGGTGTGCTCTTCGTGATCTACGCCGTGCTGCTGCTCGACGTCTGGGTCAAGACCAAGTGGCCGCTGAAGCGCGTCGCGCTCTTCTTCCTGCTCGCGCTGCTGCCGTTCGGCGGGCTGTACGGCGACAAGCTGCTCAAGCGGTACGAGGCCGACGGCGTCATCGCCGCCCGCGCCCGCCGCGAGGGAGTGGTCAGCGCATGATCGTCGCGTTCTCGGTCAGCCCGCTGGGTGTCGGCGAGGACGTCGGCGAGTACGTCGCCGACGCCGTCCGGGTCGTCCGCGAGTCCGGGCTGCCCAACCGCACGGACGCCATGTTCACCTCCATCGAGGGGGAGTGGGACGAGGTCATGGACGTCGTCAAGCGGGCCGTCGCCGCCGTCGAGGCGCGTGCCGGACGGGTCTCCCTCGTGCTCAAGGCCGACATCCGCCCGGGTGTCACCGACGGTCTGACCTCCAAGGTCGAGACGGTGGAGCGGTACCTGGCGGACTGACGCCGGTGCCGCTCCCGGAGCCCCCGCCCCTCTGCCGGATCCGCCGGAGGGGCGGGGGTTTCCTTGTGCCGGGGCGTGGCCGCCGGGCGGAATTCCGGGCCGGGCAAGGGGCCTTCCGGGTGAGTTAGGGTAGCCTAAGTTCATGCTGGCTACCGTCCCGGGCCGCGAACGCGGCGAAGCGTCCCCGGCGCTCCGATGGGCCGAGCCTTCGGCGGGCGGCGCCGAAGTGTCCGCCCCCTATCTGCTCACCACCGCCGTCCTCGACGGATCCCCGCCGACGGCGCCGGCCGTCTCCGGCGTGCACGCCCACTGGGACGGGCTCCTGGTCTGGCCGCACCACGGTTCGCTGACGCTGTACACCCCCAACACCGTGCGCCGGCTCGTACCCGGCCAGGGGATGTGGCTGCCGCCCGGCACCCCGCACGACTCCTCGGCCGATCCGGACGGGGTCAGCTGCTACACCTATGTGACCCGGGCGGCGATCCCGCCGCACTGGACCGCCCCGCGCCCGCTGCGGGTACGGCGCGCCCTCCAGGAGATGCTGCTCCACCTCGACGCCACCCCGATGCCCGACGATCTCCGGCTGCGGACGCAGCGCGTCGTCATCGAACTGCTGGAGGACGACCCCCGTCCCGCCATCGAGGTCCCCGTCCCCGGGGACGGGCGGATCCGGGCGCTGGCGGACGACGTCATGCGCGACCCGGAGAGCGAGCTCTCGCTGGAGGCGCTGGCGGCACGGCACGCGCTGAGCGTGCGTACCGTCAGCCGGGCGTTCGGCCGCGACGTCGGCATGTCCTTCGCGCGGTGGCGTTCGCTGGTGCGGATGTCCGCGGCGACGACGATGCTGGCGCAGGGCCGGTCGGTGAGCCTGGTCGCGCACCGCAGCGGCTACTCCACGACGAGCGCGTTCTCCGCCGCCTTCCGCCGGGTGACCGGGATCAGCCCGACCGGGTATCTGCGCGAGCGGACGGTTCCGGAGCGGGCCGGTCGCTGAGCCCGGCTCCGGTTGTGCAAGGGCCCCCGCCCCGGCGGGGGCCCTTTCGTGTGCCCGCGCTCGTCCCCGGGGCGGAGGCGGCGGACCGCGGGGGTCCGGTATCTGGCCGAATCTCGACACATCGTGGCCGGTCCGCGTCCCCTGGTGGCAGCCCCGTTCTCTAGCGTTCATTTAGGTGAGGGTTACCTAAGTCGAGATGTGGGCCCGGTCGCATGAGTGCCGCCCCGCCGCGGTCGCCCTCCCCGTACACCCCCCGTCGCACCACCGCGGCGTGCACAGATCCGAGGAGAAGCATGTCCAGATCCATCCCGGCCGGACGCGGACCGGGCGCCGTGGCGCGCCTCGTGGCGCTGGCGGTCGCGGCCGTCGTCGTGCTGGCGGGCTGCGGCAGCGGCACGTCCGGACCGGACACGGCGAAGGCCGGGGCCGGAGCCGCTTCGGGCAGCTTCCCCGTGAGCATCAAGCACGGCCACGGAACCACGACGATCAAGGAGAAGCCCAAGCGCGTCGTGGCGGTCAGCTGGATGTCGCTGGACGTGGTCGCGGCACTGGGCACGGTCCCGGTCGGCGTCGACGAACAGTGGGGCGGCGACAAGCAGGGCTACACCCCGTGGTTCCGCAGCACTGTCGAGAAGCTCGGCGGGCCCCTCCCCGAGACGCTGAAATACGGTGACGCGGGCGAGATGGACTTCGAGAAGATCCTCTCGCTGAAGCCCGACCTCATCGTCGGGCTGTACTCCGGCATCACCGACGTCGAGTACAAGCGCCTCTCCGAGATCGCACCCACCCTTCCCTACCTGAAGAAGCCGTGGGACGGCGGGACCTGGCAGGAGATGACCCGCACCATCGGCACGGCGCTGGGCGAGAGCGAGAAGGCCGAGAGCCTGGTCACCGACGTACAGGGACAGCTGGCCGGGGTCACCGCGGACCACCCCGAGTTCAAGGACACGACCTTCACCTACGGAGTCGCCCTCACCCCCGGGGCGACGGACGTCGGTCTGTATCTCAACTACGACGCCCGCGTCCGGCTGCTGACCGAGATGGGCTTCAAGAACACCCCGTCGATGAAAACGATCGCGTCCACCGCGAAGGGCACCAACTGGTACGGCGGAGTCAGCCTGGAGAAGCTCGACACGATCGAGGCCGACATCTTCGTCGGCTGGGCCAACGGCACGGCCGAGGTCCCCTACAGCCTCAAGGACCCGCTGTTCTCCCGCTGGAAGCCGATCGCCGGGAAGCACTACGCGT
Organism: Streptomyces sp. NPDC047917; assembly: GCF_043204345.1. Lineage (NCBI taxonomy): Bacteria > Bacillati > Actinomycetota > Actinomycetes > Kitasatosporales > Streptomycetaceae > Streptomyces > Streptomyces sp. NPDC047917. The sequence goes on from NZ_JBIDCA010000002.1 coordinate 655,690, forward strand.
TCGTGCAGGACGCGACGATGGGCATGGCCACCAGCGGACCGTCGGTGCTCTCCATCCCCTGGGCGCTGAAGCGCTACGTCCCGATGCTCGCCGACGCCGTCGCGGGCAGGGGCAACACCGGCGAGGCCGGCTGACCGCCGTCCGCCGCTTCCGCAGGTGACGCCCTCTCCCAAGGACAACCATGACGACCGCCCCACTCACGGGTGAACCCACCACCGGCACGGTGCGCGATGCGCCGGGCCCGCGCCACGGCGTGGGACCGGCCCGGCGCAACCGGTCCCGCCTGCTGATCCTGCTGACCGCGATCGGGCTGCTGCTCCTGGTCGCCGTCCTCAGCGTGATGGTCGGCGCCCGCTCCATCGCGCCCGGCACGGTGTGGGACGCGCTGTTCCACTTCGACGACTCCGACGAGCACGTGATGGTGCGCGAACTGCGGGTGCCGCGCACCGTGATCGGGCTGGTCGTCGGCGCGGCCCTCGGCCTCAGCGGCGCGCTGATCCAGGCGTTCACCCGTAACCCCCTGGCCGACCCCGGCATCCTCGGCGTCAACGCGGGCGCGAGCCTCGCGGTGACGTTCGCCGTCGCCGTACTCGGCTACACCGGCGCGGGCCAGTTCATCTGGTTCGCGCTGGCGGGGGCCTTCGGGCTCACCGTGCTCGTCTACATGCTCGGCTCCATCGGCGCCGACCGGGGCAGCCCGGTGAAACTCACCCTCGCGGGAGTCGCGTTCACCGCCGTGTGCGGCGGCCTCACCTCCGCCATGGCGCTCAAGAACACCACCACGTTCGACATCATGCGGTTCTGGGGCGTCGGCTCCATCGGCGGCCGGTCCCTCGACATCCTCCCCGTCGCCCTCCCGCTGATCGGCGCCGGACTCGTGCTCGGGCTGTGCAGCGCGGGCTCGCTCAACACCCTGGCGCTGGGCGACGACCTCGCACGGTCCCTGGGCACCCGGCTCGCCCTGACCCGCGTGGTGCTGGTCGTCGCCGTCACCCTGCTGGCCGGGACCTCGGTCGCCGTGGCCGGGCCGGTCTCGTTCGTCGGGCTGATGGTGCCCCACATCGTGCGCTGGTTCGTCGGACCCGACCAGCGCTGGATCCTGCCCGTCACGGTCATCGCCGCGCCCGCCTTCCTGCTGGCCGCCGACATCGTCGGACGCGTGGTGCTGCCCTCCGGCGAGATGCGGGTCGGCCTCGTCACCGCGCTCGTCGGCGCACCCGTCCTCGTCGCGCTCGTCCGGCGCCGGAAGGTGAGCACCCTGTGACCACCGGAACCACGAAGCAAGCGGCGCCGGAAGGTGAGCACCCTGTGACCACCGGAACCACGAAGCAAGCGGCGCCGGAAGGTGAGCACCCCGTGACCACCGGAACCACGAAGCAAGCGGCGCCGGAGCGGGTCGACTTCGGGCGGACCGTCTGGACCTGGCGGCGGACCGGGACGGCGCTGCGCGTCGACCGGCGCTCCGTCCTGGTCTGCGCCGCCCTGGTCGTCACCGTGGCCGCCCTCGGCATCCTCACCCTCGGCACCGGGTCCATCTCGCTCACCCCGGCACAGGTGCTGTCCGCCCTGTTCGACCCGGACGCCGACCCCCGCGACCGGCTGGTCGTCGTCACCTGGCGGCTGCCCCGGCTGCTGTTCGCGATTCTCTGCGGAGCGGCGCTCGCCATCAGCGGCGCGCTCTTCCAGTCCCTCACCAAGAACCCGCTGGGCTCCCCCGACGTGATCGGCTTCGCCTCCGGTTCGTACGCGGGCGCCAGCGTCGTCATGCTGCTGATCGGCACCGCCAACTACCTGGCCGTCGCCACGGGTTCACTGATCGGCGGGGCGGGGACCGCGCTCCTGGTCTATCTGCTGGCCTACCGCAACGGGCTCGCCCCGTTCCGTCTCATCATCGTCGGGATCGCCGTCGGCGCCTTCCTCAGCTCCCTCACCTCGATGCTGCTGCTCTCCGTCAACCCGCAACAGGCGATGCTGGCGGCGACCTGGGGAGCGGGTTCCCTCAGCGGACTCGGCTTCGGGCAACTGCGGGCGGCGGCCATCGTCTTCGCCCTCCTGCTGGTCTGCTCGGCGGCGGTGGCACGGCCCCTGGTCCACCTGGAGATGGGCGACGACGCGGCCGTGGCCCTCGGGGTCGACGCGCAGCGCGCACGGTTCGCCGCCACCCTCGTCGGGGTCGCGCTCACCGCGCTCGTGACGGCGGCCGTCGGCCCGATCTCGTTCGTCGCACTCGCCGCACCGCAGATCGCCCAGCGGCTGACACGGAGCCCCACCACGGTACGGATCGTCCCGGCGGCGCTGACCGGCGCCGCGGTCCTGACCGGTGCCGACTTCATCGCCCAGCGCGTCGACCTGCCCGTGGGCGTCGTCACGGTGTGCGTCGGCGGGGCCTATCTGGCCTGGCTGCTGGCCCGCCAGTACGCGGGACGGCGCCGATGACCGCCCGCCCCCGCCGCACCGGGACCGCCCCGACACCCCCGCCCCCCATCCGCGAGGAGTACCCGTGACCATCACCGCACAGCGCACCCGGACCCCGGTCCCGGCACGGCTGGAGGTGCTCGACGCATCCATCGGCTACGGCCGGCGGCCCGTCTCGGAGCACCTGGACGTCCGCATCCCGGACCAGTCCTTCACCGTCGTCATCGGCCCCAACGCCTGCGGCAAGTCGACCCTGCTGCGCGCCGTCTCCCGGCTCCTGAAGCCCAGCGCGGGAAGGGTCGTCCTCGACGGCCGGTCCATCGCGGAGTACCGCTCCAGGGAAGTGGCGAGGACCCTCGGACTGCTCCCGCAGACCTCCTCGGCGCCCGACGGGATCACCGTCGCCGACCTGATCGCCAGGGGCCGTCACCCGCACCAGAAGGCGATGCGCCAGTGGACCGCCCAGGACGAGCAGGCCGTACTGGACGCCATGGCGGCGACCTCCGTCACGGAGCTGTCCGGCAGACCGGTCGACGAACTCTCCGGCGGCCAGCGCCAACGCGTCTGGGTGGCGATGGCCCTAGCCCAGCAGACCCCGATCCTGCTGCTGGACGAACCGACCACCTTCCTCGACATCGCCCACCAGATCGACCTGATGGAGCTGTTCACCGATCTGCACCGCGCCGGGCACACCCTCGTCGCCGTACTCCACGACCTGAACCACGCGGCCCGCTACGCGACCCACCTCATCGCCATGCGCGACGGCCGGGTCGTCGCCGAGGGCGCCCCGCAGGAGGTGGTGACCGCCGCCCTGGTGAAGGAGGTGTTCGACCTGCCCTGCCAGGTCGTGCCCGACCCGGTCACCGGCACGCCCATGGTCGTCCCGCTGGCCCGGCGGCGGGACACCCGGTGAACCGTTCCGGGGCCGCCCGCAACGGTGTCCACGGGCCGAACTCCGTCCCGGCGCTGTTCCGGATCGCGCTGCTGCGCGACGGGCGCGGCGGCCGGCTCACCCTCGTCACCCTCGCGTTCATGGTCCACCAGCTGTGCGAGGCGCTGGTGCCGGTCCTCATCGGCGTCGTCATCGACCGGGCACTGGCCCCCTCGGACCGCGCCGCCCTGCTCCGGTGGCTCGGCGTGCTCGGCCTGGTCTTCGTCGTCCTGTCCCTGTCGTACCAGCGGGCGTCGACGGCCATGGTGGGCGTCTACGGCCGGGGGGAGCACGAGCTGCGGCAACGGGTGATGGCCCGGCTGCTGGACCCGCGTTCCCTGCGCCGCCGGCCCGGCCCGGGGGAGGCGCTCTCCCTGGTCTCCTCCGACACCTACCGGGTCGCCGGGGTCTCCTGGAGCGTCGTGCAGCAGGCCTCGACCGTCACCGCGATCCTCACGGCGTCGACGGCGCTGCTGGTGATCTCCGTACCCCTGGGTCTGGGCGTCATCGCCGGCACGGCACTGGTGCTCGTCGTGATGCGCCGGGTCTCGATGCCGCTGGAGGCACGGGGACTGGCCGAGCAGAGTTCGGCGGCCCGGGCCGGCGAGGTGGCCACCGACATGATCACCGGACTCCGGGTGGTCGCGGGCATGAACGCCCGGCCGGAGGCCGCCCGCCGCTACCGGGCCGCCAGCGAGGAATCCAGGCGCGGTGCCGTGGCCGCCTCGCGCTCGGTCCTGGCATACGGCAACCTCAGCCTGCTGCTGTCCGGGGTGTTCCTCGCCGCACTCGCGACGGCGTCGGGGCTTCTCGCCCTCGACGGCTCCATCACCGTCGGCCAACTCGTCACCGTCCTCGGACTCGCCCAGTTCCTCCAGGGCTCGCTGGCACACGTCGGTACGTTCGCCTCCAACTGGATCCACAAACGCGCCTCCGCCCGGCGGCTGGGCGATCTGCTGGACGAGCCGCCGCTGATCGACCCCGCCGGGACCGCCCCCGAAGCCGTCCCCGCAACCACCACCGAAGCCGTCGCCGCAGCCACCGCCGAATCCGTCGCCGACGCCTCGGCCCCCGCCCTGCGGTGGTATCCGCCCGGGCACGGCGAGCCCCTCGATCCGCGGCCCGGCGAACTCCTCGGCGTCGTCCCCCGCCACCCCGGGCACGCCAGGGAACTCAGCGACCGGCTCGGCTACCGCGTCCCGCTGCCCCGCGGTGAACTCCTGATCGACGGCGTCGACGCCGTCGACCTCGGCCCGGACCGGGTGCGCGCCCGGATCGCCGCCCCGCCCCACCACGGCGCGGTGTTCTCCGGCACGCTCCGCTCCAACCTCACCCCCCGGGGCGGCGACAGCGACCCGGCCGTGCTCGCGGCCGCGATGCTCGACGACGTACTCGAACTGGTCGGCGGCGACCTGGCCGAGGTCGGCGAGCACGGCCGCAGGCTCTCCGGCGGCCAGCGCCAGCGGCTGCTGCTCGCCCGCGCGCTGCACAGCGACGCCGACCTCGTCGTTCTCGACGAACCCACCACCGCCGTCGACCCGGTGACCGAACAGCGCATCGCCGCCGGGCTGCGCGGCCTGCCCGCCACGACGCTCCTGATCACCACCAGCCGGATCCTGCTCTCCGCCTGCGACCGGGTCGTCGACCTCGGCGGCGCCCGCCCCGAACCGAACGGAACCCCCAGGTGACCCCCGCGCACGGCACCCTGCCCATCGCCGGCCCCCGCCGCACCCGTGCGGAGGTCGTCCGCCGGCTCGGCGCGCACCGCGGCCGGCTCGCCCTCTCGCTGCTCACCCTGCTCGGCGGTACGGCCGTCACCCTCGTCACGCCCGCGGTCCTCGGCGGCATCGTGGACGCCGTCGCGGACGACGGCGGGCGGGACCGTGTCATGGTGCTCGGCGTCGTCCTCGTGCTGGTCGCCGTGGCCGGAGCCGCACTCGCCCACGCCGGCGGCCGGATGCTGGTCGTCCTCGTCCAGGGCGTTCTCGCGGCCCTGCGCGAGGACGTGTTCGAGACCGCGGTCCACCTCCCGGCGCGCACGCTGGAGTCCTCGGACAGCTCCGATGTCGTCTCCCGCGTGACCCGCGATGTCGAGGCCGTCTCGGAGGCGGCCTCCGACGTGCTTCCCGACGTCACCGGCGCGGGCTTCACGATCGGCCTGAGCGTGGTGGGCCTCGCGGTCCTCGACTTCCGCCTGGCCCTCGCCGGCCTGGTCTGCCTGCCCGTCCACATATGCGCCACCCGGCAGTTCCTCGCCCGCTCGCACCTCGTGTACGGGGACATCCGCCGGCTGGAGTCGGCCCGCGGCCAGTCCGTCATCGAGGCGGTGCACGGCGCCGAGACCATCCGTACGTACCGGACCCAGGACCGGCACCTCGGCGAACTGGCCCGGCACAGCGAACTGGCCATCGCACGGCAGCGCGACGGCGTACGGCTGCGCAACCGGTTCACCGGACTGCTCAACGCGGCGGAGTTCCTCGGCCTCGCCGCCGTGCTCGTCACGGGCTTCGTGCTCCTGGGCTCCGGGGCCGTCACGGTGGGCGCCGCAACGGCCGCGGCCCTGTACTTCCACCGCCTCTTCGGCCCGGTCGGGGCGCTGCTGGGCAGCCTGGACGACATCCAGCGGGCGACGGCGGGGCTGTCCCGGCTCGTCGGCGTCATCGACCTGGGCCGCGAGAGCGCCGCCGGGGGGAGCGGCGACGGCCGCCGGAGGACCGCCCCGGCGGACGCGCGCCACCGTCCGGCGATCGACGTGAAGGGCGTCTCGTTCTCCTACGACGGCGCCCGCGACGCCCTGCGCGACGTCTCGCTCCACGTGCCGCCGGGCACCAGCCTCGCCCTCGTCGGCGCCAGCGGCTCCGGCAAGAGCACGCTCGCCCGGCTGATCGCGGGCCTGGGCGAACCGGACCACGGGGAGATCAGCACCGGCCGGTCGGCGTCCGCCCCGGACCCGGCCCGCTATCTGGTCACCCAGGAGACCCATCTGTTCGGCGGCACCCTGGCGGACAACCTCCGGATCGCCCGGCCCGCCGCCACCGACGACGAACTCCGCCGCGCCCTGCGCCGGGCCGGAGCCGGCTGGGCGCTGGAGCCGGAGTGGGGGATCGACACCGTCCTCGGTGACGCCGGCACCCCCCTCGACGAGGGATCGGTCCAGCACCTCGCGCTGGCCCGGGTGCTGCTCGCCGACCCCGACGTCGTCGTCCTCGACGAGGCCACCGCGCAGTCCGGCCCGCAGACCCGGGCACAGCTGCGGACGGCCCTGCGGCAAGCCATCCGCGGACGCACCGGCGTGATCGTGGCGCACCACCTGGAACAGGCGCGCGACGCCGACCGCGTCCTCGTCCTGCGCCGCGGCGAGGTCGCCGAGCAGGGCACACACGACGAACTCCTGGCCTCCGCCGGGGAGTACGCCGCCCTCTGGCACGCGTACACCGCCACCGGCCCCCGCACGGACCCGGCCCCGGACCCCGATCTGAACCCGCACACGAAGGAGCAGCACCCATGACCATCCACCGCGCCGTGGTGGCCCGCGTACGGCCGCTCACCACGACCATGGCCCGCATCACGTTCCACGGCGAGGGCCTCGCCGCGTTCACCTCCACGGGCATCGGCGACGAGTACGTCCGCCTGTTCCTGCCGCACGGCCCCGACCGCACCGATGTCTCGCTGCCCGACCCGACGGACAACGGCGGCTGGCAGACCCCCGAGGGACGGCCCGAGGCCCCCGTACGCACCTACACCATCCGGTCCGTCCGCCCGGAAGCCGGCGAGATCGACATCGACTTCGTGCTGCACGGCCACGGGACGGCCTCCGGCTGGGCCGCCGCCGCCCGCCCCGGCGACGTGATCGGCCTCAACTCGCCCACCGGGCTCTACAGCCCCCCGGCCGACCTCGTCCGGCAGGTCCTGGTCTCCGACCTGAGCGGTCTGCCGGCCGTCGGACGCCTCATCGAGAACACCCCGGCCGGAATCACGACCCGGGCCGTCCTCGAAGTCCCCGACCCGTCCTGCGTCCAGCCGCTCCCGGACCGGCCCGAGGTCCGGGTGACCTGGACCTACGGCGGCAACGGCCACGGCCCCAGCCGCCTGGCCGAACTGGTCGCCGCCGCGATCCCGCCCGGCACCGACCCGACCGGCGGCTATGTGTGGGTCGCCGGCCAGACGGACACCCTGCGCGCGGTACGCCGCTATCTGCGCAGGGAGCTGAAGCTGCCCGCCGAACGCTTCAAGGTCGTCGGCTACTGGATGCCGGACGGCGAGTCCTGGACCCGGCGCTACGAAGCGCTGCCCGCCGCCGTACGGTCCGAGCTGAACAGCATGTGGGACAACCCGGCCGACGAGCCCGAGGACCTCGCCATCCGGTACGAGGACCGCCTCAGCGGGCTCGGGCTGTGACCTCCGGAGCGGGCGGACGCACGGGGGCCGGTGATCGCGTCGGGTCCGCCCCGCTCCGCCCCGGCCTCCGGGAGAGCCCGCCCGGGCCCGGGACAACCGCCCCCCGCAGACCGTATTCGGACCGAAGTTCGAGACGGGGCTGACCAGCATATGACCAGTGGGTAAGGTCGGTGCCGTGCCGAAGCCGCTCAGTCTTCCCTTCGATCCCATCGCCCGCGCCGACGAACTCTGGCAGCAGCGCTGGGGCCCCGTGCCCTCGATGGGGGCGATCACCTCGATCATGCGCGCCCAGCAGATCCTGCTCGCCGAGGTCGACGCGGTCGTCAAGCCGTACGGACTGACCTTCGCCCGGTACGAGGCGCTGGTGCTGCTCACCTTCTCCAAGGCCGGCGAGCTGCCGATGTCCAAGATCGGTGAGCGGCTCATGGTCCACCCCACCTCCGTCACCAACACCGTGGACCGGCTGGTGCGCTCCGGCCTGGTCGCCAAGCGCCCCAACCCCAACGACGGCCGCGGCACCCTCGCCTCCATCACCGACAAGGGCCGCGAGGTCGTCGAGGCGGCCACCGAGGAACTGGTCGCCATGGAGTTCGGGCTCGGTGTGTACGACGCCGAGGAGTGCGCGGAGATCTTCGCGATGCTGCGCCCGTTGCGGATCGCCGCCCAGGACTTCGAAGAGGCGTAGAACGGCGTTTCGAGAGCCCGGCCCGCTGCAAGATCGCCCCGGCCGTCCGGTTACGCTCGATGCCATGAAACGCAGTGTGCTGACCCGGTACCGGGTGATGGCCTACGTCACCGCCGTCATGTTGCTGGTGCTCTGCACCTGCATGGTCTTCAAGTACGGCTTCGAGACGGGCGAGGGTCTGACGCTCGTCGTCTCGCAGATCCACGGTGTGCTCTACATCATCTACCTGATCTTCGCCTTCGACCTCGGTTCCAAGGCGAAGTGGCCGATGGGCAAGCTGCTGTGGGTGCTGATCTCCGGCACCATCCCGACAGCCGCGTTCTTCGTCGAGCGCAAGGTCGTCCGCGAGGTCGAGCCGCTGATCGTCGACGGTTCCCCTGCCACCGCCAAGGCCTGACCGGCCGGACTCCGGTCCGCGCCGGACTCCGGTCCGCGCGGGCCCCCCGAACCGCCCCGTGCGAAGCACCGGGCGGTTTGCCATCGACATTTACTAGGACGTCCTAGTAAATTCGATGGTATGGACGCTGACGCGATCGAGGAAGGCCGCCGCCGCTGGCAGGCCCGTTACGACAAGGCCCGCAAGCGTGACGCGGACTTCACCACACTCTCCGGGGATCCGGTGGAGCCCGCGTACGGCCCCCGGCCCGGGGACACGTACGAGGGCTTCGAGCGGATCGGCTGGCCCGGCGAGTACCCCTTCACCCGGGGGCTCTACCCGACCGGCTACCGCGGCCGGACCTGGACCATCCGCCAGTTCGCCGGCTTCGGCAACGCCGAGCAGACCAACGAGCGCTACAAGATGATCCTGGCCGCCGGCGGCGGCGGGCTGAGCGTGGCCTTCGACATGCCGACGCTGATGGGCCGCGACTCCGACGACCCCCGTTCGCTCGGCGAGGTCGGGCACTGCGGCGTGGCCATCGACTCCGCCGCCGACATGGAGGTCCTCTTCAAGGACATCCCGCTCGGCGATGTCACGACGTCCATGACGATCAGCGGCCCCGCCGTCCCGGTCTTCTGCATGTACCTGGTCGCCGCGGAGCGCCAGGGCGTCGACCCGGGCGTGCTCAACGGCACGCTCCAGACCGACATCTTCAAGGAGTACATCGCGCAGAAGGAGTGGCTCTTCCAGCCCGAGCCCCATCTGCGCCTCATCGGCGACCTGATGGAGCACTGCGCCCGCGACATCCCCGCCTACAAGCCGCTCTCGGTCTCCGGCTACCACATCCGCGAGGCCGGGGCGACGGCCGCGCAGGAGCTGGCGTACACCCTCGCCGACGGCTTCGGCTACGTCGAGCTCGGCCTCTCCCGCGGCCTGGACGTCGACACCTTCGCGCCCGGCCTCTCCTTCTTCTTCGACGCGCACCTCGACTTCTTCGAGGAGATCGCCAAGTTCCGTGCCGCCCGCCGGATCTGGGCCCGCTGGATGAAGGAGACGTACGGCGCGAAGACCGACAAGGCGCAGTGGCTCCGCTTCCACACCCAGACCGCCGGTGTCTCGCTCACCGCCCAGCAGCCGTACAACAACGTCGTACGCACCGCGGTCGAGGCGCTCTCCGCGGTCCTCGGCGGCACCAACTCGCTGCACACCAACGCCCTCGACGAGACCCTCGCGCTTCCCTCGGAGCAGGCCGCCGAGATCGCCCTGCGCACGCAGCAGGTGCTGATGGAGGAGACCGGCGTCGCCAACGTGGCGGACCCGCTGGGCGGTTCCTGGTACGTCGAGCAGCTCACCGACCGGATCGAGGCCGACGCCGAGAAGATCTTCGAGCAGATCAAGGAGCGCGGCACCCGGGCCCACCCGGACGGGCAGCACCCCATCGGCCCGATCACCTCCGGCATCCTGCGCGGCATCGAGGACGGCTGGTTCACCGGCGAGATCGCCGAGTCCGCCTTCCGCTACCAGCAGTCGCTGGAGAAGGGCGACAAGCGGGTCGTCGGCGTCAACGTCCACCACGGCTCGGTCACCGGCGACCTGGAGATCCTGCGGGTCAGCCACGAGGTCGAGCGCGAGCAGGTCCGGGTGCTCGGCGGCCGCAAGGACGCCCGCGACGACGCCCGGGTCAAGTCGGCGCTGGACGCGATGCTGGCCGCCGCCCGCGACGGATCCAACATGATCGCCCCGATGCTGGACGCGGTACGGGCCGAGGCGACGCTCGGCGAGATCTGCGGTGTCCTGCGCGACGAGTGGGGCAGCTACACGGAGCCGCCCGGCTTCTGACGGGGCCGGTACGCGGCCGGGGGCGGGGCGGCGCGGCCGTCCCGCCCCTTCGGCGTGTCCTGGGCTCTCCGGCGTGTCCCGGGCCCTTCGACGCGCCCTGGGCTCTTCGGTGTGCCCTGGGCCCTTCGGCGTGCCCTAGGCGGAGGCCGCGGCCCCCAGCCCCGTGAGCAGCAGCACGGTGAAGCGCCGGGCCCAGTCCGCGTCCACCGGCTCGGCGCTCACCAGGACCCGGTGCACGACCGCGCCGGCGATCACGTCGAAGATCAGGTCGGCGGTGGTCGACGCCGTGTCCTCGTCCTGCTCGACCGGCAACTCCCCGCGCTCCTGCGCCCGTTGACGGCCCTGGAGCACCAGCCGCTTCTGCCGGTCCACGATCGAGTCGCGGATCCGGGTCCGCAGCGCCTCGTCACGCGTCGACTCCGCGACCACCGCCATCAGCGCCGTCCGGGTCTCCGGCCGCTCCAGCAGCGCCGCGAACTGCAGCACCACCGCCTGCACATCGGCCGACAGACTGCCCAGATCGGGCAGTTCCAGCTCGTCGAAGAGGACCGCGACGGCATCCACGACCAGCTCGTTCTTGCCCGCCCACCGCCGGTACAGGGTCGTCTTGGCCACCCCGGCCCGCGTCGCCACATCGCTCATCGTCAGCTTCGACCAGCCGAGGTCGACCAGCGAGGACCTGGTCGCCTCCAGGATCGCTTCATCGGCCGCGACACTGCGCGGACGTCCCGTTCGAGGGGGTTTGGGGTGGCTGCGGCTCAGCATGCCGTGACCATACCGGTCAGTAAGTAGAAGCGGCCGGTCCCGATCGCCGTGAGACAGATCACCGATCGCACCTGTGCGCGAGGGGCGGTCGGCAGTTACGCTACGACCCGTAGCGTAAGGACGACGGTCATGCCGTCGTGACGCCGCAACCGAATGGCAGCCACAGGCACCGGGTGGGGACCCGGCGCCGAAACGGGTCTTTCAGGGGCCCAGGGCCGTGTCCGTGACACGGCCTCGGACCGTGTCTGTCCGTACACCCCGCACACCGGCGGGGGCGGCGGACGGGCGCGGTTCCCGTATCGCTTTCCGGATCGGTGCACCAAGGGGGGAGGATGTACGCATGCAGCCTAGGAACATGTCCATGAGCGGCGTCGTCGACCTCGCCGCGGTGAAGGCGGCCGGCGAGGCCAAGGTGAAGGCGGAGCAGGCCCGTGCGGAGGCCTCCCGGCAGGGTGGTGGCGGTGCCGTGCCGCCGTCCGCCCTGGTGATCGATGTCGATGAGGCGGGCTTCGAGAACGATGTCCTGCAGCGTTCCGCCGAAGTCCCGGTCGTCATCGACTTCTGGGCCGAGTGGTGCGAGCCGTGCAAGCAGCTGGGTCCGCTCCTGGAGCGCCTGGCCCATGAGTACAACGGCCGCTTCGTGCTGGCCAAGGTCGATGTCGACGCCAACCAGATGCTGATGCAGCAGTTCGGCATCCAGGGCATCCCGGCGGTCTTCGCCGTCGTCGCCGGGCAGGCCCTCCCGCTCTTCCAGGGAGCGGCCCCCGAGGCCCAGATCCGCCAGACGCTGGACCAGCTGATCCAGGTCGGCGAGGAGCGGTTCGGGCTCACCGGGATCGTGGTCGACCAGGACGTCGCCGGTGAGAGCGCCGACCAGGCTCCGGCCGAGGCGCCCGCGGGGCCGTACGACGCCCTGCTCGAATCGGCCGTGCGCGCCCTGGACGCCGACGACTTCGCCGGTGCCGTCCAGGCGTACCGGAACGTCCTTTCCGACGACCCGGCCAACACCGAGGCCAAGCTCGGCCTCGCCCAGGCCGAACTCCTCTCCCGGGTCAAGGACATGGACGCCCAGCGGGTCCGCGAGGAAGCGGCCGCGAACCCGGCCGACGTCCCGGCGCAGCTCGCCGCCGCCGACCTGGATCTGGTCGGCGGTCATGTCGAGGACGCCTTCGGCCGGCTCGTCGAGACGGTGCGGCGCAATTTCGGTGACGACCGGGACGCCGCACGGGTGCGGCTGCTGGAGCTGTTCGAGGTGATCGGCCCCGACGACCCGCGGGTCGGTGCCGCGCGTACTGCGCTGGCGCGGGTCTTGTTCTGATGTGACAAGTGGCCGCGGTACCCCCGCCGGGGACCGCGGCCGTTTTCGCGTCCGGGCGATAAGAGACGCCTCTGCTTTACCAAATCTTGATAAAGCGAGGGCCTGTTACTCGCAGTAAATCAAGCACCGGGATCTGTCCGCATTGGCGCATCGATCCACCCTTTCGTCCTTCGCCTCGGCGCCACCCTGTGTGGCCGGGCGGTACCAGCCGGTCGCGCATCGGTTATCGCGCCGTTACTAGCGAGTAACGAACCCCCTTGTGTCACGGGCGGGAATGCACCACGATCGGCCACGCTCGGTCCAATAACGCCAGCCCGGCTGCCAGTCGGTGCGGCGGCCCTTGTTGGGTCCCCACCGAGTGGGCCGGCGGCAGTGACGCGGGCTCCGGACAGGGGGGTTCCTGTCGTCCGGCAGGGCCTGTCCGATACAGGTTGCGCGAACGCGTGGCCAGTGGTTGTCGCTCGGGGGTGATCGCCGGTGATTCGGACGCGGTTCCTGCCTCCGTCCGCGGGCGCTCTCCTTGCCGAGGACGTAGCACTTCTCCCATCCCAGGACGGGCCCAGGCCCGGACCGGAGATGTACGTCCGAGAAGGAGGAAAATTATGAGTTCCCAGGTTCGTGGCGGCACCAGATGGAAGCGTTTCGCTCTGGTCATGGTGCCGAGCGTCGTCGCGACCGCGGCGGTGGGTGTCGGTCTCGCGCAGGGTGCCCTCGCGGCGTCCTTCAGCGTGTCCGGCCAGAGCTTCAAGGTGCGTGCGGACAAGCTCGTCGGCCATGACTTCGTGCAGTACGGCTCCGTCGCCACCGGGATGGACCCCGAGGGCAAGAACGGGGCTCACGCCGTTGCCGTGTCCGGCTTCAGCGATGCCACGATCACCAACATGTGCCAGTCGGTGGTCACTCCGAACCTTCCGTTCGGTCTGGGCAACGTCACGCTTCAGCTGAAGGCGGGCACCGACCCGGAGAAGCCGGTCGAGGCGACCAACCTGTACCTCGATGTCGCCGAGCTCGACGCCGACGCGTACTTCGAGCACATCGACATCGGTGTCGCCGCCGGAGACATGGGCAAGCCCGGCATCCAGGCCGGTACCGAGAAGGCCGTCAACCCCAACGGCTTCGCGCAGCGCGCCAAGACGGCGACGCTGACCAACGTGAAGCAGACGGCATGGGCGACCACCGCCGGCACCTTCAAGCTCAGCAACCTGAGCCTGCGGCTGCACAGTGGCGTCAAGGAGTGCTACTAAGCACCCGCCGGGTGGCCGGAGCGCTCCCGAGGGGACTCCGGCCGCCCACCTTTTCTCTTCTCACAGCAGTACCGGTTCCAGGGAGCTGTTTTCCATGAGCCCCGAGTCCACAGGGCAGAACGAGCACTACCTCCGCGTCTTCTGGCGGGGATTCCGCACCTGGCGGGGTAACCGGCCGTTCTGGGCGGGCCTGTTCACCATGGTGGGTGGTCTACCCATCGCCTATTTTCCGTACGCCAACATGCACCTCGGCAACGTCACACTGGCGATGTCCACCACTGCCGGTGCCGGTTCCCTGATCATCGGGATCCTGCTCGTCACGCTGGGCCTCACCATGTGGTTCCACCACATCGTGAGAGTGTTCGCCGGAGTCGCCGCGATCCTGCTGGCGCTGATCTCGATACCGGTCGCCAACATCGGCGGTTTCCTGGTCGGCTTCCTGTTCGCGCTGCTGGGCGGCGCGCTCTCCATCTCCTGGGCCCCGGGCGAGCCGAAGCCGGAACTCGCGCCGGCCGGCGCGGTGGGGGAGAAGTCCGGGGCCGGCCTCGGCACGCAGGAGTCCGGACCCGAGTTCCACAGCACGGCAGCGGTGCCCCAGCAGCAGCCGGAGCAGTACGACACGACAGTTGAGGTCGACGGCGGGAGGCATCGTGCGGGGTGACGAGAGGCAGCTGAACTCGACCGGGGAGGATTCCGGTACGAGAGGCGGACCGCGCCACGCGGCTCCCAGGAAGTCCTTGCTGACGAAGCTGCACATTCCCGCGGGCAAGGCGTTCGCGCTCGCCGCGATGCCGACGGCCGTCTTCGTGGGCATGGGGCTCACCCCCAAGCTCGCGCTGGCCGACGACAGCTCCGACATTCCCTTCGCGCCAGGCCCCTGCGTGACCCGCTCCGACGAGCCGAGCGAAGAGCCGTCGCCGTCCGCGTCGAAGCCGGCGTCCCCGTCGCCGTCCGCCACCGACTCCGGTGACAAGGGCGGTTCGGCGACCCCGAAGCCCTCGGCGACCCCGTCCGCGGGCGAATCGGCGAAGCCGGAGGCCAGGACGGAGGCGAAGGCCGCCGAGGCCGACGCGCCTGCCGCCACGCCGAGCGCCTCGCCCACCCCCACGAAGTCGAGGAACCCGCTCGACCCGCTGGGCGTCGGCGACGCGCTCAGGGACCTCTTCGACGGACCGGACAAGGAGACGGCGAGCCCGTCCCCGAGCGCGAGCACCGCTTCCCCGAAGCCTTCGGCGACCGACACCGCCGAGAAGCCGGCGAAGAAGCCCGTCGAGAAGGCCACCGGCGCCGCGAAGGAGACGGCCGACAAGACGGCCGCCGCCATCCGCGAGGCGGCCGGCAAGGCGGGCAAGCCGGTCGAGGAGCTCGACGACAGCGCCAAGGGACTCGACGCCAAGAAGGACGAGGACATCCCGGACGGCGCCAAGCAGCGCTTCCCTTGTCCCACCGCCGACCCCGAGGCGCTGGCCGCGGCCGACCTGGAGACGGGCGTTCCGCTGCTTCCGGACGACCCGTGGATCCTGGAGAGCTCGATGCTCACCCTCAACGGGCTCGACTACGAGGGCATCGTCGAGGTGAAGACGTACGGCGGCAAGGTCAAGAAGGTCCTGAAGTTCACCGCCAAGTCCATCGACATCGACAACCTTCACCAGAAGACGGTCGGTCCGGCCGGTACGACGACCCATGTCGAGGCGCGGAAGGGCTCCAAGTCCACCATCCGCAACGGCACGGTGACGATGTACACGGAGGAGCTGAAGGGCAACCTCTTCGGTCTCATCCCGGTGACGTTCAGCCCGGAGACACCGCCTCCGCTGAACGTGCCGTTCGCCTTCTTCACCAAGGTCAAGGTGACCCAGGCCGGTCAGTTCGGCGGCTCGCTCAAGGTCCCCGGGCTGCACAACTACTTCACCGGCGGCAACGGCTAGCCGACACGGTCCCGTTCGGGAGCCGCACAGGGCCGTGGGCCGCACTCCTCAGGAGTGCGGCCCACGGTCGTTCGTCCGGGCGTGACGGGTGCGTCAGTCGCGGCTGCCGCCGCCGACGTGGTGCACCCGGACCATGTTGGTGGTGCCGGGGATGCCGGGGGGCGAGCCGGCCGTGATGACCATGGTGTCGCCCTCGTTGTAGCGGCCGAGCTTCAGCAGCTCGCCGTCGACCAGGTCGACCATCGCGTCGGTGTTGTCCACGTGCGGCACGACGTGGGCCTCGACGCCCCAGCTCAGGGCGAGCTGGTTGCGGGTGGACTCGTCCGTGGTGAAGGCCAGGATGGGCTGCGCCGCGCGGTAGCGGGAGAGCCGGCGGGCCGTGTCACCGGACTTGGTGAAGGCGACCAGCGCCTTGCCGTTCAGGAAGTCCGCGATCTCGCAGGCCGCACGGGCCACCGAACCGCCCTGGGTACGGGGCTTCTTGCCCGGCACCAGCGGCTGCAGGCCCTTGGAGAGCAGCTCCTCCTCGGCGGCCACGACGATCTTCGACATCGTCTTGACGGTCTCGATCGGGTAAGCGCCCACGCTGGACTCGGCCGACAGCATGACCGCGTCCGCGCCGTCCAGGATCGCGTTGGCGACGTCGGACGCCTCGGCGCGGGTCGGCCGCGAGTTGGTGATCATCGACTCCATCATCTGGGTCGCGACGATCACCGGCTTGGCGTTCCGCCGGCAGAGCTCCACCAGGCGCTTCTGCACCATCGGGACCTTCTCCAGCGGATACTCGACGGCCAGGTCACCACGGGCGACCATCACACCGTCGAACGCCATGACGACGCCCTCCATGTGCTCGACGGCCTGCGGCTTCTCGACCTTGGCGATGACGGGGACCCGGCGGCCCTCCTCGTCCATCACCTTGTGGACGTCCTTGACGTCGTCCGCGTCCCGCACGAAGGACAGCGCCACCAGGTCGCAGCCCATCCGCAGGGCGAACCGCAGGTCGTCGACGTCCTTCTCGGACAGGGCCGGGACGTTGACCGCCGCGCCGGGCAGGTTGATGCCCTTGTGGTCGGAGATGACACCGCCCTCGATGACGATGGTCTTCACCCGGGGGCCCTCGACCGCGACGACCTTCAGCTCGACGTTGCCGTCGTTGATCAGGATCGGGTCGCCCTTGGCGACGTCGCCGGGCAGGCCCTTGTAGGTCGTGCCGCAGATCGACTTGTCACCGGGGACGTCCTCGGCGGTGATGGTGAACTCGTCCCCGCGGACCAGCTCGACGGGGCCCTCGGCGAACTTCGCCAGGCGGATCTTCGGTCCCTGGAGGTCGGCGAGCACACCGATCGCCCGGCCGGTCTCGGCGGCGGCCCTGCGGACCCGGTCGTAACGACCCTGGTGCTCCTCGTGGCTGCCGTGACTGAAGTTGAAGCGGGCCACGCTCATGCCGGCCTCGATCAGAGCGACGAGCTGCTCGTGGGAGTCGACGGCGGGACCGAGTGTGCAGACGATTTTGGAACGGCGCATGAGGCGGATCCTATCGGTTTGTTTCGCTACGGAATATTCCGTCTGGCGGAAGGTACAAAGGGGCGCGGGGGTGCTCAGTTGTGGGCCTGTCCGACGGGGGTGTGGGCCTGCCCGACGAGCGCGAAGATCTGTACGGCGATCTCCAGCTCCTCGTCCGTCGGCACCACGGCCACCGCGACCCGCGCGTAGTCCGGCGAGATCAGCCGGGGCTCACCGGACCGCACGGCGTTCAGATCCGCGTCCACCACCAGGCCGAGCTCCTCCAGACCGGCGATGGCAGCCTCCCGCACCGGTGCCGAGTTCTCCCCGACCCCCGCCGTGAACGCCACGGCATCCACCCGGCCGAGGACCGCCGAATAGGCGCCGATGTACTTCTTCAGCCGGTGCACGTAGACGTCGAACGCCAGCGCCGCGCGCTCGTCGCCCTCGTCGACCCGGCGCCGGATCTCCCGCATGTCGTTGTCGCCGCAGAGCCCGACCAGGCCGCTCTTCTTGTTGAGCAGTTCGTCGACCTCGTCCGCCGACATCCCCGCGACCCGCATCAGATGGAAGGTGACGGCCGGATCGATGTCCCCGGAGCGGGTGCCCATCACCAGCCCCTCCAGCGGGGTCAGCCCCATCGAGGTCTCCACGCACCGGCCACCGGCCACCGCCGACGCCGAGGCGCCGTTGCCCAGGTGCAGCACGATGACATTGACCTCCTCGGGGGTGCGTCCCAGCAGCTCGGCGGTCCTGCGAGAGACGTACGCGTGCGAGGTGCCGTGGAACCCGTAGCGCCGGATGCGGTGCGCGTCGGCGGTCTCGGTGTCGATCGCGTACCGCGCCGCGTACTCCGGCATCGTCGTGTGGAAGGCCGTGTCGAAGACCGCCACCTGCGGAAGGTCCGGCCGCAGGGCCTGAGCGGTACGGATGCCGGTGATGTTCGCCGGATTGTGCAGCGGGGCCACCGGGACCAGGCGCTCGATCTCCTTCAGCACCTCGTCGTCGATCACCACGGGCTCGGTGAACCGCAGTCCGCCGTGCACCACCCGGTGGCCGATCGCCGCCAGCTGCGGGGAGTCCAGCCCCAGCCCGTCGGCCGCCAGCTCCGCCGCCGCCGCCTTCAGCGCCGCCTCGTGGTCGGCGATCGGACCGATCCGCTCCCGCCGCTCCGCGCCGCCGCCGGTCAGCGGGGTGTGCACCAGACGGGAGGTCTCCTCGCCGATCCGCTCGACCAGCCCCACCGCGAGCCGGGTGCGGTCGCTCATGTCCAGCAGCTGGTACTTCACCGACGAGGAGCCGGAGTTGAGGACCAGCACGCGGTACGCGCCCGGTGTGCTGGAACCCGCGGTGGTCGGGGTGGTCATCCGGTTCACTCCTTGCCCTGCGCCTGGATCGCCGTGATCGCCACGGTGTTGACGATGTCCTGGACGAGCGCGCCCCGGGACAGGTCGTTGACGGGCTTCCGCAGCCCCTGGAGCACCGGCCCGACGGCCACCGCGCCCGCCGAGCGCTGCACGGCCTTGTAGGTGTTGTTGCCGGTGTTCAGGTCCGGGAAGATCAGCACCGTCGCCTGGCCCGCCACCTCGGAACCGGGCAGCTTCGTCGCGGCGACGCTCGGCTCCACCGCGGCGTCGTACTGGATCGGGCCCTCGATCCGCAGATCCGGCCGGCTCGCACGGACCCGGTCGGTCGCCGCGCGCACCTTGTCGACATCGGCGCCCGAGCCCGAGGTGCCCGTCGAGTACGACAGCATCGCGATCCGCGGCTCCACGCCGAACCGGGCGGCGGTGGCCGCCGACTGCACCGCGATGTCGGCGAGCTGCTCCGCGTCCGGGTCCGGATTGACCGCGCAGTCGCCGTACACCAGCACCTTGTCGGCGAGGCACATGAAGAAGACGGAGGAGACGATCGAGGCGTCCGGCTTCGTCCCCCCGTCGCCCGCCGCCACCCTGCCTGACGAGCTGCGCTCGGCCCCCTTCGTTCTTATGATCTCGAAGGCCGGGCGGATCGTCGCCGCGGTGGAGTGCACGGCCCCGGAGACCATGCCGTCCGCGAACCCCTCCTGGACCATCAGGGTGCCGAAGTAGTTGACGTCCGCGACCACGTCGTACGCCAGCTCGACCGTGACCCCGCGGTGGGCCCGCAGCTGGGCGTACCGCTCGGCGAAGGTCTGGCGCAGCTCGGAGGTCTGCGGGTCGACGAGCTGCGCACCGGCGAGATCGATGCCGAGGTCGGCGGCCTTCTTGCGGATGACGTCGGGGTCGCCGAGCAGGGTGAGCTCGCAGACGTCGCGGCGCATCAGTACGTCGGCGGCGCGCAGCACCCGCTCCTCGGTGCCCTCCGGCAGGACGACCCGGCGACGGTCGGCGCGGGCCTGCTCCAGCAGTTCGTGCTCGAACATCATCGGGGTGACGCGGCCGCTGCGGGCCACCGAGATCCGCTCCAGCAGGGCGCCGGTGTCCACATGGCGCTCGAAGAGGCCCAGCGCGGTCTCCGCCTTGCGGGGCGTCGCGGCGTTCAGCTTGCCCTCCAGGGCGAAGAGCCGGGCCGCGGTGGGGAAGGATCCGCCGGCCACCGACACGACCGGGGTGCCCGGTGCGAGTCGCGCGGCCAGCCTGAGTATCTCCTCGCCGGGGCGCTCGTCCAGGGTCAGCAGCAGCCCCGCGATGGGCGGCGTCCCGGCGCTGTGCGCGGCCAGCGAGCCGACCACCAGGTCGGCCCGGTCCCCGGGCGTGACCACCAGACAGCCCGGCGTCAGCGCGTTCAGCATGTTCGGCAGCATCGCGCCGCCGAAGACGAAGTCCAGCGCGTTCCTCGCCAGCCCGGAGTCGTCGCCGAGCAGCACCGTGCCGCCGAGCGCCGCGGTGATCTGGGCGACGGTCGGCGCGGAGAGCGCCGCGTCGTCGGGCAGGACCGAACAGGGGACGGGCAGCGTGGCCGTCAGCCGCTCCGCGATGGCGTCGCGGTCCTCGGCCGCTACCCGGTTCACGATCATCGCGACCACGTCGCAGCCCAGCCCGGCGTACGCCCGGTAGGCGTTGCGGGTCTCGGCCCGTACCGACTCCGCGGTCTGGCCCTTCCCGCCGACCACCGCGATCACCGAGGCGCCGAACTCGTTGGCCAGCCGGGCGTTGAGCGCCAGCTCGTCGGGGAGCTGGGTGGCGGCGAAGTCGGTGCCGAGCACCAGCACCACCTCGTACTTCTGGGCCACCTGATGGAACCGGTCGACCAGCCGGGACACCAGCTCGTCCGTGCCCTGCTCCGCCTGGAGCGCGGACGCCCCGTGGTAGTCCAGCCCGTACGCCGACCCGGGGTCCTGGGAGAGCCGGTAGCGGGCCCGCAGCAGTTCGAACAGCCGATCGGGTCCATCGTGGACGAGCGGCCGGAACACCCCGACCCGGTCCACCTGACGCGTCAGAAGCTCCATGACTCCCAGATCGACGACCTGCCGGCCGTCTCCCCGGTCGATCCCGGTCACGTACACGCTGCGCGTCACGCGTGTTCTCCCGTCCAATTTCGGTTTGGGATGGTATTGCCATGTTGACGATACCCGCGGGGGCCGAGGCGTCGCCCGCCGGGCGAGGTGCCCGTACCGGGGTGAGGGGGAGCACCAGGTCCGGACCTGGCATGGGACACTCGTCGTGGCTCACGGTACGGGGGATTCTGTGGACGTCCCCCGAAATGCACGGCACTAGCGAGCAGGAGACAAGGCACGATGCGCATCGGAATTCTCACCGCAGGCGGCGACTGCCCAGGTCTGAACGCAGTGATCCGGTCGGTCGTGCACCGCGCCGTGGTGGGCCACGGCGATGAAGTCATCGGCTTCGAGGACGGGTTCAAGGGACTCCTCGACGGTCACTTCCGCCCCCTCGACCTCAACGCGGTCAGCGGCATCCTCGCCCGTGGCGGCACCATTCTCGGCTCGGCCCGGCTGGAGCGCGACCGGCTGCGCGAGGCCGCCGAGAACTGCGCCGAGCTGAGCCGCCGTTACGGCATGGACGCCCTCATCCCGATCGGCGGCGAGGGCACCCTCACCGCCGCCCGGATGCTGTCGGACGCCGGGATGCCCGTCGTCGGCGTTCCCAAGACCATCGACAACGACATCTCCGCCACCGACCGGACCTTCGGCTTCGACACCGCGGTGGGCGTCGCCACCGACGCCATAGACCGTCTCAAGACCACCGCCGAATCGCACCAGCGGGTCATGGTCGTCGAGGTGATGGGCCGGCACGCGGGCTGGATCGCGCTGGAGTCCGGAATGGCGGGCGGCGCACACGGCATCTGCCTTCCCGAGCGCCGCTTCGAGGTCGAGGACCTGGTGAAGATGGTCGAGAAGCGCTTCGCGCGCGGCAAGAAGTTCGCGGTCATCTGTGTGGCCGAGGGCGCGCACCCGGCGGAGGGCTCGATGCCGTACGCCAAGGGCGAGATCGACCAGTTCGGCCACGAGCGCTTCCAGGGCATCGGCAACCGGCTGGCCATCGAGCTGGAGAAGCGGCTCGGCAAGGAGGCCAGGCCGGTCATTCTCGGCCATGTGCAGCGGGGCGGCACGCCGACCGCGTACGACCGGGTGCTCGCCACCCGCTTCGGCTGGCACGCGGTGGAGGCGGCGCACCGGGGCGACTTCGGCAGGATGACCGCGCTGCGCGGCACCGACATCGAGATGGTTCCGCTTGCCGACGCGATCACACAGCTCAAGACGGTGCCCAAGGACCGGATGGACGAGGCCGAGTCGGTCTTCTGACCCCGGCAGGCCCCGGTCGCGCGGCAGCGGACCGGGGGTGACGACCCGGCGGCCCTGACTGTCCCCCCGTGGACGGTCAGGGCCGCTTGCCGTTCCCCCGGCGTCCGGGAGCCGTTCCGGATGGTCGGATCCGGACGGGCCGCGGTGCCGGAAACAACTCTTGAGCCCGCGGACCGGATCAACAAGGCTTGTCCCTGTCCGGGACATGTCCCAACCTTGTCCGGGCGCGGAATCCAGGGGAGAGGCACAGCAGATGGTCGTCGACGGCAGAGCTCCGGATCCTCGTGAGGCGCGCAGCGCACCCGAGTTCATCGCCCTGTTGCGGTTGCTCAAGGACGTGTCGGGCCTGACGTTCCGTGAACTCTCCCAGCGGGCCGAAGTGGTCGGGGACGTGCTGCCGCGCTCCACGATCGCCAACATGCTGGGGCGTACGTCGGTGCCGCGCGAGGAACTCCTCGCCGCCTTCGTACGGGCCTGCGGCTGCGGGCCCGAGCAGGTGGCGGACTGGCTCGCCGTACGCAAGGAACTCGCCGTGCGCGGGGAGCGGGCCGGGACGGCGCAGGCGTCCGTGACGGCACCGGAAGCGACCGCCGGGCACTCGTCCGAACCGCCCGCCGTCCTCCTCCCCGAACCGCCCGCCGTCCTCCTCCCCGGACCGCCCACCGTCCCCCTCCCCGGACCGTCCCCGGCCCGCCGGCGCCGGCCGGGGACCGTCGTGGTGGCCGCCGTCGCGCTCGTCGTGCTCGCCGCCGCCGCGGTGACCGTCACCCTCCTCCTGCGGGACGACGACCGGCCGGAATCCCGCCGGGTGACCGGGCCGGTGGCCGGGCGTGCGGTGCAGATACGGTCCGTGCACTCCGGGTTCTGCCTCTCCGAGAAGCGGGACAGCGACAGCGGGGAGCTGTACCAGGTGCCGTGCGAGCAGGAGACGATCCCGCGTTTCTCCCTGGGACCACTGGCCGGTGACGCCTGGCGGATCGTGACCGATCACCCGGTGCACCTGAAGGGCTGCACCGGCGTGTGGAACGGGATACGGGACGCCGAAGCACCCTTGCAGGACCAGGAGTGCGGCAAGCGCGGTGACGCGGAGGAGTTCCTGATCGAGCCCGTCGGCCGTCCCGTCGAGGGGTACCGCATCCGTCCCGTCCACACCCGCCTGTGCGTGGGTGCCGAGGGGAACAGCAAGGAGCGCGGCGCCGAACTGGTGCAGACGGGCTGCGACCGGGCGGACCGGGGAAACCTGTTCTCCTTCGACCCGGTGGCCGCGGAGACGGCCGGCGGCTGAGCACCCGCGGGGGGAGGGGCCGGACGCCTCAGCGGCCGTCGGGCCCCGGCACCCCCGCCGCCCGCCAGAACCGTTGCAGGATCTCCGCCAGGAACACCCGTCCCTCGTCGCCCGTGGTCCCGGCCCGCTCCGTACCCGTGCTGCTCCAGCTCAGCGTCGACACCATCAGCGCCTGGTAATCGGTGTGCAGTTGTTCCAGCACGTCCTGGAGGAAGCCGCGCTCCAGCGGCACCAGCTTCGCCACCGGCCGCAGCTGCGCCTGCCAGCGGGTGGTCACCGCGCCGCGCAGCAGCTCCGCCAGTTCCTCGTCCCGGCCGGACACCGTCACGAACCCGGCCGGCGTCAGTTCCAGCACCTGGGCGAGCGCCGCGGACTGGCGTTCGTTGCCGCGCCAGCGCCCCGACTCCTCCATCCGCCGATACGCGGAGGCGGTCAGCCCCAGCAGCCGCGCCAGCTCCTCCACGGCCAGCTCCCTGGCCACCCGGTGCTCCCGCAGGGTGCGTGCGGCGGTGAGGAGTTCGGCCGGAGAACACCACAGCACCCCGGCCAGCGCGGTGAGTTCGTACTCGGTCGGCGAGGCGAGCCCGCGCTCCCAGGCGACGACCGTATCGGTGCTCACCCGGAGCCCGTACTGGGCACCGAGACCGTAGGCGACATGGCCGGGAAGCATCCCCAGGGCCTCGCGCAGGCGGCGCGCGGCGGGGGCGTTGAACGGCGGGGACGGGTGCACGGCCCCACCGTAGGAGTCAAGGCATGGAATGACTACGGTGTGTTCCACCGATATCCACGGATCGTAGGAACGTCCTAAGGGCCGTGGGCCGTACGGGTTCAGCGGTGCTGGGTCACCCACCGGTAGTACAGCTCCGGGCGGCCGATCTGGCCGTACTGCGGGCTGCGCACCGCGCGCCCCACCGTCACCAGGTGCTCCAGATAGCGGCGTGCGGTGATCCGCGAGATGCCCAGCTCCTCCCCGGCCGCCGACGCCGTCACCCCGTCCGGGGCGGCCCGCAGCGCCCGGGTGACGGCCTCCAGCGTCGGGCCGCTGAGCCCCTTCGGCAGCTGGGCCGGCTGCGGGGCGCGCAGCGCGCCGAGCGCCCGGTCCACCTCGTCCTGGCCGCTCGCCTCGCCGGCCGCCGCTCGGAACTCCGCGTAGCGCACCAGACGGTCGCGCAGGGTGGCGAAGGTGAAGGGCTTCAGCACGTACTGGACGACCCCGAGCGACACCCCCTCCCGGACCACCGCCAGATCCCGCGCCGACGTCACCGCGATGACGTCCGCCGAGTGTCCGGCCGCACGCAGCGAGCGCAGCAGCTGCAGGCCGTGCCCGTCGGGCAGATACAGATCCAGGAGCAGCAGATCGACCGGGGTACGGTCCAGCGCCCGCACCGCCTGGGCCCGCGAATGCGCGACGGCCGCCACCGTGAACCCGGGAACCCGGCCCACGTACAGCCGGTGGGCGTCCGCGGCGACGGGATCGTCCTCGACGACCAGCACCTGGATCACGCCGTGGCCTCCTTCGTGGTGTGCGCCGTGCGGCCGGCGACTTCCAGCGGCAGCCGCACCGTGAACCGCGCACCGCCGTCCGCACCGGCTTCCGTACCGGCCTCCGCATCGCCGGCCGCACCGGCTTCCGCGGCGGTCTCCGTACCGGTCGCCGCGGCGTCGGCCGTGCCGGTCCCCGTGCCGCCGTCCAGGGTGACCGTGCCGCCGTCCGTGCCGCCGTCCGTGCCGCCGTCCGTGCCGCCGTCCAGGGTGACCGTGCCGCCGTTGCGGTGCACCGCCTGCTTGACGAGGGCCAGGCCGATTCCCCGGCCGGTGCCGTGCGTCGACCAGCCGCGGTCGAAGACCGCGGCGGCGTCCTGCGGGCCGATCCCGGCACCGGTGTCGGCGACCCGCAGTAGCAGCTCGCCCTCCCCGGCCAGCGCGGTGACGGTGACCCGGGCGCGGGCGGCCCGCCCGCCCCCTCGCTGGGCGGGCACGGACCCGGGCCCCGCACCGGTCACCGCCTCCGACGCCGCGTCCACCGCGTTGTCGATGAGATTGCCGAGGATCGTCACCAGATCCCGGTGCGACAGCGTCGCCGGCAGGTCGCCGTCGTCGATCAGGCTGTCGTCCGCGAGCACCAGCTCCACCCCTCGTTCGTTCGCCTGCGCCGCCTTGCCGAGCAGCAGTGCCGCCAGCACCGGTTCGGCGACCGCCCCCACCACCCGGTCGGTGAGCGCCTGGGCCAGTTCCAGCTCGGCGGTGGCGAAGCCCACCGCTTCCTCCGCCCGGCCCAGTTCGATCAGCGAGACGACGGTGTGCAACCGGTTCGCCGCCTCGTGCGCCTGCGAGCGCAGGGCCTGGGTGAACCCCCGCTCGGAGTCCAACTCACCGGACAGCGCCTGGAGTTCCGTGTGATCGCGCAGCGTCACCACGGTGCCGCGCTGCTCCCCGCCCACCACCGGGCGGGTATTGACCACGATCACCCGGTCCGTCGTCAGATGCAGCTCGTCGACCCGCTCCTCGGAGGCGAGCAGCGCACCGGTCAGCGGCGCCGGCAGATCCAGCTCGGCGACCCTGCGCCCCACCGCACCCGGCCCCAGACCGAGCAGCTCCCGGCCCGCGTCGTTGATCAGCGCGATCCGGCGCCGCCCGTCGAGCATCAGCAGCCCCTCGCGCACCGCGTGCAGCGTGGCCTGGTGGTAGTCGTGCAGCCGGCTCAGCTCGGCGGCGTTCATCCCGTGCGTGTGCCGCCGCAGCCGGGCGTTGATCACGTACGTGCCGAGACCGCCGAGGGCGAGCGCCCCGCCCGCCGCCAGCCCCAGTGCCCCGAGCTGCGCCCGCACCTGGGAGGAGACCCGCTCGACCGTGATGCCCGCGCTGACCAGGCCGGTGATCCTGGAGCCGTCCCGGATCGGTGTGACGACCCGGATCGAGGGGCCGAGCGTGCCGGTGTACGTCTCGGTGAACGTCTCGCCGCGCAGCGCCCGCGCGGTGTGCCCGAGGAACTGCTCGCCGATCCGGTCGGAGTCCGGGTGGGTCCAGCGGACCCGCTGCGGGGACATGATCGTGACGAAGGCGATCCCGGTGTCCCTGCGGACCCGCTCCGCGTACGGCTGGAGCACGGCGGACGGGTCCGGGGTGCCGATCGCCTCCCGTACCGACGGCGAATCGGCGATCGCCAGGGCGGCCGCCCTGACCTGCCGGGCCGCGGTCTCCTTCGCCTGCTCGCTGCCGGACGCGTACGCGAAGAACGCGCACCCCGCCACCACGGCCGCCACCAGCACCACCTGCATGGCGAAGAGCTGACCGGCCAGGCTGCGCGGGCGGGTACGGGGGCGGGGGAGACGCATGGCCACAGTCTGCCTGGCCGAAATCCGATGAACGAAATGCACGCAACGGTGACCGGCGTCACAGGGAGCGAGATATTCGCCAAGGGTTCTTCCGGCTCCCATCCGCCGGGCAGCCCTTGCACCCCCAGGGACGGGGGAGTTACCGGACGAGCCGAGGAGAACCCCCCGTGGGAGTGGCAGCCGCCAAGCGGGACCGCACGCACTATCTGTATCTGGCCGTGATCGCGGCGGTGGGGCTCGGCATCCTGGTGGGCTTCGCGGCCCCGGGCGTCGCCGTCGAGCTCAAGCCGATCGGCACCGGCTTCGTCAACCTGATCAAGATGATGATCTCGCCCATCATCTTCTGCACGATCGTGCTGGGCGTCGGGTCGGTGCGCAAGGCCGCCAAGGTCGGCGCGGTCGGCGGCCTCGCCCTCGGCTACTTCCTGGTGATGTCGACCGTCGCGCTCGCCATCGGTCTGCTCGTCGGCAACCTCCTGGAGCCCGGCCAGGGCCTCCACCTCACCGAGGCGGTACGCGCCGCCGGTGAGAAGCAGGCCGCCGGGGCGAGCGAGTCCACCGCCGACTTCCTGCTCGGCATCATCCCGACCACGATCGTCTCCGCCTTCACCGAGGGCGAGGTGCTCCAGACCCTGCTCGTCGCGCTGCTCGCGGGCTTCGCGCTCCAGGCCATGGGCTCGGCCGGTGAACCGGTGCTGCGCGGCATCGGCCACATCCAGCGCCTCGTCTTCCGCATCCTCGCCATGATCATGTGGGCGGCCCCGGTCGGCGCGTTCGGCGCGATGGCGGCGGTGGTCGGCGAGACCGGTGTCGACGCGCTGAAGTCCCTCGCGATCATCATGATCGGCTTCTATCTGACCTGCGCGATCTTCGTCTTCGTGGTGCTCGGCACCATCCTGCGGCTGGTCGCCGGGGTCAACCTGATCGCGTTGCTGAAGTACCTGGGCCGCGAGTTCCTGCTGATCCTCTCCACCTCCTCCTCCGAGTCCGCGCTGCCCCGGCTCATCGCCAAGATGGAACACCTCGGCGTCAGCCGCCCGGTCGTCGGCATCACCGTGCCGACCGGCTACTCCTTCAACCTCGACGGCACCGCGATCTACCTCACGATGTCCTCGCTCTTCATCGCCAACGCGATGGGCGACCCGCTGAGCGCCGGTGAGCAGATCTCGCTGCTGCTCTTCATGATCGTCGCCTCGAAGGGCGCGGCCGGAGTCACCGGCGCGGGCCTGGCAACCCTCGCGGGCGGCCTCCAGTCGCACCGCCCCGGCCTGGTCGACGGCGTCGGCCTGATCGTCGGCATCGACCGCTTCATGAGCGAGGCCCGGGCCATGACGAACTTCGCGGGCAACGCGGTCGCCACCGTCCTGGTCGGCACCTGGACCAAGGAGATCGACAAGGAGCGGGTGGACCGGGTGCTCTCCGGCGCGCTCCCGTGGAACGAGCAGATGCTCAACCAGGACGCCGACGCGCACGGCGTCCCGGAGCCGCGCGAGGGCGACGAGCGGCGCGCGGTGGCGAAGGCGTAACCACACCGGGCACCGGAAGCGGGCACCGGAAAGGGGCCGTCGCGGGGATTCCCGCGGCGGCCCCTTCGCGCTTGCCTTGACGTCCGCGTCAAGGTCTACGGTCGAGGACATGCGAATCGGGGAGCTGGCCGAACGGGCCGGGACGACCACGCGGACTCTGCGCTACTACGAGTCCCGCGGACTGCTGCCCGCGCGGCGGACCGGCAACGGTTACCGCGCGTACGACGAGGACGATCTGCGCCTCGTCCAGCAGATCCGCACCCTTCAGGACTTCGGCTTCGAGCTGGAGGAGACCCGGCCGTTCGTCGACTGTCTGCGGGCCGGCCACCCCGCCGGTGACGCCTGCCCCGCCTCGCTCGCCGTCTACCGGCGCAAGCTCGGCGAGCTCGACTCGCTCATCGAACAGCTCCGCACGGTCCGCGCCGAGGTGGGCGCACAGCTCGCCAGGGCCGAGCTGGAGGCCGGGGCGGTACTCCCCGGCGGTCCGGAACCACGTTGTGAACTGGGAGGATGACAGATGATTCATGCAGAGGGCGTGGCCGAGGTCACCGATGCCACCTTCGACGCCGAGGTGCTCGCGGCGGACGGCCCGGTGCTCGTCGAATTCACCGCCGACTGGTGCGGCCCGTGCCGACAGCTCGCCCCGGTGCTCAGCGCCGTGGCCACCGAACTGACCGGGCGCATGGAGGTCGTCCAGCTGGACATCGACACCAGCCCCGGCGTAGCGAGCCGGTACGCGGTGCTCTCCGCACCGACCCTGATGGTCTTCCGGGGCGGTGAACCCGTGAAGGCGATGGTGGGCGCCCGCCCCAGGCGCAAGCTCCTCCAGGAGCTGGAGGAGGTCTTCGAGACGGCGTGAGGCGGGCGCGACCGGGACCACGGAACGTCCCGGGAAGAAATCCCTACAGGATTTCGATGGCATTGACCTTCGGTACGTTCGAATACTTGATATTCGAATTCCGGGCGATTTTCACCACATCGCCATTGGCGTCGTAGTACTTCACGTCGTTGTTTCCCGTGGAGATCTGGTCGACCCACCACCCGCCGAAGTCGATTTTCCCGCGATTCGCATAGCAGTCCACGCTGTCGCGCCCGCTGCCGTTGTGCGACCAGATCTTCAGGAAGCCCGCGTCCGGGTCGCAGGTGACGTGGTCGATGGCGGAAGCAGTGCCGACCGGGCCGGCCAGGGTGAACGCGGCGGCTGCGGCGAGCGCCGCGGCCATCGTGCGCATGACGTTCCTCGTTCTTGAGATCATGGTTTCCCCTTGAATCGAATATGGAACCAGGAGCCCACTCCGTCAGGCGTGGACATCGGCGCTTGGTAAGCATCGTATGAAGTGGATCATCGATTCAGGAGGGTGCCGGAGGGAAATCACCTGAACGTGAATGCGTGGGCCACGGACACCGGAAAGGAATCGGCCACACGCTGGTGAATTCCGGCTCACACCGGCTTGAACCAGACCGTCGCCAGCGGCGGCAGCGTCAACACGATGCTGCCGGGCCGGCCGTGCGAGGCCACCGGTTCGGGCTTCAGCGGTCCGCCGTGGAGCACGTCGCTGCCGCCGTACCGCGCGGCGTCGGTGTTCAGCGCCTCCGCCCACGCGACCCGGTCACCGGGCACCCGGGGGACGCCCACGCGGTAGTCGTGCCGCACCACCGGGGAGAAATTGCTGACCGCGAGAAGCGGTGAGCCGTGCGCGTCGTAGCGCAGGAAGGCGAAGACGTTGTCCTCGGCGGCGCCGCCGTCCACCCAGTCGAAGCCCTCCGGCACGGTGTCGCGCTGCCAGAGCGCGGGAGTCTCGGCGTAGACCGTGTTCAGATCGCCCACCAGGGTGCGCACGCCCCGGTGGTCGCTCTCCGCCGCGTAGGAGGGGTCGAGCAGCCACCAGTCCGGGCCGTGGCCCTCCGACCACTCCGCTCCCTGGGCGAACTCCTGTCCCATGAAAAGGAGTTGTTTGCCGGGGTGGGCCCACATGAAGCCGAGGTAGGCGCGGTGGTTGGCGCGCTGCTGCCACCAGTCGCCGGGCATCTTGGAGACCAGCGACCGCTTGCCGTGCACCACCTCGTCGTGCGAGATCGGCAGGACGTAGTTCTCGCTGTACGCGTACACCATCGAGAAGGTCATCTCGTTGTGGTGGTACTTGCGGTGCACCGGCTCCTTCGACACGTACTCCAGCGAGTCGTGCATCCAGCCCATGTTCCACTTCAGCCCGAAGCCGAGGCCCCCGAAGCCGCCGGGTCCGGTGTGGTGGGTGGCGCGGGTGACGCCGTCCCAGGCGGTGGACTCCTCGGCGATGGTCACCACACCGGGATTGCGGCGGTAGACGGTGGCGTTCATCTCCTGGAGGAACGCGACGGCGTCCGGATTCTCCCGGCCGCCGTGCTCGTTGGGGGACCATTCGCCCTCCTCGCGCGAGTAGTCGAGGTAGAGCATCGAGGCGACGGCGTCCACCCGCAGCCCGTCGACGTGGAACTCCTCGCACCAGTAAGTGGCGTTGGCCACCAGGAAGTTGCGCACCTCGGTGCGCCCGTAGTCGAACTCCAGGGTGCCCCAGTCGGGATGCGCCGCCCGCGACGGGTCCGAGTGCTCGTACAGCGGGCGGCCGTCGAACTGGGCCAGTGCCCAGTCGTCGCGCGGGAAGTGCGCCGGCACCCAGTCGACGATCACCCCGATCCCGGCCCGGTGCAGGGAGTCGACGAGGAACCGGAAGTCGTCGGGGGTGCCCATGCGGGACGTCGGGGCGTAGAAGCCGGTGACCTGATACCCCCACGAGCCGCCGAAGGGGTGCTCGGAGACCGGCATCAGCTCGACGTGGGTGAAACCGAGATCCCTCACGTACGCCGGCAGCTGGGCAGCGAGTTGACGATACGTCAGGCCCGGTCGCCAGGACGGCAGATGGACCTCGTACACCGAGACCGGCGCCTCGTGCACCGGGACGTCCCCGCGGTGCGCCATCCACTCCTGGTCCTGCCACCGGTGGTGCGAGGCCGTCACGATCGAGGCGTTGGCGGGCGGCACCTCGGCGTACCGGGCCATCGGGTCGGCGCGCAGCGTGTGCGAGCCGTCCGGGCGGCAGACGTCGAACTTGTAGAGCGTGCCCTCCCCGATCGCGGGCAGGAACAGCTCCCACACCCCGGAGGAGCCGAGCGAGCGCATCGGGAAGCCGGTGCCGTCCCAGTAGTTGAAGTCCCCGGCGACCCGCACCCCGCGGGCGTTGGGCGCCCACACGGTGAACCGGGTGCCCGCCACCCCCTGGTGCTCCATGGGCTGTGCGCCCAGGGCGGTCCACAGCTCCTCGTGCCGGCCCTCGCCGATCAGATGCAGATCGAGATCGCCGAGCGCGGGCAGGAAGCGGTACGGGTCATGCACCTCGGTCTCGTTGTCGTCGTAGGCGACCAGCAGCCGGTACTCGGGCAGCTCGGGCATCGGCAGCAGCCCGGAGAAGAACCCGTCGCCGTCGTCGTGCAGCTGGGCCCGCAGCCCCTTGGCGAGCACGGCCACCGAGCGGGCGTACGGGCGCAGCACCCGGAAGGTCACCCCGCCCCGGACCGGGTGGGCGCCGAGCAGGTCGTGCGGGGCGTGGTGCTCGCCGGCCAGCAGCCGGCCCCGGTCGCCGTCGTCGAGGGGGTGTGCCCGCCGTACGCCCCGGCCTGCGGCGTTGCGGCGGGGGCGCGGCTTCGCGGCGGGGGCCGCCGCCTCGGGTGCTGGGGGCTTGACCTGGGGGGTCTCGGTGGGGGCGGGCGTTTTGCGGGACGGCTTGCGGGCGGTCACGGGGACAGCCTCCTCGGAGGGGGTCGGGGAAAGGAGCGGGGGAGCGGCGGCGGGCGGCGCGTGCCGGGCCGTCAGTCGTCGGCGGCGGCCAGGCGGTGGATCGCGGCCATCGGGACCGGCAGCCAGTCGGGCCGGTGCCGTGCCTCGTACAGCACCTCGTACACGGCCTTGTCGGTCTCGTGGGCGCGCAGCAGCTCCGGTTCGCCGCGCGGGTCGGCGCCCGACGCGCGGGCGTACCCCTCGCAGTAGGCGGTCCGGCAGCGGGCCGCCCAGTCGGCGTTCCACGGGCGGTGCGAGCGGGCCGCGTAGTCGAAGGAGCGGAGCATCCCGGCGATGTCGCGGACCGGGAGCTGCGGCCGGCGGCGTTCGGGCAGCGGCCTGGCCGGTTCGCCCTCGAAGTCGATCAGTGACCAGAAACCGTCGGCCGCGCGGAGCGTCTGGCCGAGATGGAGATCGCCGTGCACCCGCTGGGCCGCCCGGTCGCGTGCCCGGTGCCCCAGCGCGGCCACCGCGTCGAAGGCGGTGCGCAGCCCGGGGACGTACGGCACGAGTTCCGGTACCGCCTGGGCGGCGGCCTCCAGCCGGCGCACCATCGCGGCGGCCAGGTGCTCGGTCTGGGCGCGGTGCAGGGCGGGCGTCGGCAGGGCGGCGGCCAGCGCGGTGTGCACCTCGGCGGTGGCCCGGCCCAGCGCGTGGGCCTCGTCGGTGAAGTCCCGGCCCTCGGCCAGGGCGCGCAGTGCGAGCTGCCAGCCGTCCTGCGCGCCGCTCAGGAACGGCTGGAGGACGCCGAGGGTGAGCGGCTCCGTGGCGGTGGCGGCCTCGAACCAGGCGACCGGGGCGGGCACCCGCCCGCAACCCTCCCGTGCCAGCGCGAGCGGCAGCTCCAGATCGGGGTTGGTGCCCGGGAAGATCCGGCGGAAGATCTTGAGGATGTACGCGTCGCCGTAGACGAGCGAGGTGTTGGACTGCTCGGTGTCGAGCACCCGCGGCGCGAGGCCCGCCGCGATGGCCGGGCCGCTCCGGTCGAAGCGCAGCGCGCCCAGGGTGCCGGGGGTACGGAATCGTTCCAGCAGAAGTTCGGCCAGGCGCGGATCGTGCAGCGCCTCGTAGACGGTGCGGCCGGTCAGCGGCCCCTCGGTCACCCTGCCGATGAGCGCGGGTGCCAGCCGGGGCGGCAGCATGGACCGTACGCCGAGCAGCAGTTGGTAGCAGTCGTCCGGTGACCGCTCGGGCGTGGCCGGCTGTTGGACCTGGACCAGCAGATGGAGCAGCCCGGTTCCGGTTCCGGCGGCGACGGGACCGGTGCCCACCGGCAGTATCTCGGTCGCCGACACCAGCGAGAACGCGGTGATCGGCCGCCCCTTGCCCGCGAACCACCGCTGGCGGGGCAGCCATTCGTACAGCAGGGGGGCGAGAGACGGGAGCAGGGCTGGGCTGTCGGCCAGGGCGACCCGAAGGGATGCAGCCTCCGACATGGCATCGCGTCCTTTCCCCGGGCACACCACAGGATGCGAAGAGTGTCCCGGATTGCGGCAATAGCTGTCCGGCTGTGCGGGACGTGTCGGGTCAGGATGGTCCGTACGGACTCGACTCGATGGGATCAAAACGCCAGATGGGGCCCGGAAGGGGCCGTACGTGTGCGATGTGGGGGAGGGCGTCCCGTGCGGGGCGGCGGAAACCGCCCCGCGGTTGGTGGTACGACGTGCTGTCCGGTCAGCTGGGCGGCGCGTCCTTGCGCAGCCGGAACCAGTAGAAACCGTGCCCCGCGAGAGTGAGCAGGTAGGGCCACTTGCCGATGGCGGGGAAGCGCACCCCGCCGATCAGCTCCACCGGATGACGCCCCTCGAACGACCGCAGATCGAGCTCCGTCGGCTGCGCGAACCGCGAGAAGTTGTGCACGCACAGCACGAGATCGTCGCCGTGCTCACGGGTGAAGGCGAGCACGGCCGGGTTCGACGACGGCAGTTCGTTGTACGAGCCGAGACCGAAGGCCGGGTTCTGCTTGCGGATCTCGATCATCCGCCGCGTCCAGTGCAGCAGCGACGACGGGGAGGCCATCGCCGCCTCGACGTTGGTGACCTGGTAGCCGTAGACCGGATCCATGATCGTGGGGAGGTAGAGCCGCCCCGGGTCGCTGGAGGAGAACCCGGCGTTCCGGTCGGGCGTCCACTGCATCGGGGTGCGTACCGCGTCCCGGTCGCCGAGCCAGATGTTGTCGCCCATCCCGATCTCGTCCCCGTAGTAGAGGATCGGGGAGCCGGGCAGTGACAGCAGCAGCGCGGTGAACAGCTCGATCTGGTTGCGGTCGTTGTCCAGCAGCGGCGCGAGTCGCCGCCGGATGCCGATGTTGGCCCGCATCCGCGGATCCTTGGCGTACTCCGCGTACATGTAGTCGCGCTCTTCGTCCGTGACCATTTCGAGGGTCAGCTCGTCGTGGTTGCGCAGGAAGATGCCCCACTGGCAGTTCGCCGGGATCGCCGGTGTCTTCGCCAGGATCTCCGAGACCGGGTAGCGGCTCTCGCGCCGCACCGCCATGAAGATCCGCGGCATCACGGGGAAGTGGAACGCCATGTGGCACTCGTCGCCGCCGGCCCGGTACTCGCCGAAGTAGTCGACGACGTCCTCCGGCCACTGGTTGGCCTCGGCGAGCAGCACGGTGTCCGGGTAGTGCGCGTCGATCTCCTTGCGGACCCGCTTGAGGAAGTCGTGGGTCTCCGGGAGGTTCTCGCAGTTGGTGCCCTCCCGCTGGTAGAGGTACGGCACGGCGTCCACCCGGAAGCCGTCGATGCCGAGGTCCAGCCAGAAGCGGAGCGCGGAGATGATCTCCTCCTGCACCGCCGGGTTCTCGTAGTTGAGATCGGGCTGGTGGGAGAAGAACCGGTGCCAGTAGTACTGCTTGCGCACCGGGTCGAAGGTCCAGTTGGACGTCTCCGTGTCCACGAAGATGATCCGGGCGTCCGGGAACTGCTTGTCGTCGTCGGCCCAGACGTAGTAGTCGCCGTACGGCCCCTCGGGGTCGGTGCGGGACTGCTGGAACCAGTCGTGCTGATCGCTCGTGTGGTTCATGACGAAATCGATGATCACGCGCATCCCGCGCTGATGCGCGGCGTCGACGAACTCCACGAAGTCGGCCAGATCACCGAACTCCGGCAGCACGGCGGTGTAGTCGGAGACGTCGTAACCCCCGTCGCGCAACGGCGACTTGAAGAACGGTGGCAGCCAGAGGCAGTCGACGCCCAGCCACTGGAGATAGTCCAGTTTGGAGGTGATGCCCTTGAGGTCGCCGATTCCGTCGCCGTTGGAGTCCTGGAAGGACCTGACGAGGACCTCGTAGAAGACGGCGCGCTTGAACCAGTCGGGATCGCGGTCCTTGGCCGGGGTGTCCTCGAACGTGTCGTGGACAGGCTCATTGACGATCATGGTGTGGGTGACCCTCCGGTCGGCGGGGACGGTCGCAGGACCACGACGTGCGCGGGCGTGACGCCCGGCTCTAGGCGCACGTAGAAGGTCCTGCCCCAGTGATAGGTATCGCCGGTGAGCTCGTCGCGCACCGGCACGCGCTCGTGCCGGTCGAGGCCGAGTCGCGGCATGTCCAACGAGACCGTGGCCTCGTGGGTGTGGTGCGGGTCGAGGTTGACGACCACCAGAACGATGTTCGAACCCGAACGCTTGCTGTACGCGATCAACGCGTCGTTGTCGGTGGAGTGGAAGTGCACGTCCCGCAGTTGCTGCAACGCCGGATTGCGCCGCCGGATGCGGTTGAGCGTGGTGATGAGCGGGGCCAGCGAACGGCCCTCGCGCTCCGCCGCCTCCCAGTCCCTGGGCCGGATCTCGTACTTCTCCGAGTGGAGGTACTCCTCGCTGCCGGGCCGGACCGGGGTGTTCTCGCAGAGCTCGTAGCCCGCGTACACACCCCAGGACGGGGAGAGCGTCGCGGCGAGCACGGCCCGCGCCTCGAAGGCCGGGCGGCCTCCGTCCTGGAGATATCCGGACAGGATGTCCGGGGTGTTCACGAAGAAGTTGGGCCGCATGCAGGAGGCGGCTTCGCCCGACAGCTCCGTGACGTATTCGGTGATTTCATGCCGGGTGTTGCGCCAGGTGAAATACGTGTAGGACTGCTGGAATCCGATGGACGCGAGCGTCTTCATCATCGCGGGCCGGGTGAATGCCTCGGCCAGGAAGATCACATCGGGATCGGTGCTGTTGATGTCCGCGATCACCTTCTCCCAGAAGATCACCGGCTTGGTGTGCGGATTGTCCACGCGGAAGATCCGCACACCGTGATCCATCCAGAACCGCAGAATGCGCACCGTCTCGGCGACCAGTCCGCCCATGTCCTTGTCGAAGGCGATCGGATAGATGTCCTGGTATTTCTTCGGCGGATTCTCGGCATAGGCGATCGTGCCGTCCGCGCGATGGTGGAACCACTCCGGATGTTTCTCCACCCAGGGATGGTCCGGAGAGCACTGGAGCGCGAAATCGAGAGCGATCTCCATACGCAGATTCCGGGCGGTCGCAACGAAATGATCGAAGTCGTCGAGGGTGCCGAGAGCGGGGTGCACGGCGTCGTGACCGCCCTCGGCCGAGCCGATCGCCCACGGCACCCCCACGTCGTGCGGGGCGGCGGAGAGGGCGTTGTCGGGGCCCTTGCGGTGGGTGGTCCCGATCGGGTGGACCGGCGGCAGGTAGACCACGTCGAAGCCCATCGCGGCGACCGCGGGCAGCCGTTCGGCGGCCGTGCGGAAGGTGCCGCCGACGATCCTCGTCGGGACCTTCGCCGCCTTCCCGGTCCCGCCCCTGCGCCTCGCGGGCGGGGCGGCCCGCTCGACCACGGCGCCCTCCGAGCGGGGGAACAGCTCGTACCAGGAGCCGAACAGGGCCCGCCGGCGCTCCACCACCAACGGCAGTGGCCGGGACGCGCTGACCAGTTCGCGCAGCGGGTGCCGGGCGAGCGCCGCCAGTGCCTCGGGGGCGAGCGCCGCGGCCAGCCGGGCGGCGGCCGGCCGGGACTCGTCGCGCAGCGCGTCCACGGCGGCCAGTACCGCCTCGCGCCCGTCCCGCTTGGGTACGCCGCCGGCGGCCCGCTCGTACAGCCCGGCGCCCTCCGCCAGGACGAGCGCGGTGTCGATCCCCGCCGGAATCTTGATCCCGGCGTGCTGCCGCCAGGTGGCGACCGGATCGCTCCAGGCCTCGACCGTATACGTCCAGCGGCCCTCCGAGTCCGGGGTGACGTCGGCGCCCCAGCGGTCGGTGCCCGGGGCCAGCTCGCGCATCGGTGTCCAGGGGCCGGGGCGCCCGCCCGGGTCCGTCATGACCACATTGGCGGCGACGGCGTCATGGCCCTCGCGGAAGACGGTCGCGGTGACCTGGAAGGTCTCACCGGCAACGGCCTTGGCGGGCCTCTGGCCGCAGTCGACGAGGGGACGGACGTCGAGTACGGGAATGCGACCGATCATGGAATCACCTGGGGACTGGGCCCGGGACTGGGGCTCGGGCCGAACGGGACGCGGCACAGCGGCGGAGGGCGGAATACGCGCACCGCGACCGATGGGGTGCGTCCTTTCTAGCTGCTCGATTGACGGCTGACCGTGTGTGGGCATGGCCGCTCCTGTCCGCATTCACTCGAATGGCAGTCGAATGGGCGGGGCACGGGTATGTTTCGCGGATGTCAACCGGGTGAAAACCGGCCCGCGGATGCCTCGCATTCGTGCTGCATCCGGGCGTCGTCCATGCGGCACCCGGAGCGCACTCGGGCTGTGTACCGGAGAAGCCTTCCCGCGATTCCCGGTGGGCCGATCCGGTGGTTTGTCAAATACTCGGGTGTTTCTGTGACGACCTGTCCGTGTCGGGCGCCGCCCCGAGTTTCCACGGGCCCGCCGGTGCCCTTCCGGACGCCACTGGGCAGCTTTCCCTCTGGTGCGGAGCGCCACAAGAGCGAACGGGGGAAGGGAATCGGCCATTACCTGTGTGGCCGATGTGCCGGAACGGGCGTGGGGGACGCACCGAGGTATGTCCCCTCGGATCCCCGCGTCCCCTGCGAAGGTGGAATACGTGAAGGCCATTCGTCGATTCACCGTGCGTCCCGTCCTCCCCGACCCCCTTCAACCGCTCAGCGACCTCGCCCGCAATCTGCGCTGGTCCTGGCACCCCGAGACCCGTGAGCTGTTCCAGGCCGTCGACCCGGAGATCCGGGCGCCGGCGGAGTGCGATCCCGTGCGGCTGCTCGGTGCGGTGTCCGCGGGCCGGCTCGCCGAGCTGGCCCGGGACGAGCAGTTCCTGCACCGGCTGACCGGGGCGTCCCAGGACCTTCGGAACTATCTGGACGGCCCCAGGTGGTACCAGCAACAGCTGGAGCTGGGCGCCGAACTCCCGGCCGCCGTCGCCTACTTCTCACCCGAGTTCGGGGTGACCGCCGCCCTGCCCCAGTACTCCGGCGGGCTCGGCATCCTCGCCGGCGACCACCTCAAGGCCGCCAGTGACCTCGGCGTACCGCTCATCGGGGTCGGCCTGCTCTACCGGCACGGTTACTTCCGCCAGAGCCTGTCGCGCGACGGCTGGCAGCAGGAGCACTACCCGGTGCTCGATCCGAACGAGCTCCCGGTCGCCCTGGTGCGCGAGGCCGACGGCACCCCGAGCCGGGTGGTGCTGGCCCTGCCCGGCGGCCGTTCGCTGCACGCACACATCTGGCTGGCCCGGGTCGGCCGGGTACCGCTGCTGATGCTCGACTCCGACGTGGAGGAGAACGCACCGGGCGAACGCGAGGTGACCGACCGGCTGTACGGCGGCGGCAGCGAGCACCGGCTGCTCCAGGAGATGCTCCTCGGCATCGGCGGGGTGCGCGCGGTGCGCACGTACTGCCGTCTCACCGGCCACCCGGAACCCGAGGTGTTCCACACCAACGAGGGGCACGCCGGCTTCCTCGGGCTCGAACGCATCCGGGAACTCTCCGGCACCGGACTCGACTTCGACTCCGCGATGGAGTCCGTCCGGGCCGGCACCGTCTTCACCACCCACACCCCGGTGCCCGCCGGGATCGACCGCTTCGACCGCGAACTGGTCGCCCGGCACTTCGGCGACGACGGCGAACTCCCCGGCGTGGGCGTCGAACGCATCCTGCAACTGGGCACGGAGACCTACCCCGGTGGTGAGACCGGCCTCTTCAACATGGCGGTGATGGGGCTGCGGCTGGCCCAGCGGGCCAACGGGGTCTCCACCCTGCACGGATCGGTCAGCCGGGAGATGTTCGCCGGGCTGTGGCCGGGCTTCGACCCGGCCGAGGTGCCGATCACCTCGGTGACCAACGGGGTGCACGCGCCCACCTGGGTCGCGCCCGAGGTCTTCCGGCTGCGCAACCGCTACGGCGGCACGCCCGGACGCTGGGAGTCCGCCGCCGGGGTCCCCGACCGTGAGCTGTGGGAGCTGCGGCGTTCCCTGCGCGCCCAGCTGGTCACCGAGGTGCGTGAACGGCTGCACGCCTCCTGGCGGGCCCGGGGCGCGGAGCCGGCCGAACTGGGCTGGATCGACGGCGTGCTCGACCCGGACGTGCTGACGATCGGCTTCGCCCGGCGCGTCCCCTCGTACAAGCGGCTGACGCTGATGCTGCGCGACCGCGACCGGCTGCGGGAACTGCTGCTCCACCCGGACCGGCCGGTCCAGATCGTCGTGGCCGGCAAGGCCCACCCCGCCGACGACGGCGGGAAGCGGCTGGTGCAGGAGCTGGTGCGGTTCTCCGACGACCCCCGGGTGCGCCACCGCATCGTGTTCCTGCCGGACTACGGGATGGCCATGGCGCAGAAGCTCTACCCGGGCTGCGACGTATGGCTGAACAATCCGCTGCGCCCGCTGGAGGCCTGCGGTACGAGCGGGATGAAGGCCGCGCTCAACGGCTGCCTCAACCTCTCGGTGCTCGACGGCTGGTGGGACGAGTGGTTCGAGCCGGACTTCGGCTGGGCGATCCCGACCGCCGACGGTCTGGCCCTGGACGAGGACCGCCGGGACGATCTGGAGGCGGCCGCCCTCTACGAGCTGATCGAGGACCGGGTCGTGCCGCGCTTCTACGACCTGGGCGGCGAGGAGGGGCTTCCGGGGCGCTGGATCGAGATGGTCCGCCGCACGCTCGGCACGCTCGGTCCCAAGGTGCTGGCCGACCGGATGGTCCGCGAGTACGTGGAGCGGCTGTACGTGCCCGCCGCGCGCGCCCGGCGCGCGCTGGACCCCGGGACGGCTCGCCGGCTCGCCGACTGGAAGGCCCGGGTCCGGGCCGCCTGGCCGCGGGTGGCCGTCGACCACGTGGAGGCCGTGGCGCCCACCGCGGCGGACGGATCGGCCGAGCTGGGCTCGGCACTGCTGCTCCGGGTCAGGGTCGCCCTCGGGGTGCTGGAGCCGGACGACGTGGAGGTGCAGGCGGTGGCCGGCCGGGTGGACGCGGCCGACGCGATCTCGGACGCCCAGGTCTTCCCGCTGAAGCCGGCCGGGGGCCAGGACCTGGAGGGCCGCTGGCTCTACGAGGGGCCGCTCGCCCTCGACCGCACGGGCCCCTACGGCTACACGGTGCGGGTGCTGCCGGCCCATCCGCTGCTGGCGACCGGGGCGGAACTCGGCCTGGTGGCGCTGCCCGCGGAGGCGGCCGTGGACGGTGCGGGTGTGCTGATGCGCTGAGAGCCTGTCGGGTGGCCTTCGATCGGATGGTGGACGCGGTCTGGTGCGTGCGATTCCAAGGCGCCGGGATGTCCTCGTAGCGGAGCTACTCGGACATCCCGGCAACGCGGGAAGCGTGCGTGCCAGGGCGTGGCCGCCCGGTCAGAGGCCACCCGACAGGCGCTGAGCGCCCGCCGGACACGCAACCGCCCGGCAGGGCGTGAGCTCCTGCCGGGCGGTGGTCACCGGGTCATGACCGGTGCGGGGTTCAGAAGGTGAGCTTGAAGCTGTTGATCTTGCCCGTGTCACCCGAGTAGACGTCCTGGACCTTCAGCTTCCAGGTGCCGTTGGCGACCTCGGACGACGCGTCGACCGTGTAGGTGCCGCGGACGTCGTCCGCCGGGTCGCCGGCCGAGGAGTTCTTCAGCCGGTAGGCGGTGCCGTCCGGGGCGACGAGGTCGACGACCAGGTCACCGCGGTAGGTGTGGGTGATGTCCACGTCGGCCTTGAGGGTGCTGGGCGCGTTGCCGGTGACACCGGTGACGTTGACCGAGCTGGTGACGGCCGCACCGCGGTCCGGGATGGCGACGGTCGTCTTGCTCTCGAAGACCTTGCCGCCCGGGTCCGGGTTGCCGCCGCCGTCACGGGTGCCGACGTTGATGGCCGCCCAGGCGTTCATGACGGCCTTGTACTCGGCGCTGGTGGTGCCGTACAGCTCACCGGCCACGGCGAGGGTGCCGGTGCGGGCCGCCGCGTAGTTGGTGGTGGAGGTGAACTTGGTGGAGAGCGCCTTGAACCAGATCTGCTCGGCCTTGGCGCGGCCGATGCCGGTCACCGGGAGGCCGTCGGAGGTCGGGGAGTCGTAGGAGACCCCGTTGATGACCTTGGCGCCGCTGCCCTCGGAGAGCAGGTAGAAGAAGTGGTTCGCCGGGCCCGAGGAGTAGTGGACGTCGATGTTGCCGATGCCCGAGTACCACGCGTCCTTGGACGCGCCGTCCTTGCTCGGCTTGTCCTGGTAACGCAGCGGGGTGCCGTCACCGTTGATGTCGATCTTCTCGCCGATGAGGTAGTCGCCCACGTCGCTGGAGTTGTTGGCGTAGAACTCGACCGCGGTGGCGAAGATGTCGCTGGTCGCCTCGTTGAGGCCACCGGACTCGCCGCTGTACACCAGGTTGGCGGTGGCGGCGGTGACACCGTGCGACATCTCGTGCGCGGCGACGTCGAGCGAGGTCAGCGGGGCGTTGTTGCCCGAGCCGTCGCCGTACGTCATGCAGAAGCAGCTGTCCTGCCAGAAGGCGTTGACGTAGTTGTTGCCGTAGTGGACACGGGAGTACGCGCCGACACCGTCACCGCGGATGCCGGTGCGGCCGTGCACGTTCTTGTAGTAGTCCCACGTCTCGGCCGCGCCGTAGTGCGCGTCCGCGGCGGCCGTCTCGGCGTTCGACGGGTTGCCGTTGCCCCACACGTCGGTGGAGTTGGTGAACAGCGTCCCGGTGCCGGAGCTGCCGTGGTTCAGGTTGTAGGTCTTGTGGTTGCCGCGGCCCGTGTCCGTCAGGGTGTACGACGGTGCGGTGCCGAGGGTGACCTGGCCGCTGAACTGGGTGTTGCCGGTGCCGTTCTCGACACCCTGCCACTCGTACAGCTTCGCCCCGGTGGCCGCGTCGGTGATGACGTGCAGCTCGTTGGGGGTGCCGTCGTGCTGGAGGCCGCCGACGACGGTCTCGTAGGCGAGCTGCGGCTTGCCCTGCGCCATCCAGACCACCTTGCGGGGTGCCCGGTCGGCCTCGGTCTTCTTCGAACCGTCGGCCTTGGCGAGGCCGAGTGCCTGCTTCTCGGCCTTGGCGGGCGCGACGTCCGCCTTCAGGTCCACGGCCTTCAGCTGACCGCTGGTCGCCTTGGAGGCCTTGGTGACGCTCTGGGTCGCCCCGGACTTGGACTCCATGACGACCAGGTCGCCGCCGAGTACCGGAAGTCCGGCGAAGGTGCGCTCGTAGCGCGTGTGCGTGGTGCCGTTGTTGTCCTGGACGACATCCCGGACGACGAGCTTCTCCTGCGAGCCGAGACCGAGGTCCTTGGCCGTGTCCGCCTTGCTCGCGTCCGCCTTGCGGATCAGCTCGGCGCGCTGGGACGGGGAGAGCTGCTTGGCCAGGGCACCGTGGTCGGCGCCGGCCGCCGCCGAGGTCGCCGCTGTGGCGCTGCTGGGAGTTGCAGTGGCCGTGCCGGTCTGGACGCCGACGGCTACGAGGGCTGCTGCGGCTATCAGAGCGCCGGTCGCGGTGGCACGACGGCTGGGCGTGGATCTCACGCGGACTCCTTCTGCGAGGGGGGTACCGGCGGCACGGTGAGCCGTCCGGGGTGAGCGAGAAGAGCGCAGAACGGGGTGAAGAGTGTCAGCCGGAAGATGTTCCTGTCAGGAGCGCGTCAACAAGTTGGCCGGATTTCGTTCGTTGCCGGAAACGTCGTGTTCGTTAAGCGGACGTTTCGCCGATCATCACCGCGATGCCGTCCAGCGTCCTCCGGAGCCCGAATTCGAAGAGAATCCCGAGGTCGAGCTCGAACGCCTCGTGTTCGAACAGTGAGTTGAGGAAGGGGTAGTCGCCGCTGGCCGAGATGGCGTCGAATTGTGGCTCGTTTCTTTCCATCCATGCCTCCGCGGAGAGCCCGGTGTCCTGGAGGGCCTGCGATTCCAGCTCGCCTGCCATCGCCAGTCCCTGCACATGGGCGAAGAGCGTGAGGTGGATGTGGAGCTTCGTGTGCGGCGGCAGTCCGGTGCCGGCGAGGACGCGCAGTACCCACTCCGTGTACCGCATCGCGTGCGGGGACGCCGTCGGCCGGGTGAAGGAGGCCACGGCCTGGGCCAGCCAGGGATGGCGCCCGTACACCGACCGCAGCCACCGGGCGGCGAGTTCCAGCCCCGGCCGCCAGCCGTGCGGCACCGCGCCCAGCGGGTGTTCCGCGAACGCCTCGTCCGACATCAGCCGGACCAGCTCGGCCTTGCCCGGCACATGGCGGTACAGCGCCATGGTGGAGGTGGCCAGGACGGTCGCGACCCGGCGCATCGAGACCGCGGGCAGCCCTTCGGCGTCGGCCAGTTCGATGGCGGTACGCACGATGCGCGCACGGCTCAGCGCGGCCCCGCCGCCCACGTCGCCGGGGCCCGGCGCGGCCCGCTCGGCCACGACCGTCCCGACCCCCGGCACCGCCCGCACCAGGCCCTCGCCGCGCAGCACCGACAGCGCCTTGGTGGCGGTCGCCATCGCGACCTCCCACTCCCGGACGATCGCGCGCGTCGAGGGCAGCCGGTCGCCCGGGGCGAGCTCGCCGGCGACGATCCGGCGGCGCAGTTCACCGGCGATCCTGAGGTAGGGCGGTTCGGTCGTCACCGGGGCACTGTACTAGTGCACCGGTGACGGCGTACGCCCCGTCAACCCCGGGAATTCCGGCGGTGGATCGAAGCGGGCCGACCGGTGCACTACGGCACTGTTTGCGGTGTACGCGCGGCGACTGCTGTGCTCCCGCCATGACTTCAGGACCGCACACCCCAGCCCCGCCCGCCCCCGCCCCACCGGAGCCCGCCGCCCCGCGCGCCGGGCGCCGCGAGTGGATCGCGCTGGGCGTGCTGATGCTGCCGCTGCTCTTCGTCTCGATGGACGTCTCCATCCTCTTCTACGCCCTGCCGGCCATCGGCGCGGACCTCGAACCCGGCTCCACCCAGCAGTTGTGGATCCTGGACATGTACGGCTTCGTCCTCGCCGGACTCCTCATCACGATGGGTGCGCTCGGCGACCGCGTCGGCCGCCGGAAGGTACTGATCGCCGGCACGGTCGTGTTCGCCGCCGCCTCGGTGGCCGCCGCCTACGCGCAGTCCCCCGGGGCGCTGATCGCCGCCCGCGCACTCCTCGGCGTGGGCGGCGCCTGCCTGATGCCGTCCACCCTCGCCCTCGTACGCAA
This sequence comes from Streptomyces sp. NPDC047917, assembly GCF_043204345.1. Taxonomy (NCBI): domain Bacteria; kingdom Bacillati; phylum Actinomycetota; class Actinomycetes; order Kitasatosporales; family Streptomycetaceae; genus Streptomyces; species Streptomyces sp. NPDC047917. Next base: position 700,342 of record NZ_JBIDCA010000002.1, read on the forward strand.
CCTCTTCCACGACCCCGGGCAGCGGGCCCGCGCGGTCGCCGTCTGGACGACCGTGCTGGCCACCGGCATCTCCGTCGGCCCGGTCCTCAGCGGGGCGCTCCTCGAACACTTCTGGTGGGGCGCCGTGTTCCTCGTCAACCTGCCCGCCATGGCCCTGCTGCTCGTCCTCGCCCCGCTGCTGCTGCCGGAGTCCAAGTCGCCCGCCCCGGGCAGGTTCGACACCCTGAGCGCGGTGCTCTCGCTCGCCGCGCTGCTGCCGCTGATCCACGGCATCAAGGAGCTGGCCGCACACGGCTACCGGCCGCTGCCGGCCCTCGGGATCACCGCCGGACTCTGCCTGGGCCTCGTCTTCCTCCGCCGGCAGGCCGGGCTCGCCCACCCGATGGTCGACCTCGCCCTGCTGCGCCGCCGCGCCTTCGGCGGATCGGTCGCCGTCAACCTGCTGGCCATGGCGGCCACGGTCGGATTCGCCCCGTTCTTCTCCCAGTACGTGCAGTCCGTCCTGGGCAAAAGCCCCTTCGAGGCGGCGATGTGGAGCCTGGTCCCGTCCCTCGGAGTGCTGGTCGCCGCCCCCGTGGGCGGTGCGCTCGCCCGCCGGTTCGACCGCGGATACGTGATGGCCGGCGGGTTCCTCGTCTCCGCCGCGGGCTTCCTCTGGCTCACCCGGACCGGGGTGGACTCGCCGCTGTGGACGACCCTCGCCGGGTCCGCCGTCTACGCGGGCGGCCTGGTCGCCGCGATGACCCTCGCCAACGAACTCGCGCTGGGCGCCGCACCGCCCGAGCGCGCGGGCTCCGCCGCCGCCGTCCTCGAATCGGGCCAGGAGCTCGGCGGCGCCCTCGGGATGGCACTGCTCGGCTCGATCGGCGCCGCCGTCTACGGCCGGGACATGAACGCCGCGGTGCCCGCCGATGTGCCCGACGCGGCACGGGAGACCCTGGGCGGCGCGGCGGCGGTGGCCCGGCAGCTCCCGCACCGGCTGGGGGAGACGGTGCTCGCCTCCGCGGACCGGGCCTTCACCCACGGCCTGGACATGGCCGCGGCCGGTGCCGCCGCCGTGATGGCCGGCGCCGCCGTGCTCTGCGTCGTACTGCTCCGGGGCGTGCGTACGCCGAGCTGAGACCCGCGGCACCGGGCCTCAGGAGGTGGTGAGCACCATCCGGAAGCGGGCCGCGCCGGACATCATCTTCCGGTACGCGGCCTCCGCGTCGGCCAGCGGCACGGCCTCGGTCATCGGGCGGATCCCGTGCAGGGTGCTGAACGCCAGGGTGTCCTGCACGTCCTGCGCGGTGCCGGACGGATGGCCCCGGACGACCTTGCCGGACATCAGCAACTGGTTCGGGCTGATGCCCAGCGGCTCCGGGTCCGCCCCGATGACCACCAGCTCGCCGCGCGGCGCGAGCCCGTCCACGGTCGACGTGATGGCCGCGGAGTTGGCGGCGGTGGCCAGCACCACCCTGGCCCCGCCCAGGGCCTGGAGCGCGTCCGCGACGCCGGGGCCCGCGGTGCTGTCGATGTAGTGGTGGGCGCCGAGCTCCTTCGCGAAGCCGGCCTTGGCGGCCCCCCGGGCGATCGCCACCGTCTCGAAGCCCATCGCGGCCGCGTACTGCACGCCCAGGTGACCGAGGCCGCCGATGCCCAGCACGGCGACCAGGTCGCCCGGCCGGGCGGAACTGCGCCGCAGCCCGTTGAACGTGGTCACCCCCGCACAGCCCATCGGCGCCGCGTCGACCGCCGACAGCTCGTCGGGGATCCGGGCCAGGGCGTCCGCCGGGACGACCACGCTCTCGGCGTAGCCGCCGTCGTACGCCCACCCGGGCACCTTCAGGTTCAGGCAGACCACGAAGTCACCCTGCCGGCAGGGCGTGCAGTGGCCGCAGCTGCCGCCGAACCAGCCCACCGCCACCCGGTCGCCCACCTGCCAGGCGCTCCGCGTGCCCTCGCCCAGTGCCTCGATCCGGCCGGCGATCTCGTGCCCCGGGACCACCGGGAACCGTACGCCCGGCAGCGCGCCGTCCACGAAGAGCGCGTCGCTGTGACAGACCCCGCAGGCGTCCACGGAGATCCGGACGTGCCCCGGACCCGGCTGCGGCACCGCACGCTCGACGATCTCGAAGGGGCCGCCGGCGGCTGCGGCCTGCGCGGCTCGGTAGGTGCTGGGGACGCTCATCTGGATCTCTCCGGGTCATGGACGGTCGGCCCCCCCCGGACCAGCAGACCAGCTCCGCCCCGCCCGCGCACGCCGGCCAGGGCGGACGGGGCGGGGCGGGGACTTCGGGACGGGGGCCTTCAGGACGCGGACGGCCGTTCGCCGTGCCAGGAGCGCCAGAGCGCGGCGTACGCGCCGCCCGCCGCCACCAGCTCGTCATGGGTGCCCAGTTCGGTGATCCGGCCGTCCTCCATCACCGCCACCCGGTCGGCGTCGTGGGCCGTCTGAAGACGGTGCGCGACGGCGACCACGGTCCGGCCTTCGAGAACGGCGGCCAGCGCCCGCTCCGTGTGCCGGGCGGTCCCCGGGTCCAGGAACGCGGTGGCCTCGTCGAGTATCAGCGTGTGCGGATCGGCCAGCACCACGCGCGCCAGGGCCAGCTGCTGCGCACGGGCGCCGTCCGGCCGGTGCGCCCCGTGGCCCAGATCGGTGTCCAGGCCGTCCGGCAGCTCGTCGGCCCAGTCGGCGCCGACGGCGGCCAGCGCCGCGCGCAGTTCGCCGTCGGTGGCGTCGGCCGAGGCGATCCGCAGATTGTCCCGGACCGTGCCGAGGAAGACGTGGTGCTCCTGGGTGACCAGGACGACATGCCTGCGCAGCCGCTCGGGGTCCAGCCCGGCGACCGGCACCCGTCCGACCGTCACCGAGCCGGTGCGCGGCGAGTCCAGGCCGGCCAGCAGCCTGCCCAGCGTGGTCTTGCCCGCGCCGGACGGGCCGACGACCGCCAGCCGCTCGCCGGGACGGACCGTCAGGCCGACGCCATGCAGCACGTCGCCCCCGCCGTCGTAGGCGAAACGCACGTCCGTCACCTCGATCAGGTCGCCGGCCGGTGCGGGGGAGGCGGCCGGCGGTACGTGCGCCGCCGGGGCGAGACCCTCGATCCTGGCGAAGGAGGCGCTGCTGCTCTGGAGCTGTTCGAGGCGCTGGAGGATGGTGTCCAGGGGCTGCGAGAGCTGCCGCAGATACAGGGCCGAGGCGACCACCGCACCGAGGGTCACCGCGCCGTGGTCGTGCAGTACGCCACCGACCAGCAGGACACCGGCCACCGGGACGACGTACGAGATGTCCACGGCCGGGAAGAGCACACTGCGCAGGAACAGCGTCCTGGTCCGGGTCCGCCGGCACTCCTCGACGGCCTCGTCGCAGGCGGCGACACGGCGCTGCTGAAGCCCGAGCGCCTCGACGGTGCGGGCCCCGGCGGCGGTGGCCGCGAGCTGCTCCGCGAGCGCCGAGTTGGCGCTGCCCTCGGCCAGGTACGCGGTGAGCGCCCGGCGCAGGTACCAGCGGGCGGCGAACCAGATCCCGAGCAGCCCCAGCACCCCGCACGCACCGAGCAGCGGGTCGAGCACGAAGACCGCGCCGAGAACGAACAGCGCCTGCACCGCGGCGATGAGCACCTCGGGCCCGGTGTCCCGGAGCGTGGCCCCGACCATGGCGACATCGGTGGTGCCCCGGGTCAGCAGATCGCCCGTCCCGGCCCGTTCGGCCACCCGGGCGGGCAGCGCCAGCGTCCGGTCGGTGAACTCCTCGCGGATCCGTGCCAGCGTCCGCTCGCCGAAGCGGTGTCCTACGTAACCGGCCCAGCGGACCAGGAGAAGTTGCGCCACGGCGAAGACGAGGATGATGAGCGCCAGGCGGTCCACCGCGGCCACCCCGGCGCCCGCCCCGACCTCGTCGACGATGCGGCCGAGCAGCCACGGGCCGACGAGCCCGGCACCGGCGGCCAGCGCGTTGAGGCCGATCATGGCGGCGAAGACCCGGCCGTCCAGCCGGATCAGCCGGAACGCGGCCCGGAGCGTCCGGGACGGTTCGGCGACGGGCAGGTCCTGGGACGCGGGTCCGGATCCGGTGGTCATCGCACGGCCTCCCTGGACGGCGGGACGGTTCCTTCGTCGCCGGGGTCGTCGGCACCGCGTGACACCAGGAGGCGGTAGCCCGGCTCCCGCTCCAGCAGTTCGCGGTGGCTGCCGACCGCCGCGACGCGACCGTCGACCAGGTAGTACACGGTGTCCGCCCGGTCCAGCAGGAGCGGTGAGGTGCTGGTGACGACCGTGGTGCGGCCGGCCCGCGCCTCGCGCAGCCGGGTCGCGACGGCCGCCTCGGTGTGCGCGTCGACCGCGGAGGTGGGCTCCACCGCCAGCAGCACCTCGGGATCGGCGAGCAGCGCCCGGACCAGCCGGACGCGCTGGCGCTGTCCTCCGGAGAGGTTGCGGCCCTGCGCGTCGACCGGCGAGTCGAGTCCGTCCGGCAGCCCGCGCACGATGTCCTGCGCCACGGCCGCGTACAGGGCCCGGCCGATGGACTCCTCGTCCCGTTCCCGGGCGCCGCCGATCACCTCGCGCAGCGGACCCGCGAACAGATCGGCCTCGTTGTCCGCGACCAGGATCCGCCGGCGCACCTGCGTCAGGTCGATCTCGTCGAGGCGTATCGCGCCCCAGGTCGCGGCCGAATCGGTGAACCGGCCGAGCCGCTCGACCACCGCCGCGGACTGGGACGGCCGGGCACCGGCCAGCGCGGTCAGCCGCCCGGGCACCACCTCCACGCCGGACGCCGGATCATGGAGCGTGGCCGGCTCGCCGGGTCCGTCCGCCGCCGCTTCGCCGCCCGCGGAATCGGGCTCCAGGTCCAGGAACCGGATGACCCGGCGGGTGGCGACCAGTCCGCGGCTGAGACCGTAGCCGCCCTCGATGAAGAACTCGACCGGCACCACGAGCACCGCGGCGTACCCGTAGACGGCGACCAACTCGCCCACGCTGATGGCCCCTTCGGCGGCCATCCGGGCCGCGAGCCAGGTCACGGCCCCGAGGAACAGGGTGGGCAGGCCGACGCCGAGGGCCTGGATCCAACTGGTCACCGCGCCGACGCGGTACCCCTCCGCCCGCAACTCCCGCGAGCCGCGCAGGTAGCGCGCGGCGTACACCTCCTTGCCGCCGATGCCGCCCAGGACGCGCAGGCCACCCACCATGTCCGCGAAACGGCCGGCGAGCCCGCCCTGCCGATCCCGGTACGTCGCCTCGACGGCCTGCAACCGTCCCAGCAGCGGGCCGACCAGCACCGCGAGCAACGGCACCCCGAGCAGCACCACCGCGGCGAGCAGCGGTGACACGGCGAGCAACAGCGCGGCCACGACGAGGAAGGCGAGGACCGCACCCACGCCGGGCCCGGTGATGGTCAGGGTGTGGGCGATCACCCCGACATCGCCGAACCCGATCGTGACGACCTCCCCGGCCGTGACCCGGCGCGGCAGCGCCCCGCCCAGCCGGGTCGAATGCGCGACCACCGCCCGCACGGAACGGAAGGCGGCGTCCAGCCGCACCCTGGTCATCGTGCGGTGCCGCATGATCGCCAGCCAGGCGTTCAGCACCCCTACGCCCAGCAGCGCCGCGACCCAGCCGGCCAGCACGGGCCACCGCCCCGGTTGCAGCCCGTCGTCGATGGCGCGGGACAGCAGGTACGGCGGCAGCGTCAGACAGATCATCCAGGCGCTGCCGAGCAGCGCGCCGGCGGCGATCCGGCCGCGCTGGCAGACGATCAGCCACCACAGGTAGCGCAGGGCGCTGCGGCGGTCGGGTGGGCGTACCGGGTGCAGTGGGCGATTCCTGATCTGGATCCCTCCCCGGGGCCGTGGCGCAACTCCGTCGCGGGCGCCTGCTCCAGGGATCGTACGGACAGCGTGTACGTGCAGTCCGTGTCGGGGACGACCACCAGCAGCGGAGCGCCGCTCTTGATGTGCGCGTGGGAGGCGCGCTGGCACTCGCGGTCCTCGTACCAGGCACGGAGCTCCGCGAGATGGTCGAGGCCGATCCGGTCCGCGATCCACAACGCCTGACCGCCGAGCCACCGCAGCGCGAGCACGGGGGAGATGGTCCGGAAGGTGCCCAGCACGTACCGCACCGTCTCGTCCATGCCGTACACGAGCCCCTCGGCGAGCGCCTCGCACCGGTAACCCGCCTGCTCCGGCCGCCCGTTCACATCACCGGTCACAGGATCCGCCCCTCGCTCCGGGCGTTGCACCGCGACATCTCGGCCCGCAAGCGCTCTATGGGACTCGGCTCCCGCACGCTCCCGGGCTCTGCCTCCCACTCCGTACCGCCGCAGACCGGCCGCAACGACCAGTACGGGCCGGTCACGCCCCGGAACTCACCCACCCGGTCACGACGACTGGTGTCCACCAACATCGTTCCGGTGGAGGGGACTTGTGGGGGCTTCTGCTCGCTCGGGGGGCCGTCTTCCACAGACATGGGCCACTCCTCTCCGTAACGGTTCCGCTACCAAGGGGGATCAGCGTGGCTTAGGATTGGGGAGTCTTCAACTTGCGCCAAATGAGCGGAGAGATGGGACTGCTGGATGGTGAACCGCAAAGAGCTGGACCCCGAAAAATCGCCCGTTGCCCGCTTTGGGCAGCGCCTGCGTCAGTTACGCGACGAGCGCGGCTGGACGCAGGACGAGCTGGCGGATCGCATGGGGTGCTCCGGGACGCATATTTCCGCCGTCGAAACTGGTCGACGGCCCCCAACTCCTCGCTTCGCAGCAAGTGCTGACAGGGCGTTCGGAACGGGTGACCGTCTCGAACGCCAGGGGCGGGCCGTTTGGAACACCGCGATACTTGAGGGCTTCCCGGAGTTCGTGGCGCACGAGGTGCGCGCGGCAGAGATCAGGCTCTTCGAGCTCGGCATCATCCCTGGCTTGCTCCAGACACCGGAGTACGCCGCAGCCATCACCAGGGGTGCCGTGCGGCGTGGAGCGATCACCGAGCAGCAGGCGGAAGAACGGTTGTCGCTCCTCGCGCGAAGGCAGGAGTCATTGCGGCGAACTCCCGCGCCGCTGGTGTACGTCGTCCTCGACGAGAGCTGCATCAGGCGTCCTGTGGGTGGTTCCGGGGTCATGGCGGAGCAGCTGGACCAGCTCGTCGCCTTCGCTGAACTGCCGTCAACCGTCGTGCAGGTGGCTCCGTTCGACCTGGGGGAGCGCAGGGCATTCGACCTGCCCGTGACGCTGCTGAACCTTGCCGACCGGTCGCAGATCGCGTACACCGAGTCGGCGCAACAGGGGTGCTTGGAGCGCGATATGAGGTTCGTGCAGCCGCTGGTAACGGCCTACCATCAGATGCAGGCCGAAGCGCTGTCCCAGGCGGCATCCGTAGCCGTGATCGAGCAGGTACGAAAGGGCATCCCGTGACCACCGAATCCCCCCGCTGGTTCAAGTCCTCCTACAGCAGCAACGGCGGCCAGTGCATCGAGGTCGCTGCCAACCTCGTCGGTTCGCTCGGCGTGGTTCCCGTCCGCGACTCGAAGACTCCTGGCGGCCCGGTGCTGAGCACCTCCGCCGCGTCGTTCGCCTCGTTCGTGGCGGGCGTCAAGGCCGGAGAGTTCGGCGCCGTCTGACCGCCCGGTCAGTGCACGTCGTTGCGGGATTGCCCCATTGCGCCGAGCGCGGTGGGGCTTCTTGCTGTCCGCCGCGACGACGAAAGCCCCCCGTACGCCCGAAAAGATGCACTGCCGACGGAGCCCTCCCGGAATCGGCCATTCTCGCTTTCGGCGCGCATGTTTTCGGCCTTGAGACCTGACGGATTGCGTAGGCGAGATCAATCCCTGCCTAAACGTACTGGCCTCCCTGACCGGCCAGGTAAGAATCCTGATGTCCACCCACGACATCCAGGATCTCGCCGTGGAGGCCGACCACGTCACCGTCCTCAAGGCGGGCCGAATCCTCCAGAACGGCACGGCCGAGGAGTTCCTGGCCAAGACCCCGCCGGACATCGCACCCGGCCGCGCTGCCGAAGCCGCCTACGTGGCAATCCTCGACCTCGACAGCTGTCCGAGCGGCTGACCTCAATACCGGTGTTCCAGCTCTTTCCGCCGGGGACGCGGCGGGTCATTTGCCGAAGCGCCGCTCGCGATTCGCGTACGAGCGCAGTGCGCGCAGGAAGTCCACGTGACGGAACGCCGGCCAGTAGCAGTCCACCCAGTGCATCTCGGCGTACGCGGACTGCCAGAGGAGGAAGCCGGACAGCCGCTGCTCTCCGGAGGTCCGGATGATGAAGTCGGTGTGGTCGGCCGTCGGTGAGTACAGATGCCGGGAGATGTCCTCGATGTCGAACCGGTCGACCAGTTCGGCAGGGTCGCCTCCGGCGGCGATGTGCTCCTCGAAGGCGCTCTTCACCGCGTCGACGATCTCCCGCCGGCCGCCGTAGCCGACCGCGACGTCCACCTTGAGCCCGCCGCGCCCCGCGGTCGAGGCGGCGGCCTCCTTGAGCACCCGGGCACTGGCGCCGGGCAGCATGTCGAGCGAGCCGATCACCTGGACCTCCCAGGAACGGCCCGCGGCCGTGATGTCCCGGACGGTCGCTTCGATGATCTCGATCAGCGGGCCGAGCTGCTCGGCGGGGCGCCCGAGATTGTCGTCGGAGAGCATGAAGAGCGTCACGCGCTCGATTCCGTCGGCAGCGCACCAGCCCAGGAACTCGGTCGTCTTGGCGCCACCTGCCCGGTATCCCTCCCGGACGTCCGTGTGACCCGCCTGCCGGGCCCAGCGCCGGTTGCCGTCGAGCATGATCCCGACGTGCTGGGGCCGGGGCAGCCCCGTCAGCGTGGTGGCCAGTCGGCGCTCGTACACCGCCTCGATCGGCCGGCGGAGGAACAACGGGAGCAGCCTCATGAACCATCTCCATCGCGGTTTGTGAGTGGTCTTCGCGGACCCTACCAGGGGCTTTTCGAGCGGCGGAACGGTCGGCTAGCGCGCGCGGACCGAGGCCTCGACATGGGCGAGTTGGGCGGCGAGGATCTCTTCGAACGCGGCGCGGCGATCCGCCCCGAGGGGACGGACGTCGCGGGCGAAGCGGGCCAGGGTCGGGAAGCGTTCGGGGTCGGCGCCCAGGACCGCCACGCGGAACAGTTCCATGCCCTGCTCGTGCTCTTCGGGGGTGACGGTGCTGACCCCGGCCTCGGAGGCGATCAGCGCGGCGATGAGGACCGCGATCCGGTGGTAGCACGCCGGGATCTCCTCGTCGGGCAGCCCCGACGTGCGCAGCGCGTGCAGCACCTCTTCCATGATCATCCGGGAACCCGTGCCGCTTGACGCGTAGCGCCCCCAGACCGCCGCGAGCTGGGGCTGCCGTCCGAATGCCTCTCTCACATGCAGGGCCAGAGACGTGATGCGCTGCTTCCAGTCCCCCTCGGGGCGGTAGTCGTCCATCGCGGCCAGCAGAATCCGGTCGGCGACCGCGCGCAGCAGCTCGGTCTTGCTGCGGAAGTGCCGGTAGAGGCTGGAGGAATCCGTTCCGAGCGTCGCCGCGAGCTTGCGCACGCTGAACGAATCCGCGTCGCCCGCGCGCAGCAGTTCCGCCGCCGCGTCCAGGATCTCGTCGGTCGACCAACGCCTTCGGGCTGCCATCCCGCTCCTCTCGCCGAATCCCAGCCTACCTGTGCACTTGGTGTTGCACGCACCGCGTGCATAATGAGGACATGAGTGTGCCGGGCGGGCCGGCACGCCACTCGTGCCCTGTTGCCCGGGGCGGCTCGTCCGGGTCGGTGACCGACGCGGAGTCCGCCCCGGGGATCACGAAAGGACGCATGACGTGAAGAGCTCACTGGATCGCGCGGCGCTGGACGCCGCCATGGAGGACGTCCACCGCGCCGGGGTGCCGGGCCTGTTCGCCGAGGTGCGGGACGGTGACCAGGTCTGGCGCGGCGCCGCCGGGGTCGCGGATGTCGACACCGGTCGCCCCGTCGACGCCGGTATGCGGCACCGGGTCGGCAGCATCACCAAGACCTTCACCGCCGCCGCGGTTCTGCAACAGGTCGAGAGCGGCCGGATCGGTCTCGACACACCGATCGGCCGGTACCTCCCGAAGCTGGTCCCCGGAGAACGCGGCGACGCGATCACCGTCCGGATGCTGATCGACCACACCAGCGGCCTCGCCGAATACCTCCCCTACGCCTATCCGTCCCTCAAGGCGTTCCCCGACCTCGCGCGCACCGGACCCCAGAGCCTGGACGACCACCGGCTCACGCGGTTCGACCCCGTCGAACTGATCGGGATGGGGGTCACCGCGCCCGCCTTCGGCCCCCCGGGTGGTGTTCCGGGGCTGTACTCCAACACCAACTACCTGCTGCTCGGCGAACTCCTCGCGCAGGTGACCGGCACCACGGCCGAGCGGTACATCACCCGCAACGTCATCGAGCGCGCCGGGCTCCGGGACACGGGGTTCCCCGCCGGACCGCACGTCGACGGGCCGCACTCGAAGCTCTACGAGGCGTGGTTCGGCATGATCGACCCGCCGCGCGACTACAGCGTCTTCGACATGTCATGGGTGGGACCGTCGGCCTCGCTCATATCGACCGTCAGCGACCTCAACCGCTTCTTCGGCAAGCTGCTGGCCGGGGAGATCGTCGGTCCCTCGTCGCTGGCGCAGATGCGGCGCACCGTCCCGGTCATCTCCCAGGAGGGAAGGACGATCGACTACGGCCTCGGCCTGTACCCGATGGAGGAGCCCGGTCGGAGCACCTTCTGGGGCCACGGCGGCACGGTCTGGGGTGGTGGGGCGCTGGCCGTGATCCGCGCCGACGGCAAGCGGCAGCTGGCGGTCGCGGTGAACACGCAGAGGTGGAACAGGCTCGACTCCTCCGGCAGGCCGCAGCCCCACCCCATCGACGACGCGCTCGCGACGCTTCACCGCGTGGCGATGTACGGCTGACGGCGCCGCCCGCCGGACCGTGGCCCTGTCGGTTTCCGGGGTTCGCCGGGGCCCCTTCACTCCAGGAGGCCGCGCCAGCGGTCGGCCGACTCCATCATGTCCAGGCTGACCCGCTCCAGGAACGCCCCCGCCCTGGCCATCCGCTGCCCCACGGGGCTGTCCGGGCCGGACGCCTCCGCCATGGCCATCGCGGACCGCGCCGTTTCGAGCGTCTGCATGGTGCTGAGCACGACGGACCGGTACCAGGCCGCGTCGTCGATCACATAGACATCGCGCCGCCGCCGCGGATCGCGTTCGCGCCGGACATAGCCGTGCTGCACGAGGTAGTTCACGGCCAGGGAGACGGAGGCCGGGCTGACCTTCAGCCTGCGGGTCAGTTCGGCCGCGGTGCGCCTGCCCTCCTCGGACAGCAGCAGGTCCATGTGCACGCGCGCCATCATCCTCGGCAGACCCGCCCGGACCGCCGTCTCGATGATCTCCTCTCCCACCGCGTCACCCGGTGACCCGGCCGCGCGCGGGGGCGCCGGTGTGCCACGCCGCGCTCGCAGGCCCGTCGCCCGGTGCGCCCGGTCGGGGCGGTAGTCGCCGGAGCCGCCGTTGCGGGCGATCTCCCGGCTGATCGTGGAGGGCGGCCGGCCGAGCCGTCGCGCGATCTCGGAGCAGGAGAGTCCGTCGGCGATTCCGGCCGCGATGCGCTGGCGGTCCTGCTGGGTCAACCGTTCTCCTGGCATGCCGTCAGTATTGCTTTCGCTGTCAGTCATTGCAACGCGATATTGCATTCGATCGCATCGTCATTGCATTAATTTCAGGCCGTTGACCTGCGTAGATGCATTTCTGTCGATTGACAGGAATTCTGGATGCCGCGTAGCTTTCAGGCATGGCCAAACGCGTACTATCGCGAGATGGGCGGGGGAAATGATCATGGGTGGGTTACTGCACACCGTCACGACGATGCCCACGGAGCGTCGGTCCGACTGCCCCTTCGACCCGCCGGCGGAGCTGCTCGACGCCCACGGGCACGGCCCCATCAGCCACTACACCTTCCCCGGCGGCGAACCCGGCTGGCTGATCACCGGATACGACCTGGTCAGGTCGGTCCTGGCCGACTCGCGGTTCAGCTCGCGCAGGGAGCTGATGCTTCATCCGACCATCGACTACGGAGACATGAAGGCACCCCCGGCGCCGCCCGGTGAGTTCCTGCTCATGGACGAGCCCCGGCACGGCCGCTACCGGAAGCCGCTGATGGGCAGGTTCACCGTACGGCGGATGCGGCTGCTCACCGAGCGCGTCGAACAGATCACCGCCGACCACCTGGACGCCATGGAGGCGGCCGGGACGTCCGCGGACCTGGTGACCGCGTTCGCCAAGCCGATCCCCGCCATCGTGATCTGTGAACTGCTGGGAGTGCCGTACCGGGACCGGGCGTCCTTCCAGGAGCAGGTCGACTCGTTCATGAACGGGGAGACCAGCGACGAGGACATGATCGCGGCCTACACCGCGACCCAGAACTACCTCGCGGAACTGGTGGCCGCCAAGCGCGCGAACCCCACCGACGACGTGCTCAGCGACCTCGCCGACAGCGATCTGACCGACGAGGAACTGAGAGGGATGGCCCTGCTCCTGCTGGCGGCCGGGCTCGACACCACCGCGAACATGCTGTCCCTCGGCACCTTCGCGCTGTTGCGCAACCCGGAGCAACTTGCCGCGCTGCGCGCCGATCCCGCGCTCGCCGACCGGGCCGTGGAGGAACTGCTGCGGTACCTCAGTGTCGCCAAGACATTCATGAGGACGGCGCTGGAGGACGTCGAGGTGGGAGGCACGACCATCGGGGCCGGATCGCGGGTGATCCTCTCGTACAACACCGCCAACCGCGACCCCGGGCGCTTCGCCGATCCCCACGCGCTCGACCTCCGCAGGCAGGGCGGCGGGCACCTGGCCTTCGGGCACGGCATCCATCAGTGCCTGGGGCAGCAACTGGCCCGGGTCGAGATGAAGGTCGCGTTCCCCGCCCTGTTCAACCGCTTTCCCGCGCTGCGCCTGGCCGTACCGCCGGCCGAGGTCGCCCTGCGTCCGGAGACCGCGGACATCTACGGGGTGAAGAGCCTCCCGGTCACCTGGGAGGCGTGAGCGATGAGGATCACGGTGGACGCCGGGCGCTGCGTCGGCTCCGGAATGTGCGTGTACACCGCCGGTGAGGTGTTCGACCAGGACGAGGACGACGGAAGGGCGATCGTGCTGCGGCCCGAGCCGCCCGCCGGGACGAGGGACTCGGTCCTCAGGGCCGTCGACCTGTGCCCGGCCGGGGCGATCGTCCTGTCGGACCCCGGCGCCCCGGCTCCGTAGACGGTCGCCCTGGAACGGCCGTCACTCGCCCCGACGGCCGTGACCGGCGCGGCGGTCAGGTCAGCTCGACGTCCACTTGATGGACTTGATGCTGATGCCGGTCGGGTGCTCGTCGCTGGTCAGGCGGCCCTTGTTGCCGCGGACGAGATGGTGGTCACCCCCGCCGTACGAGTACTCCGTGTACGCGTGGACGTGGTTGACCCCACCGGCCACCGTGCCGTTGTTGAACGACGACTGGAACTTGACGGTGTTGCAGGACGGAGTCGTCCACCGCTTGATCGAGATGTCCGTGTAGCAGCGCTGGCCGGTTCCGCCACTCTTGGTGTACAGGCAGACATAGCCGCTCGGGCAGTCATACGCCTTCTGTGCCGCCTCGGCCGTACCGGGTGTCATCACCAGTGCGACACCGGCGGCCATGGTCGCGGCGGTGGTGAGCAGCGTACGGAATGTCTTCATGACGGGCTCCTTCAGTGCTTCGGGTTGCGCCGTTCCCCTGTACCGGCGCACAGCTGCAACGATGCGGTGCCGCAGCCCGAAGCGGTACCTCGGACATCCGAGGTACCCGTGCCGCTCCGTCAGCCATCGCCCGGCGTGTACTGGTCCAGTCGGCGCTCGATCTCCGTGGCGTAGGCGCGTTCCTGCGGGCGGACGCCGGCGGCGTCGTTGACGAGCTCGACCGAGGTCCGGTAGGCGGCGGCCACCGCCACCTTCCGGTTGCCCCGCACGTCCTTCGACAGGGTGCGGGAGATGTCGCACAGGTAGCGGCCGACGGCCGGGATCGAGGTCTTCGGGGGAAAGGGGGGCTTCAAGTCCTTCACCCTGGCCGGGCGTTGTCCTTCGGGCAGCCAGTAGTAGAGGACGTCGGGCGTCCAGCGGGCGATGCCGTACTCGTCCTTGGCCGGATCGGCGAGAGCGGGGTCGAAGTCCGACTCGGTCTTCAGCAGCGCGGCGATCAGCGCCGGGGTGACGTCACGGCTCTCGCAGGTGTGCGCGGCATCCACGATCAGACCGCGGTACTCGACGGGGACGCCCTGGTCCGTGCGCAGTTCCTCGGCACCGTACAGCGCGGGATCCTGCGGCCGGTCGCGCAGCGCGTACGCGCTGCCGGAGGCGATCAGCGCGGCCGCGACGCCGGCGGCCCACACCCGGCGGGGCACCCTGCGGGGGCGGAGACGGGGGAGGCGGGGGGACGGGCCGGTGCCCGCGGCGGCCTCCACCCGGCGCAGCAGGGAACCGGCGTCGTGCACCGCGCGGTCCTCGTGGCTGCGCGCGAGGCAGTCGGTGACGATCGGCCGCCAGACCTCGGGGAGTTGGGCGGAGAGCCGTAGTTCCTCCCGGCCGCGTGCGTAGCGCAGCAGGCTGTCCCGGCGGGCCGCGGGGGTGCCGCCGGGCAGCGGCAGCGACCCGGTCAGCAGGAGGTGCGCGAGGATGCCGAAGGCCCAGATGTCGGCGGTGGGGCGGATCTGCCGGCCCTGCTCGGAGATCTCCGACCAGAGCAGCTCCGGCGGGGTGTAGTCGGGTGTCGCGAAGACCGGTGCGTAGGCGTGGGTGCCTTCCATCTCGGAGGCGAGGTTGAAGTCCCCCAGCCGGACGGAGTCGTCCGCCATCAGCAGGACGTTGGCCGGCTTCAGATCGCCGTGCACCCAGCCCGCCCGGTGGATCTGGGCGACCCCCTCACAGATCTGGGCGAGCAGACCCGGCGCGGCGGGCAGCGGCCCGGCACCGGAGCGGCCCAGCAGGTCCTCGACGGAGCCCGCGGCGCGCTCCAGTACGAGGACCGTGGCGCCGTCCAGCGCCGGGCGTCCGGGATCGTCGATGGTCTGCGCCTCGAACATCCGGATCAGACGCGGGTGCTGGAGCCTGCGGTGGATCTCCAGCTCGCGACGGGCCAGCTCCTGGAGGTGGTTCAGCTGGCGCGGGGTCCGGGTGCCGGTGGTCAGGATCTTCAGCGCCGCGTCGGCGGGGAGCCCGTCGGCGGAGCCGGAACCGGGGCCGGTGGCCCGTGCGGCGTAGACACTGCTGAACGCTCCGGAGGCGAGAGGTTCGCGCACTTCCCAGCGGCCGATGCGATAGCCGGCCGGGACCGGGACGGTGGGATGTTCCCCCGCCGTCATGGCGTCGGCTCTTCGAGCACGTCCAGTTGGTCCTGGCTCACCAGGTCGAAGCGCAGCGCGAGGGCGACCAGCGTCTCCTTCTTCCCGTTGAGGCGGGGGCCGCTCGCGGCGGATTCCGGGGGCTGCTTGAGGCGGAGCTTGACCGCCAGATAGTCGATGTTCCACTGCACCGAGGCGCGGCCCGCGGCCGGCCAGACGGGACGCAGCCGTTCGGTCACCTGGTCGACGGTCGGTAATGGCGCGTGGGGTTCGCCGCGAAGCCGCGGTTCGCACAGGGCGGCGAGCACCTGGAAATAGCGCTTGGTGCGGTCCAGCGGAAAGGCCAGGGCGGTGGCCTCGCCCCCGGACCTTTCGGCGGGCAGGTCGGCGTAGTCGTGGCGCGGCGCCCAGACGTCGAAGTTGAGGAGATCACCGCCGGCGGGAAGCACCACACGGGAGAACTCGAACGGGATCGGCGCCCCGACCCGACCCGGCGCGATCTTGATGTGCTCGCCGGCCCCCTCCGGGTTCTCCACGACGTACGTCTGCCGCGCGCTGTGGTTGCTGAGCGTCCAGAACGCCACCGACGCCGTGATCTCGCCCGCCGTGCGGGAGACCCCGCAGTGCTCGATGGTGAGATGGCGGTGGCCCGCTGCCGGAGGAGCCGAATTCCTGCCGAACGCAAGTGTCTCGCCGGGTTCGAGACGGATCTGGTCGGCAGGTCCGGAGCCGTTCGCGGGCACCACGATGATGCTGTACATGTGCCATTCCTTCCCCCGAGGGAACCAGAGGAATGGTAGCGGCGGGGAATGATCAAAATCAGTCGGTAGCGGCGTACCGATATCAGAAGGCGCGGAGAATGGCCAGAAACGGCGAATTCCCGTTCAATCGAATGCGCATCATGCATTCGGCTTCAGTGCTGAACACATGGAGCGCGGCCCGCCGCGCTCCGCCCGCCCCTTCCCGCTGTGTCACGTCAGGCTCTCCCGCCACGCCCGGTGCAGCCCCGCGAAGCGGCCCGCGCCGGCGATGAGTTCGGCGGGGGCGCCGTCCTCCACGACGCGGCCGTGCTCCATCACCAGGACCCGGTCCGCGATCTCCACCGTCGAGAGGCGGTGGGCGATCACCACCGCGGTGCGGCCGTGCAGCACCGTGTCCATGGCCCGTTGCACCGCCCGCTCGCCGGGGACGTCCAGGGAGCTGGTCGCCTCGTCGAGGATGAGGACCGCAGGGTTGGCGAGCAGGGCCCGGGCGAAGCCGACCAGCTGCCGCTGACCGGCCGAGATCCGGCCGCCCCGCTTGCGTACGTCCGTGTCGTACCCGTCGGGCAGCCCGCTGATGAAGTCGTGCGCGCCGATCGCCTTGGCCGCCTGCTCGATCTCCGCGCGGGTCGCGTCCGGGCTGCCGATCGCGATGTTCTCGGCGACCGTCCCGGAGAACAGGAACGCCTCCTGGGTCACCATCACCACACCCCGCCGCAGCTCCGGCACCGCCAGGTCCCGCAGGTCCGTGCCGTCGAGCAGCACCCGCCCGTCCGTCGGGTCGTAGAACCGGGCCAGCAGCTTGGCCAGCGTCGACTTGCCGGCTCCCGTCGAACCGACCACGGCGACGGTCTGGCCGGCCGGGATCGTCAGGTCGAAGCGGGGCAGCACCTCGCCGCCGGTGCGGTAGGCGAAGCGCACCCGGTCGAACACGACCTCGCGGCCCGGGTGTTCACCGGTCAGGGACGGCAGCTCGCGCGGGCTCGACGTCTCCGGGACGGACGGGGTCTGGGCCAGCAGCCCCGCGATCTTCTGCAACGAGGCCGCGGCCGACTGGTAGGAGTTGAGGAACATGCCGAGCCGGTCGATCGGGTCGTACAGCCGGCGCAGATAGAGCACGGCCGCGGCCAGCACACCGAGCGCCAGAGTGCCCGAGGCCACCCGGTACGCGCCCCACAGCACGATTCCGGCGACCGCCGTGTTGGCGACCAGCCGCGAGCCGACGACGTACCGCGCCATCTCCAGCATCGCGGAGCCGTTCGCCCACCGGTGAGTGTTGTTGAGGTCCTCGAAGTGCGCGTCGTTGACGGGCTCGCGGCGGAACGCCTGGACGGGACGGATGCCGTTCATCGTCTCCGCGAACTTCACGATGACCGCGGCGATCGCCGTGGACCGCCCGGAATACAGCACCCCGGCCCGCCGCTGGAAGCGCCGCACCAGCAGATACAGCGGTACGAGGGAGAGCACGGCAAGCGCGCCCAGGCCGAAGTCCAGCCAGAGCAGCATCAGCGAGATGGAGACGAAGGACAGGATGACGCCGATCAGCTCCTGGAGCCCCTCGCTGAGCAGCTCCCGCAGCGACTCCACGTCCGTGGTGGAACGGGAGATCAGCCGGCCCGAGGTGTAGCGCTCGTGGAAGTCCACGCTGAGCGCCTGCGCATGACGGAAGATCCGTCCGCGCAGATCGAGCAGCACGTCCTGGTTGAGCAGGGAGGAGACCCGGATGAACGCGTACTGCATGCCCCCGGCCACCGCCGAGCACAACGCGTACCCGACCGCCACCGCGATCAGCGGCCCGTACCGCTCGTCCCGGAAGGCGGGCACCGCGCTGTCGATGGCGTACGCCACGAGCAGCGGTCCGGCCTGCACCGCGGCCTGCTGGACCAGCAGCAGCAGCGCGGCGACCACCACCCGGGCCTTGTACGGCCGCAGCAGCGACCTCAGCAGCGCCCCGGTCGCCCCGGCCGGGGTGGGCAGATCGTCCCGGTCGAACCGGTCCCCGGCGGCCTCGGCGGCCCCGGCGTTCTCAGCGGTCTCGGTGTTCTCGCCGGGCTCGGCGGGGACGTGGTCCGTGCTCGTCGTACTGGTCATCGGGTGAGGCCTTTCTCGGCGGGGAAGGCGTCCTCGGCGGGCGTGTCCGCCGCGTCCGGAGCGCCCTCGGCGCCCGACATCAGCCAGGCGTACTCGGGGCTGCTGCGCAGCAGTTCCTGATGGGTGCCGACGGCGGCGATCCGGCCCCGCGAGAGCAGCGCCACCCGGTCCGCGAGCATCACGGTGGACGGCCGGTGCGCGACCACGATCGCCGTGGTCTGTGCCAGCACCCGCCGCAGAGCGGCCTCCACCAGCGCCTCGGTGTGCACGTCCAGCGCGGAGAGCGGATCGTCCAGCACCAGGAAGCGCGGCCGGCCGACCACCGCGCGGGCCAGCGCGAGCCGCTGCCGCTGGCCGCCGGAGAGACTGAGCCCCTGCTCGCCGACCTGGGTGCCGACGCCCTCGGGCAGCTCGTGCGCGAAGTCCGCCTGGGCGACGGCCAGTGCCCTGTGCAGCTCGTCCTCCCCGGCTCCTTCGCCGCCCATCAGCACGTTCTCCCCGACGCTCGCCGAGAAGAGCGTCGGCTCCTCGAAGGCCACCGACACCAGCTCGCGCAGCTGCTCCCGGGTCATGGCGGTGATGTCCGTACCGTCCAGCGTGATCCGCCCCGCGGTGGCTTCGTGCAGCCGCGGGACCAGGGCGGTGAGCGTTGTCTTGCCGGAACCCGTGGCCCCGACCAGGGCCATCGTCTCGCCGGGCCGGATCCGCAGATCGATCCGGGACAGCACGGGCACGGAGCCGGGCTCCGCGTCGGGATAGCGGAACTCCACGCCCTCGAAGACCATTTCGCCCCGCTCAGGGCCGCCGCCCGCGACAGGACCTTCCGCGCCGGACGTGTCGTTCTCCTCGGCCACGTCCATCACCTCGAAGTACCGCTCGGTCGCCGTCGCCGACTCCTGGCTCATCGCCAGCAGGAAGCCGATCGACTCCACCGGCCACCGCAGCGCGAGCGCGGTGGAGAGGAAGGCGACCAGGGTGCCCGCCGAGAGCTCGCCGTCCGCGACCTGAACGGTGCCGAGCACCAGTGCCGCGCCGATGGCCAGCTCCGGGATCACGGTGATCGCGGCCCAGATGGCCGCCAGGAGCCGGGCCTTGCCCAGCTCAGTGGCGCGCAGCCGCTGAGAGAGGGCGCGGAAGGTGCGGGCCTGGCTGCGGTGCCGGCCGAAGCCCTTGATGATCCGGATGCCGAGCACGCTCTCCTCGACGACCGTCGTCAGATCGCCGACCTGGTCCTGGGCCTTGCGCGCCACGATCGAGTACTTCGTCTCGAAGGCCGAGCAGATGATCATCAGCGGCACGACCGGAATGAGCAGCACCAGCCCCAGCATCCACTGCTGCATCAGCAGAATGACAAAGCCGATCAGGATCGTCACCCCGTTGACCAGCAGGAACGTCAGCGGGAAGGCCAGGAACTGACGCAGCAGCATCAGGTCCGTGGTCGCGCGCGAGAGCAACTGCCCCGACGCCCAGCGGTCGTGGAAGGCCACCGGAAGCCGTTGCAGATGCCGGTACAGATCGGCCCGCATCGCCGCCTCGACCCCGGCCAGCGGCCGCGCCACCATCCACCGCCGCACCCCGAAGAGCGCGGCCTCACCGATGCCCAGCAACAGCAGGTACAGCGCCCCGAGCCAGACCCCGCCGGGATCCCGGTCCGCCACCGGGCCGTCGACCATCCACTTCAGTACGAGGGGGATCACCAGGGCGATACAGGACGCGGCGACCGCCACCAGCGCGGCACCGAACAGCCGGTGCCGCACCGGCTTCACATAGGGCCACAGCCGCAACAGGGACTGAGCGGTGGACCGATCCTTGGGCTCTGCATGTTTTTCTGGCATCACAGCCGAGACTACGGTTCACCCCTGACACCGCTCATGTGGTTTTCCGGCCGACCGACGCCCGCCGGGGCACGGCCCCGCAGGTCGCGGCCCGTCGGCAGGTGGTGGCCCGCCCGCAGGTCGTAGCCCGTATCAACCGATCGGCCGATGCCGTTTCGAGCGCGATGGACGATGGTGCGCCGGCCGCCGCGCCCCGATGCTCGTGGACATGGCAATCATCGAAGTGGACGGGGTGCGCAAGTCCTACGCCGGGCGCCCCGTGGTCGACGGCGTGAGCTTCGCCGTCGACGAGGGGGAGATCTTCGGGATCCTCGGCCCCAACGGTGCGGGCAAGACCACCACCGTCGAGTGCGTCGAGGGGCTGCGGATCCCCGACGCGGGCAAGGTCCGGGTCGCCGGTCTCGACCCCGTCGCCGACCACGACCGGGTCACCGGGCTGCTCGGCGCCCAGCTCCAGGAGAGCGAACTCCAGCCCAAACTCACCGTGTCCGAGGCGCTCGAACTGTACAGCGCCTTCTACCCCGACCCCGCCGACTGGCGGGAACTCGCCGAACGGCTCGGCCTGCACACCGTGTACGGCACCCGGTTCGCCAAACTCTCCGGCGGCCAGAAGCAGCGGCTGTCCATCGCGCTCGCCCTGGTCGGCAGACCCCGGGTGGTGGTGCTCGACGAGCTGACCACCGGACTGGACCCGCGGGCCCGCCGGGACACCTGGAAGCTGATCGAGGACGTACGCGACAGCGGAGTCACCGTCCTGCTGGTCACCCACTTCATGGAGGAGGCCAAGCAGCTCTGCGACCGGATCGCCGTCATCGACAAGGGGAAGGTCGTCGCCCTCGACAGCCCGTCGGGCCTGATCGGCAGCTCGGGCAGCTCCACGGTCATCTCCTTCACCCCCTCGCGGCCGCTCACCGACACCGAGCTGGAGCAACTGCCCGGCGCGGCCTCCCTGGAGCGCAAGGACGACCGGATCGTCATCAGCGGCACCGACGAGACGGTCAACGCGGTGATCTCCCTGCTGGCCCGGCACCGCATCACCGCGCACCGGCTCCGCGTCTCCGAGGCGACGCTCGACGACGCCTTCCTCGACCTCACAGAACAGGCTGTCTGAGATGACCACGGCGAACCCCGCCCCGGCGACGGCCCCCGCGACGGCCTCCGCCGCCTCCGCGCACCGCGCGGTGCTCCGCTCCGAGATCCGGCTCTTCCTCCGCGAACCCGGCAGCCTGTTCTGGATCATGGCCTTCCCGACCGTGCTGCTGACGATCCTCGGCCTCATCCCCTCCTTCCGGGAGCACACCGACGAACTCGCGGGACGGCGCGTCATCGACCTCTACGTACCGGTGGCGGTGCTGCTGGGCATGATCATGGCCGGGCTCCAGGCCATGCCGCCGGTCCTCACCGGATACCGCGAACGCGGCATCCTGCGCCGGATGTCCACCACCCCCGTACGCCCCTCCGCGCTGCTCACCGCGCAGATCGCCCTGCACGGCGTCGCCGCCCTCGGCTCCGCCGCACTGGCGATGGCCGTCGGCCGGATCGGCTTCGGCGTCGCACTGCCCGGGCAGCCGCTCGGCTACGCCGCGGCGCTGCTGCTGGCCGTGGCGAGCGTGCTGGCGCTCGGCTCGCTGCTCTGCGCCCTCGCCCGTACGGCCAAGGCGTCCGCCGCCATCAGCTCGGTCGTCTACCTCCTGATGATGTTCACCGCCGGGGTCTGGATCCCGGTGCAGAGCATGCCCGACACCCTGCGCACCATCGTCCGGTTCACCCCGTTCGGCGCCGCCTCCGAGGCGCTGGACCGGGCGGCGTCCGGCGGCTGGCCCGGCCTCGCCCAGCTCGGCGTGATGGCACTGTGGACGGCTCTGGTGACCTTCCTCGCGGCCCGTCTCTTCCGCTGGGAGTGACCGGGACGCCGGGGACGGGGAGACTGCACCCCATGAAGGCGTGGGACACGGCGACGGCACACCGGAACGACACGGCGACGGCACACCGGAACGACACGGTGAACGCCGAGCACGGTTGGGAACGGTTCTTCCGGTACGGGCCCTACGGGTTCCTCGGCCTGAGCACCTTCGTCTCGGCCGTGAGCGCCCCGATCATCATGGACCGCGCGGACGTGTACGCCGCCGCGGTGCTGGTGCCCGTCGCCCTCGCCCTCCAGCTCTGGTGGGGGCGGTTCGGGCTGGCGGTCGTCCCCAGGTCGCGGACGCCGCAGTGCTACTACGTCGCCCGCACCCTGATCGCCTTCGCGCTGACCTGGTGCAACCCGTTCTTCTCCGTGTACGCGATCCTCGGGTACTTCGACACCGGGCGGCTGCTCCCGGCCCGGGCGGTGCGCCCCGGGCTGCTGGCCACCGCCGTCATCATGGCGGGCGCGCAGTGCGGCAGCGGCCTGCCGCCGGTCTCCGCGATGGACTGGGTGGCCTTCGTCGCCCTGCTCGGCCTGCACGGAACCCTCACCATGGTCTTCGCCAGGATCGGTGACCGCGAGGCCCACCACGCCCGCACCCAGGTCGACACCATCGCCGAACTGGAGTCGGCCAACGCCCGCCTGGAACAGGCCCTGGCGGAGAACGCCGGGCTGCACGCCCAACTCCTGGTCCAGGCCCGTGAGGCGGGCGTGGCCGACGAGCGCCGCCGGCTCGCCGCCGAGATCCACGACACCCTGGCCCAGGGCCTGACCGGCATCATCGCCCAGCTCCAGGTGGTGACCTCGATCGGCGAGAGCGACCCGGCGCTGGCCCGGACGCATCTGGACCGCGCCGCCGCGCTCGCCCGGCACAGCCTCGGCGAGGCCCGCCGCTCGGTCCACGACCTGGTCCCCTCGGCACTGGAACACGACGACCTGCCGGGGGCGCTGAAGCGCACGGTCACCGACTGGACGGAACGTCTCGGGGTCCGGGCCGAGTTCACGGTCACCGGCACCGTCGAGCCGGTCCACGACGAGATAGCCGCCACCCTCCTGCGGATCGCGCAGGAGGCCCTCGCCAACGTCGGCCGCCACGCCGGGGCCGCCCGGGCCGGGGTCACGCTGTCGTTCATGGGCGACGAACTCACCCTGGACGTACGGGACGACGGCTGCGGCTTCGACCCGTCCGCCCTGCCGCCGGCCGGCGGTGCGGGCGGCTTCGGGCTCGGCGGCATGCGGGCCCGCGCCGAGCGCGTCGCGGGCACGGTCGAGGTGGAGACGGAACCGGGCCGGGGCACGGCGGTCAGCGCCCGGGTGCCACTGGTCCCGTACGGCCGATGACCAGTACGGTTGGTCTGCCATGGCTCAGGAACCCGCACGCGTCATCACACTCGTGGTCGTCGACGACCATCCCGTCGTACGGGACGGTCTGCGCGGCATGTTCGATTCGGCCCCGGAGTTCCGGGTGCTGGGGGAGGCGTCGAACGGGGTGGAGGGGGTCGAGATGGTGGGCCGGCTGGATCCCGATGTCGTCCTGATGGACCTGCGGATGCCGGGCGGCGGCGGGGTCGCCGCCATCGCGGAGCTGGCCGGTCGCGGCGCCCGGTCCAAGGTGCTGGTGCTCACCACGTACGACACCGACTCCGACACGCTGCCCGCGATCGAGGCCGGGGCGACCGGCTATCTGCTCAAGGACGCGCCCCGCGACGAGCTGTTCACCGCCGTCCGGGCCGCCGCCGACGGCCGCACCGTGCTCTCGCCCGCCGTCGCCTCCCGGCTCATCTCACGGGTGCGGACCCCGGCGGCCGCGGGCAGCGAGGCGCTGTCGGGCCGTGAGCGCGAGGTGCTGGAGCTCGTCGCGAAGGGCACGTCGAACCGGGAGATCGCCGCCGAGCTGTTCATCAGCGAGGCGACCGTGAAGACCCATCTCACCCACATCTTCGCCAAGCTGGGAGCCAAGGACCGGGCCGCCGCCGTGGCGATCGGCTACGACCGGGGCATCCTCGGCTGACCCCGGCCTCGACCCCGGCCCCGGCCTCGGCCTCGGCCCCGACCCCGACCCCGGCCCCGGTTCCGCTCACCGCGCCACCCGCAGCAGCTGCACCGACCTGGGCGGCACGGTGAGCGTTCCGTCTCCCGGGTGGACGGTGCCGGGGGCCGCGGTCTGGTCCTCCCGCGAGGTGTCCAGGACCAGTTCGTAGCTCCGCGCCCACGGCGATCCGGGGAGCCGGAAACCGGCCGGGCGGTGACCGGCGTGCAGGATCGCCAGGAAACTGTCGTCGGTGATCTGCTCGCCCCGTGCGTCCCGCCCGGGGATGTCGCGCCCGGAGAGGAAGAGCCCGACCGTGGCGGCCGGCGCGTACCAGTCGCCCTCGGTCATCTCCGTACCCCGCGGGGTGAACCACGCCAGGTCCCGCAGCCCGTCCGCCGCCTGCGGCAGCCCGGAGAAGAAGGCCCGGCGGCGCAGTACCGGGTGGGTGCGGCGCAGCCGCAGCAGCCGCGCCGTCAGCTCGGTCAGCTCCCGCCAGCCGGGCTGTTCGAGCAGCGACCAGTCCAGCCAGCCGGTCTCGTTGTCCTGGCAGTACGCGTTGTTGTTGCCGCCCTGCGTACGGCCCATCTCGTCGCCCGCGACCAGCATCGGCACGCCCGTCGACAGCAGCAGGGTGGTCAGCAGGTTGCGCAGCTGGCGGCGGCGCAGCGCGTTGACGGCGGGGTCCTCGCTCTCGCCCTCGGCGCCGCAGTTCCAGGACCGGTTGTCGGACGTACCGTCCCGGTTGCCCTCGCCGTTGGCCTCGTTGTGCTTCTGCTCGTAGCTCACCAGGTCGCGCAGGGTGAAGCCGTCGTGCGCGGTGACGAAGTTGACCGAGGCGTACGGGCGCCGGCCGCCCCAGGCGTAGAGATCGCTGGACCCGGTCAGCCGGTAGCCCAGGTCCCGTACGTCGGGCAGGGCGCCGCGCCAGAAGTCCCGCACGGCGTCCCGGTAGCGGTCGTTCCACTCGGTCCACAGCGGCGGGAAGGCGCCCACCTGATAGCCGCCGCTGCCGACGTCCCACGGCTCGGCGATCAGCTTCACCCGGCGCAGCACCGGGTCCTGGGCGATCACCGCGAGGAACGGCGAGAGCATGTCCACGTCGTGCATCGAGCGGGCCAGCGCGGCCGCCAGGTCGAAGCGGAAGCCGTCGACGCCCATCTCCGTCACCCAGTAGCGCAGCGAGTCGGTGATCAGCCGCAGTACGTGCGGCTGGACCACGTGCAGGGTGTTGCCGCAGCCCGTGTAGTCGGCGTAGCGGCGGGCGTCGGGCTGGAGGCGGTAGTAGCCGCGGTTGTCGATGCCGCGCAGCGACAGCATCGGACCGAGCTCGCCCGCCTCCGCCGTGTGGTTGTAGACCACGTCGAGGATCACCTCGATCCCCGCGTCGTGCAGCGCCCGGACCATCCGCTTGAACTCGCCGACCTGGCCGCCCGCCGTGCCGCTCGCCGAGTAGTCGGCGTGCGGGGCGAAGTAGCCGATCGAGTTGTAGCCCCAGTAGTTGCGCAGACCGCGCCTCAGCAGATGGTCCTCGTGGGCGAACTGGTGCACCGGCAGCAGCTCCACCGCCGTCACCCCGAGCCGCAGCAGATGCCCGACGGCCGCCGGATGGGCGAGACCGGCGTACGTGCCCCGCAGCTCCTCGGGGATGCCGGGATGCCGCTCGGTGAAGCCGCGCACATGCAGCTCGTAGATGACGGAGTCCGCCCACGGGGTCTTCGGCCGGTGGTCCTCGGCCCAGTCGTCGTCGTCATGGACCACGACCCCCTTGGGAACGTGCGGAGCGGAGTCCCGTTCGTCGCGGACGGTGTCGGCGACCTGCTGCTGCGGCCAGTCCCTCACATGGCCGTACACCTCCGGCGGAAGGGTGAAAGTGCCGTCGACCGCCCGGGCGTAGGGATCGAGGAGCAGCTTCGCCGGATTCCAGCGGGCCCCGGTCCAGGGATCCCAGCGGCCGTGCACCCGGTAGCCGTAGCGCTGCCCCGGCCGCACTCCCGGTACGAAGCCGTGCCGGATCTCATGGGTCAGCTCGGTCAGCGCGAACCGGCGCTCGGTCCCGTCCTCGTCGAAGAGACACAGCTCGACGGAGTCCGAACCACCGGCCCAGAGCGCGAAGTTGGTGCCCGCGACTCCGTCGGGGCCGACCCGGAAACGGGCCCCCAGCGGGGTCGGGGCGCCGGGCCACACGGCGGGCGACCGCCCCCGTGCGACCCGGCGCCCGGCGGCCGTACCCGGCTCCCGCACTGCCTCCTGCTCGGCTGCGCCCGACACCTGATCGCCTCCCGGGGCTCGTGGGGACCGGCACCGGAAAGGAGCGCACCGCGCCCCGGCCGCGGCTCCCCAAGGGTGGTCCTCCCCCTGTTCTCTGCCCACCCGGGCGCCCGCACTCACGTTTCCCGCGACCGGCCCCGTCGTTGGGAGGGCGTGAACCACGTAGCGAAGAGGGCGGTGGCGGGCAGGGCCGCCGCGCCGACATGGGCGGGACTGCTCGTCGTACTGGCCGTACTGACCGGCTGCACCGGCACCGGATCGATCTTCGGCGGGTCGGCGGGCCCGCCGCAGGGCGGGATCCAGGTCACCCCGCGGGACGGGGCCAAGAACATCGGCCCGGACGGGCGGCTCGCGGTGAAGGTCCCCGGCGGGCGGCTGCGGAGCGTCGAGGTGACCCGGACCGAGGGCGCGCGGCGCCGGGCGGTGCCCGGCGACATCGCGCGGGACGGGCGCTCCTGGGAGCCCCGGGGGAGCGAGGGGCGGGTCAGGCTCGGCGCCGAGTACACCGTGGACGCGGTGGCCGTGGACGGCTCGGGCAACCGCACCACCCGCCACACCACCTTCACCACGCTCGTGCCCGAACACCGCTTCATCGGCAACTTCAGGCCGGAGGACCGGTCCACGGTGGGCACCGGGATGATCGTCTCCTTCCGCTTCAGCCGGCCGGTCACCCGCCGCGCGGCCGTCCAGAAGGCCATCGGGGTGACGGCCGTACCGCCGGTCGAGGTGGTGGGGCACTGGTTCGGCGCGGACCGGCTCGACTTCCGCCCCGCCACGTACTGGAAGCCGGGCACCGAGGTGACCGTCGACATGGCGCTGCGCGACGTGGAGGGCGCGCCGCACGTGTACGGAACCCAGGACAAGAAGGTCGTCTTCGAGATCGGCCGCTCGCAGTCGTCCCTGGTCGACGCGGCCGCGCACACCATGGAGGTGCGCCGCGACGGGGAACTCGTCTCCACCATTCCGATCACGGCGGGCGCCGCGGGCAAGACGACCACGTACAACGGGAAGATGGTGGTCAGCGAGATGCGTGAAGTGACCCGGATGGACGGCCGCACGGTCGGCTTCGGCGGCGAGTACGACATCAAGGACGTCCCGCACGCCATCCGGCTCACCGACTCCGGCACCTTCCTGCACGGCAACTACTGGTCGGACGAGGGCATCTTCGGCTCGGAGAACGTCAGCCACGGCTGTGTCGGGCTGGAGGACGTACGGGGCGGCGGCGACGACACCCCGGCCGGCCGGTTCTACGAGCGCACGCTCATCGGCGACGTGGTCGAGGTCGTCAACTCCGAGGACAAGAAGGTCGCACCGGACAACGGGCTCGGCGGCTGGAATCTCGACTGGAACCGGTGGAGGGCCGGCTCCGCCCTGCGCTGAGGCCCCGTCGGGCCGCCCCGCCCCCGGAGTCCCGTGCCACCTGGCAGAAGTCCCGGGACAACTTGGGACTGAACGGTGACATCCGGGGGGTCATTTCCACACGGCCGGTGTGATTATCTTTCGCTGAGCGTGCATATGCAGCGCGCGGGGGAGGAGCCTTCGGGCTCCCGGGGCCTTGGCGGGGCCAGGCCGTGTGAGGGGAGACGACCACATTGAACGGGCAGCCGATATCGGGGACATCGGCCGGGGCGAACGGCGTACGGGGCGGGCGAGGGTCCACCGGACTGTTGGCTCTGGTGATGGGCGCACTGCTGCTGCTGGTGACGGCGTGCGGCGGGGGAGACGACGCGGGCGGCGGCAAGGGCGGCGCGGGGAAGGCCGAGGACACCTCGGCCTCGCAGGCCGTGGTGACCGTCGCGCCGAAGGACGGCGCGGACTCCGTCGCGACGAACGGGGCGCTGAAGGTCTCGGCCGACCAGGGGAAGCTGACCACGGTCAAGGTCTCCGACCCCAAGGGCACCGAGGTCGCGGGCAAGATCGCGGCCGACGGCGCGAGCTGGGCCCCGGACCAGCATCTGGCCGCCGCGACCAAGTACAAGGTCCACGCGGTCGCCAAGGACTCCAAGGGCCTTGAGTCGGCCAAGGACACCAGCTTCACCACGCTGGTCCCGCAGAACACCTTCATCGGGCAGTACACCCCGGAGGACGGTTCCACGGTCGGCGTCGGGATGCCTGTCTCGATCCACTTCACCCGCGGCATCACCGACCCGGAGGCGGTCGAGAAGGCCATCAAGGTGACGGCCGAGCCGGACGTCCCGGTCGAGGGCCACTGGTTCGGCAACGACCGGCTCGACTTCCGCCCCGAGGACTACTGGGCCGCGGGCACCAAGGTGACCGTGAAGCTCAACCTCGACGGTGTCGAGGGACGCCCCGGTGTCTACGGCAAGCAGGCCAAGACGATCTCCTTCACCATCGGCCGCAAGCAGGTCAGCACGGTGGACGCGAACACCCACCGGATGAAGGTCGTCCGCGACGATCAGCAGATCAAGGACATCCCGATCTCGGCGGGCGCCCCGGCGACCACCACGTACAACGGTCAGATGGTCATCAGCGAGAAGCTCAAGGTGACCCGGATGAACGGTGACACCGTCGGCTTCGGCGGCGAGTACGACATCAAGGACGTGCCGCACGCGATGCGTCTGTCCACCTCGGGCACCTTCATCCACGGCAACTACTGGGGCGCGTCCGGCATCTTCGGTTCGACCAACACCAGCCACGGCTGTGTCGGTCTGCAGGACGAGCGCGGCGCCTGGAGCAAGACGACCTCGGCGGGCTGGTTCTTCGAGAACTCGCTCATCGGTGACGTCGTGGTCGTGAAGAACTCGCACGACAAGACGATCCAGCCGGACAACGGCCTCAACGGCTGGAACATGTCCTGGTCGGAGTGGACCAAGTAGTCCTTCGCGCAAGCCGTACGGAGCGGGCCCGGTGCTGTGACCAACAGCACCGGGCCCGCTCGTGTTAGCGGCAGTTGAGACCGACCGGCAATTGGGGGGCGGCGTCGCGGGGCTGGGCACGCGCGTCTGCGGCGTTGTCGTCAATCACCATGGCTCCGCCATGCCTCAATCCTCCGCCTTGCAGTCGCACGCACCCAGTCCCGCTCCTTCTCCCACCCCCCAGTTGCCGGTCGGTCTAACCTGCCTCTCATGACCGCAAACCTCGAAGTACGCGACGGCGTCGGCACGATCCTGCTGGACCGCCCGCCCATGAACGCCCTGGACGTCGCCACCCAGGACCGGCTGCGTGAACTCGCCGAGGAGGCGACCCGGCGCGACGACGTGCGCGCCGTGGTCCTCTACGGCGGCGAGAAGGTGTTCGCGGCGGGCGCGGACATCAAGGAGATGCAGGCGATGGACCACACGGCGATGGTCGTTCGGTCCAAGGCGCTCCAGGACTCCTTCACCGCGGTGGCCAGGATCCCCAAGCCGGTCGTCGCCGCCGTCACCGGCTACGCGCTGGGTGGCGGCTGCGAGCTGGCGCTCTGCGCCGACTTCCGCATCGCCGGCGACAACGCCAAGCTGGGCCAGCCCGAGATCCTGCTCGGGCTGATCCCGGGCGCGGGCGGCACCCAGCGCCTGGCCCGGCTGATCGGCCCGTCCCGGGCCAAGGACCTGATCTTCACCGGCCGCCACGTGCGGGCCGAGGAGGCCCTGACGATCGGTCTGGTGGACCGGGTGGTGCCCGCCGCAGAGGTGTACGAGCAGGCGCACGCCTGGGCCGCCGGGCTGGCCAAGGGGCCGGCGCTGGCGCTGCGTGCCGCCAAGGAATCCATCGACGCCGGCCTGGAGACGGACATCGACACCGGGCTCACGATCGAGCGGAACTGGTTCGCCGGACTGTTCGCCACCGAGGACCGGGAGCGCGGAATGCGCAGCTTCGTCGAAGAGGGACCGGGCAAGGCCAAATTCCTCTGACCGAACGCCAGTTGGGCACAGACTGACGCGCGTTCATCCGTGCGGGCGGATTGGCTGGGCCTTGGGGCAACCTTGGGGTCCGGCTCCCCGATGGCCCGGTCAACCGCCATCCGAGGGGGTGTTCACGCAGGTCAGCGGGGCTTTGGCAGGTCGCATTCTGCCACCGGCATATGCCTGACGACACTCACGGAACGGTGTGTTCCGGGGGGCGGATTCCTCCGGAACGGCCACGGGGCACCCGTCTTGCGGCCATGATGGTCTCCATGGCGGGCCTGGAGGGTGTGGAACAGCCGCGACCGCACGGTGGTGCGACAGCGGCGCGCTGGATGCCGGTCGTCGAGGACGAACAGGCGTTCAAGGCGCTGGAGTTGTTCGGAAATCCGGCGGAGGGCGAAGTCCGGCTGCCCTCCCGTCCGGAGTCCGCGGCCACCGCCCGCCGGCTCACCTCGTGCGTGGTGCTGCGCCAGTGGGCGCTCTCCCCGCAGACCGCCGAGTACGCCGTGCTGCTCGTCTCGGAGCTCGTCGGCAACGCGGTGCGCCACACCGGCGCCCGGGTGTTCGGGTTACGGATGCTGCGCCGCCGGGGCTGGATCAGGATCGAGGTGCGCGACCCCTCGCGCGGGCTGCCCTGCCTGATGCCGGTCCAGGAGATGGACGTCAGCGGGCGGGGCCTCTTCCTCGTCGACAAGCTCTCCGACCGCTGGGGCGTGGATCTGCTGCCGCGGGGCAAGACCACCTGGTTCGAGATGCGGATCTCCGACCGCTGACCCCGGCCGGTGCCCGGACGCACAGCAGCCCCCGGTCCGCCGTGGTGGGGCGCTTCGGGGGCTGCTGTGTGGGGGCCGTGAAATGGGGGGTGTGTTCACGGCCGCTTGTGACGACCGGGCTCGGGTCATGCGGTCGTGTGACCGACTATGGCAGACGGGCGACCTCTTCGCCAAAGCCTCAAGTGGGACATTCGCTGTCATAGTCAGACATTTCCAAGGTGAATCGCAGGTGTGATGGGTCACTTGCCTGCAAAAGTATGAATATTTATGGGATTCGGTGAGCGATTCATTCGCTTCGCCCATATGTCTAAATTGTTATTTTCTCCTCGTTCCGCCCCTACTGTGTCTGCACATGAACGCCTCCGACACTCCGGTGCCCCGCCGCAGCGCCCTGCGCGCGGGAGCAGGGGCCGCCCTCGCGGGTGTCCTCACCGGATGCGCGGACCACGACACCGCCGGCCCACCGGCCACGACCGTCACCGGCACGGTGAGCCCGAAGCGCCCCGCCGACGCGACCACCCGGCCGCCGTCCCCCGCCCCCGGACCGCACCGCTTCCCCGGACAGCCGGTCCAGATCGACCACGGCCCCCGCGACCGTGCCCGCGTCGCCCTCACCTTCCACGGCCAGGGCGACCCCGCCGTCGCCCGCACCGTGCTCGCCGAGGCCGAACGGGCACACGTCAAAGTCACCGTCCTCGCCGTCGGCAGCTGGCTCGACGAACACCCCACGATGGCCCGGCGCATCCTCGACGGCGGCCACGAACTCGGCAACCACACCCAGCACCACGTGGACATCTCCACGATGGGCGAGGCCCAGGCGTACGCGGAGATCGACGGCTGCGCCCAGCGGCTGCGCAGACTCACCGGCTCCATCGGCACCTGGTTCCGGCCCTCACGCACCCGGTACGCCACCCCGCTCGTCCAGCGGCTGGCCGCCCGGGCGGGCTACCCGCACGTCCTCTCCTACGACGTGGACTCCCTCGACTTCACCTCTCCCGGCGCCGCGGCCGTCACCCGCAAGGTGGCCGGGGAGATCCGCAACGGATCGGTGGTGAGCCTGCACTTCGGCTACGCGGACACGGTCGCCGCCCTGCCTCTCCTCCTCACCGAAATCGACCGCCGCCGACTGCGCGCGGTGACGACCACGGAGCTGCTGACCTGATGTCTCCCTCCACCAAGCACACCGCGGCCCTGCTCGGGGGCGTGCTGCTGGCCGTACTCACCGGCTGCGGCACCTCGGCCGAGAAGGCGAACGTCCAGGCCGTCGGCAGCGAGGCCGCCGCGCCACCCGTCGAGCCCGAACGCCTCACCCCGCCCGCACCGCCGGGGCTCCCCGGAATGCCCCCGGTGCTCGACGCCAAGGACGTCTACTCCGCCGACCGGCCGGGAAAGCTGTCACCGGCCGTCAAGGACTTCCCGTCCCGGGTGTACGTCCCCAACACCAACTCCGACACCGTGACCGTGATCGACCCCGCGACGTACAAGGTCATCAGAACCATCAAGGTCGGCCGCCAGCCGCAGCACGTCGTCCCGTCCTGGGACCTGAAGACCCTCTGGGTCAACAACGACATCGGCGACAGCCTCACCGCCATCGACCCGGCCACCGGGAAGACCGGCCGCACGGTGCCGGTCTCCGACCCGTACAACCTCTACTTCACCCCGGACGGCAAGTACGCCGTGGTGATGGCCTCGATGGACCGTCAGCTGGTCTTCCGCGACGCCCACACCATGAAGACGGCCAAGACCGTCCCGGTCGACTGCGCGGGCGTCAACCACGCCGACTTCACCCCCGACGGCCGGTACTTCATCGTCTCCTGCGAGTTCTCCGGCGAACTCCTCAAGGTCGACACCGCGAAGATGAAGGTCGTCGCCCAGCAGAAGCTGCCGCTCAAGGGCGCGATGCCGCAGGACGTCAAACTGTCGCCGGACGGCGGGACGTTCTACATCGCGGACATGATCGCCGACGGGATCTGGGTACTGGACGGAAGGAAGTTCACCACCCCGAAGCTGCTGCGCACCGGCAAGGGAGCCCACGGCCTCTACGTCAGCCGTGACTCCAAGGAGATGTACATCTCCAACCGCGGCGAGGGCAGCATCTCCGTCTTCGACTTCGCGCAGCGCAAGCTGGCGAAGAAATGGCGGCTGCCCGGCGGCGGCAGCCCCGACATGGGCGGGGTCTCGGCGGACGGCAAGGTCCTCTGGCTGAGCGGACGTTACAACGCCGAGGTGTACGCGATCGACACCGCCACCGGCAAGCAGCTCGCCCGCATCCCGGTGGGCAGCGGCCCGCACGGACTCGCCGTCTACCCGCAGCCGGGCCGGTACTCGCTCGGCCACACCGGCGTCTTCCGCTGACCGCCGGGCCACCGCGCGCCACGGCCCTGCAGGCCGCTCACCCCGCGATCAGCAGGGCCTCCGAGCCCACCGGCCGGTAGCCCGCCGCCTGGAACGTCCGCACACTGCGGGCGTTCCCCGGCGACTGCTGGGCCCACACCACCGCGTCCGGCACCAGGTGCCGGGCCGCCCGCGCGAGCCGTTCGCCCAGCCGCCGGCCGCGGGACTCCTCGGCCACCTCGACCGCGGTCTCCCAGCGGCCCGCGACGCCCCGGCCCAGGATCACCACACCGCCGTCGGCGGCCCAGACCCGGACCTCGTCGCGGTACCTCATCGCCCGCGCCACCCGAGGATGCTCCGGATCCTCGATCTCCCGCAGCGCGATCTTTGGACCACCGGGCAGCGCGGGCGCGGCCGTCAGCAGATCGACGGTGTTCATGTGCCGGCCGCTGCGGGCCATGAGCGCGCCCAGGAAGTACGGATTCATCGTCGCGGCGAGCGCGTCGCCGGGGGTGCCGGCCAGCACGGACCGCACCCAGTCCGGGTCCTCGTCGGTGAAGACCACCGAGTGCGCGGTGAACGCCAGCACTCCCGCGTCCCGGGCCGAGGGCTGCCGCACCACGGTCGTCGACCCGTCCGGCGGGGGAAAGCGGCCGCCCGCCGCGGCCGCCAGAATCCGTGCCAGTACCTCGTCCATGAGCCTTCCGCTCCCCCGTCCGGGCCGTGGTCCGCCGGACGGCGGGCCTGCCGCCCATGATCGGCGACCGGCCGCCGCGACCGCCATCCGTCGCGACCGTTAATCTGGCACCCGTCAGTCAGGCATTGGTCAGGCATTGATCAGGCATTACGAAGGGGCGGAACCGTGGCGGACATCGAGTCGGCGCGCAAGGCATTCGAGCGGTTCGATCTGAACGGCGACGGGCTGATATCGGCCGCCGAGTACAAGAGCGTGATGGCGCAGCTCGGCGACCCCTACGTCACCGAGCCGGTGGCCCAGGCCGTCATCAACTCGCACGACGCCAACGGCGACGGGCTGCTCACGTTCGACGAGTTCTGGGCGGCGCAGAACTGAGCACCGCGTTGGACCCCCGGCCCGCGGGCCGGGGGGCCGCCGTTCAGGCGCTCTCGCGGTACGGCGACCAGCCGCGCAGCTCCGCGTCGCGCGGGGCCCGCACCACGGCCGGCATTCCGGGGCCGAAGCCCATCACCGGGCGCGAGTCGTCCCACCCCGGCCAGCCGGGGTCGCCGGACACCGCGAACGCCACCCACGCCGCGTGCATCGCGTCGGCCAGCTCCTGCGGGGCGTCCGGACCGGTCAGCGCCACCGCGTCGGGCCGGTCCAGGGTGTCGAAGACGAAGCCGATCTCCAGCGCGTGACAGGCGCCCAGCCGCAGCACCGGGGACGGCCAGCCGAACTCGTAGACATGGGTGCTTCCCGGCCCGTCCGCATGGGCGTCGGCCAGCCGGTTCAGCGGAACCCGCAGCAGCAGATCGGTGGCGAGCGCGCCGAGCAGCTCACCCGGCGTGGCACCCGGCCGGTTCGCCCGGTACGTACGCGCCGTGGCGCCCGGCACCTTGAACTTCAGCAGGGCCAGCCGGAGCTTGAACGAGGACAGCCGCTCCGTCAGACCACTGGGCACGAACCAGAGCCGGTACTCCTCGCTGTTCGAGCCCAGCAGCAGATCGACACCGGACGCGGCGCCGTCCAGCAGCGCTTCCAGCGGATCGCGGGGCAGCAGCTCGCCGTCCACCACGATCTGGAAGGAGTTCCCGCCGGTCAGCGGGGAGCCGCCGGCCGTCACCTCGGTCTGCGCGGCCAGCAGCGCGGCCGGGTCCACCGCGGCCAGCGCCTCCGCCGTCGCCGCGACCCCGAGCCGCCCGGCGATCAGCTCCGTGGTGCGCTGGGCGCCCGCGCCCGGCGGCAGCGCGGTCGGCGCACCGCTCTGCAGCACCGCCCGCCGGAACAGCCCCCGGGCCCGAGGTGCGGCCAGCAGGGCGCCGATGCTGATCGCCCCCGCCGACTCGCCGCACACCGTGACCAGGTCCGGATCGCCGCCGAACGCCGCGATGTTGTCCCGCACCCAGGTCAGGGCCGCGATCTGGTCGAGCAGTCCCCGGTTGGCGGGCGCGTCCGGGAGCACCCCGAACCCCTCGACGCCGAGCCGGTAGTTGACCGACACCAGGACCACCCCGTCCCGGGCGAACGCGGTCCCGTCGTACAGCGGGACCGCCGACGAGCCGTGCAGCAGCGAACCGCCGTGGATCCAGACGATGACGGGCAGCCCGGTGGCGTCCGGGGACGGGGTCCACACATTGAGGTTGAGGCAGTCGTCGCCCGGCACGTCGGGGTCGGGCAGCAACCGGTCCAGCGGCGGGTCGTACGGCCGCTTCGGCGCGGTCGGCCCGAACGCCACCGCGTCCCGTACCCCTTCCCAGGGCTCGGGCGGAACGGGCGCCCCGAAGCGCAGGGCGCCGACCGGGGCGGCGGCGTACGGAATGCCGCGGAACACGGCGACACCCTGCTCCAGCGTGCCGCGCACCGCCCCGTGGACCGTGCTGACCCGGGGAGACGTCCCGGGTATCGGAGCGGGTACGGCAGACATGAGGTCCAGCCCTTCTGCGGTGCGGTCGCGGACGGCGCCGGCGCGGACGGCGGCCACCGGTGCCGGTGCTTCGATACGTACCCGGTCCGGGGCCGCGCCGACCCGGACCGGCCCTGTCGGGTGAACGGCAGACGCCGGTGGCGTCAGGCGGAGCCCGCCGTCAGGGCCCGCTTGAGGACCTTGCCGGTCGGCCCCAGCGGCAGCGCCTCGGTGAACCGCACGATCCGCGGGTACTTGTGCCGCCCGAGCCGCTCCTTGGACCAGTCGATCAGCTCCTGCGCGGTCACCGCCCCCGTACCGGCCCGCAGCACGACGACCGCGCAGATCTCCTCGCCGCGCGTCTCGTCGGGCACCCCGATCACCGCGACCTCGGAGACCGCCGGGTGGCGGACCAGCACCTCCTCGACCTCGCGCGGATAGATGTTGAAGCCGCCCCGGATGACCAGGTCCTTCTTCCGGTCGACGATGCTCAGGAAGCCGTCCTCGTCCCGGACCCCGAGATCCCCGGTGCGGAACCAGCCGTCGACCACCGCCGCGGCCGTCGCCTCCGGATCGTCGAGATACCCGGCGAACACGTTGTGGCCGCGCACCACGACCTCGCCGACGTCGCCGTCCGCGAGCATCACCACGGCATCCTCCACCGCCGCGTCCGCCACCCCGATCTCCACGCCCCACACGGGGTGGCCGACCGTGCCGGGGCGCAGGCCGAACTCCGGCTGGTTGAAGGTGGCGACCGGGGACGTCTCGGTCAGCCCGTAGCCCTCCAGGACCCGTGTCGTGAAGGCGGCCTCGAAGCGTTCGAGCACGGCCACCGGCAACGCCGCCCCGCCGGAGACGGCCGCGCGCAGTGTGGTCCGGCCGGCCGGGGAGGCCTGCGCCGCCTCGACCAGGGCGTGGTACATCGTCGGTACGCCCATGAAGACGCTCACGCCTTCGGTGGCCAGCAGCTCCAGCGCGCCCGCGCCGCTGAAGCGCGGCATGAGGACGAGCGTCGCCCCGGCCCGCAGCGTCGCGTTCATCGCGCAGGTCTGCCCGTAGCTGTGGAACAGCGGCAGACAGCCGAGGACCACGTCGTCGCTGTTCAGCCGCAGCAGGTCGTGGGCGCTGACGGAGGCGTTCAGCACGATGTTGAGGTGGGTGAGCAGCGCCCCCTTGGGCCGCCCGGTCGTGCCGCTGGTGTACAGGATCACCGCGACGTCCTCGGGGGCCGCGGGCTCCGGCGCGGTCAGCGGTTCGCCGCCCTCCGGCAGACCCCGCACGGCCCGGACGCCCGCGGCACGGGCCCCCTCCTCGGCGACCGGCCACATCGGACCGCCGCTGATCAGGGCGACGGATCCGCTGTGCCGCAGCACGTACGCCACCTCCTCGGCCACCAGCAGCCCGTGCACCGGCACCACCGTCGCCCCGGCGGCCAGCGCGCCGTAGTACGCGTACAGGAAGTCCGCCGAATTGGGCAGCAGCACCGCGACCCGGTCGCCCGGCCGGACCCCGGACGCCCGCAGCGCGCCCGCGCAGCGCAGCACCCCCGCCCACAGCTCGTGATAGCTGATCCGGTTGCCCGAATCGACCACGGCCACCCCGTCGGGGTGCTTGCGGGCCGACTCACCCAGGACGGTCGCGACGCTGAGAAACATGACAGGCTCCAGGAAACACGGTGTTCACACGGCTGGCCTGCCCAGAATCGGCCGTATCCCCGCTCCGCACAATGTGCAGTTGCCCACCATGCGCACCCTTGACCTGGGCAGCGGCCACGCGGCGCGGTACATGGCGCGGCATCCGCCTAACGCGCGGGCGTTAACCTTCGGTCATGGCGCAGAACCCGGGTGCCCGGACCCCGCACGCCGGAGAACCCCGTCCCGAGGGCGGCGACGGCGAGCTGCGGCGGGCCCTGGCGGTCGCCCTGCTCCCCGGGATCGACGAACTGACCCGGCGGGTCGTCGACGACATCCACGCGCACAGCGGCACGTACGCCTCCGGTTCGCCCGTCAGCCGGGACGACCTCTGGGGGATCTGCCGCGACAACCTGCTGCGCGCGCTGGAGGACTTCGGCGGGCTGATGTCCGGCGGGGACGCCGAGCAGGCGGCGCGCGAGACGGGGCGGCGGCGCGCGGAGCAGGGCGTACCGATGGACACCGTGCTCCAGGCCTACCGGCGCGGTGGCCGGGTGATGTGGCAGATGATGGCCGAGCACCTGCGGGCCACGCGCGGGACGCGGCAGGCCCACGGGGCGGCGGGCGACCGGGACACCGAACTGGACATGGCGGGCGCCGTCTGGGAGACCATCGACCGCTACTCACTGGTGATGGCGGATTCGTACCGGCTGACCCAACTGGAGATGCAGGGCAGGCAGGAAACCCGCCGCGTCGCCCTCTTCGAGGCCCTGCTCGACGGGCACGGCGACGATCCGGCGGTCGCGGCGGCCGCCTCCGCCGCGCTGGGCGTGCCGGTCCAGGACCGGTACGTCATCGTCGTCGCCGCCCAGGACCCGGCCGCGCCGCCCAACCCGGCACCCGTCCTCGACGAGCACGGCATCTGGTCCTTCTGGTGCCCCCGGTCGGGCCGGTACGCGGGCATCGTGCGGCTGGCCGCGGGGGAGTGCGGCGTACTGCTCGACCTGCTGCGCCACCGCACCGGCGCCACCGCGGGCGTCTCGCCGGAGTTCGACCGGCTGGCCCGGGCCGGCCGGGCGCTGCGGCTCGCCGAGCAGGCGCTGCGCACGCTGCCCGCCAAGAGCGGTGGGGCGGCAGCCTTCGACGACCGGCTCGCGGAGGTGCTGCTGGTCGGCCGTCCGGAGATCGCCGAGCGCATCGTGGGCACCCGGCTGGGCGGCGTCCTGGACATGGCGGCCGAACGCGAGGTGCTGCTCGGCACGCTCCGGGTCTGGCTCGACAGCGGCTGCTCGGCGGCGCGGGCGGCCGAACTGCTCTACTGCCACCGCAACACGGTCCTCAACCGGATCGGCCGGATCGCCGAACTCACCGGCTGCGACGCCGAGTCGGGCGAGGTGCGGCTGGGATGGGCGCTGGCCCTGCGGGCGCTGCCGCTGCTGGCCGGTGACGGCGAAGGGGCGCCGGGGGGCTGAGAGGCCTGCGGGTGACCTCTGGCCGGGCGGCCGGGCCCCGGCACGCACGCTTCCGGTGCTGCCGGGATGTCCTGGCGGCTCTTTCGCTACGAGAACATCCCGGCGCCTCGGAAGCGCACGCACCGGACCGCGTCCGCTTTCCGGCCGAAGGCCACCCGGCAGCCTCCGGGAGCCGTGCCGTGGCGGGTCCACCGCGCGGGACCGGAGGCCGTTGCCGGGCCCCCGGTCGCGGCTCCCGCGCCGTGCCGACGGCGGATCAGGCGGCGAAGTGCTCCGACATGGAGTCCCGCTCGTCGACCTCGACGAGATCGGGGCGGGTGTAGCGCTCCGCGCGGGCGTGGTAGTCGAAGTCGCCCCGGACCAGCCCCCGGTAGTCCTGCACGCACCGCTCCAGCGCGGTCCGGGTGGGGCCCTGGATGCCGGCCGCCTCGATCTCCTCGATCAGCTCCTTCTCGGCGCGCTGCACCCGCTGCGCGATCTGTGCGAGCTGCGCCCCGGCCTCGTCGACGGCCTCCTGGAGCGTGCAGTCGCGATCGCGCTGGATGAGGCGCACCGCATTGTGCTCGTATCCGAGCATCGCCTCCTTCTCGAAGGAGCAGATGTCGTTGCAGAGTCCCGAATGATCGGTCACCGCATTGCGCAGGGCGATGTACGCGGGCAGGCTGCGGGCGGATTCCGGGAGGTCGATCTCGGCGGTGATCTCATGGAGGTCCAGGAAGGGCTGCATGGCCACCGAGTCCCGGCGGTGCTTCACGAATTCGCTCCGGGTCGGTGCCTGCCCGGCGGCCCGTTCCACGGCCTCGGCGTAGTAGGTCCACAGCCAGGCGACCGTGTCCCGCCGGAACTGCCTGATCCAGTGCGCCGAGCGGTCCCGGTAGGTGCGGGAGCGCAGCCCCACGAGCGCGCGCTCCATGGCGCCGCGCGGCGGGCCGCCGTCGAGCACGGCGACCAGCCGGTCGATCGCCGCCTCGCACATGCGCGGATCGCGTCCGGCGGGCCCGTCGTCGAACTCGTCGTCGACGAGGAAGGCCCAGAAGAGCCACTGGCAGAAGAGATCGAGATGCTGCTGCGGAGCAGTGGGAAAGATGAGGGATATCCAGAGTTCGGGCCGGGTCCGGATCATTCTCTTCCGGGCCACCGGGGAGAGCACCAGACCATTGGATTCGGCCCATTCCCACGCGGCCTTCCGGGTCTCCTCGATGCCGGGATTGCATCCGGTGCTCTGGAACGGCATATGAAACGCTGGCAGCGCAATCTGGCTCATTGGTGCCCCTCGTCGAAACGATTCGGATGAACGATACGAACGGGTGACCGGCCGGACTCGCGTCTCGGAGCCGGGTACGCATCGGGGGACGGGCCGCCCGCATCCACCGACCCCGGCCAGAGGCTCGCCGTGCGGGACGAGGCAGTCATCCCTGCTCACTCTCCTCCGCCGGGGGTGGGGGCATCGGGGCCGGGTCCGTGGGCCCGCGGTGGCAATCGCCCTCGGCTCAGGACGGTGGCATCACCATGTGTAACGCCCAGTCAACCCCCTGTGGGGGAAAGAGGGAAGCCATTTGTGACCGAAACTGCTTGATCGTCAGAAACGAATGAGCATCTCTGGGCTACAGCTGACCAGTTGTACAGGGCGACGGTCGGCGCAGGACACGCCGGAGCGGCCCGCCGCGCAGACGATTTTACGCCGCTCCGCCCTGCCTCGCCCTGTCACGCGGCCTTGCCAAATCACCCCGCGTACTGTCGCGCCCGCCGTCCCGTAGCGCTCAGGCACCCTTCAGATGCCGCATCAGCCGCTCGAAGTCCTGCCAGCCGGACAGGTCGGACGGGTCGCCCGGCAGCGGGTAGTACAGCGCCGGACGGGACCTCGGACCGAGCTGTACCGGCGGTTCGGAGAGCGGGGTGCGCCGGGCCCGGTCACCGGGCATCTCGCGCACCTCCTCCGCGCCGAGCACGAACGCCAGCGGAACGCCGGGCCCCTCGAAGCGCGGCGGCACCGCCAGGTCACGGCGGGCCCTGCGGAGCTGGACCAGCATCGACTGGAGATGGTGACGGGTGGCGAGCACCTCCGCCGCCCGGGGCAGGGCGTCCAGCGGGGGCTCCTCGCCGGGCCCGTAGCCGAACGCCAGCGTGACGTCCTCCTCCACACCCGCCTTCGTACGGCTGACGCGGACCGTGGCCAGTCCCGGCCGGTCCGGGCTGCCGACCACCACGAGCCAGGTCGGCTCGGGCGCCCGCTCGAAGGCGACATCCGTCAGCCGGCGCAGCGACCACGGCAGGTTGGCGGGCTCGGCGGTGCCCCACCCGGCCGGCGGCTGCCCCGTCAGCTCCTGCCACACCGACTCCAGGGCGCCGCCCAGCACCAGCCGGTCGTCCGCCGGGTGGACCGTGCGGAACGAGATCGCCAGCTGCCGGTCACCGGTGTCCGTGACCTCCTGATAGGCGGCGGCCACCGGCGTGCGCGGGTCCTCGGGGGTGGCGTCGGCCGACTCGACCGTCGCGAACATGCCGTGCTGCCAGCGCAGTACGGCACCGGACAGACCGTCGTAGTAACCGTCCCGCTCGTCCTGCACCACCCAGCGCGACGGCCAGCCGCTGAGGCTGTTGCGCACCGCGGGGGAGAGGGTGGCACCCGGCGAGGTCACGATCTGGAGCCCCAGCTCGGCGTTGGCCGCCGCCCGGAACGCGTCCGAGAGCCAGGCCGTCATCGCGACCACCGGACGGTCCTGGATGACGACGGCCACCTTGTCGGTGAGCGCGTCCACGGCGGGCTGCGCGGCGGCGGGCGTCGGCGCGACACTCACCCCCTCGCTCCTGACCACCGAGAGGGAACGCGCGGCCTGCGGCGGCCAGGCGGAGCCGCCGGCCAGCGTGGCGATCCGGGCCGCGAAGGTGCCCGCGAGCAGCTCGGCCTCCTCGACCCCGGTGGTGGCGCGGGCCTCCGTCCACCAGAACGGAACCGGCGGCGCGGTGGCCCCGAGCAGCCGCTCGGCCTCGCCCGCTACCTGCACCAGCAGCGGCGCCTCGATGGAGACGAGCGGCCGGCCCTGGTCGTCGCAGAGCTGCACCACGGCGTCCTCGCCCGTGGTCCCCACCAGCTTGTCCGGGCCGCCCGCGAGCAGACCCGCGAGCACGGTCAGCGGGTCGGGCATGCGCGGGGTGAGGGCGATGACGTCCTTGGTCATGTGGTCGGCCGTTCCTTCTTCGTCCGGATGCGGATGTGCGGTGGGGCGCGGCCCGCGGAAACGGGACCGCGCCCCGGCGGGTCACTCCGCGGTGTACACGGTCTGGATGAGGCGGTTGGGCTGGCCCCTGCGGATGAACACCCCGCGGCCCGGCGGCTGCTGGGCGGCGTACACACCGGGGAACAGCTGGCCCTCGCTGCGGTCGCCCGACATCAGGAGCGCCGAGGCCCCCGACTCGCGCAGCCCCAGCACCAGCGGGTCGTACATGCCGCGCGAGGCGCCCGCGACCCGGCGGGTCAGCACGAAGTGCAGGCCGATGTCGACGGCGGACGGGATGTACGGCAGGAACGGGTCGAGCGGCGACTGACCGGCGGTGGTCAGCACGTCGTAGTCGTCGACCAGGATCACGATCCGCGGACCGCTGCCCCAGCTGCCGGGCTCCAGGTCCTCGGTGTCCGCCCGGTCGTCCGGCAGCCGCTTCTCCAGCTCGGTGGCGATACCGGCGGCCAGACCCGCGCACATCTTGGGGTTGTACGCGTACCCGCCGCGGAACTCCTCGGGGATCGCGCCGCGCAGCCCGCGCCGCGGGTCCATGACGGCGAAGACCAGCTCGTCCTCGCCGTAGCG
The DNA here is from genome assembly GCF_043204345.1 of Streptomyces sp. NPDC047917. Classification (NCBI taxonomy): domain Bacteria; kingdom Bacillati; phylum Actinomycetota; class Actinomycetes; order Kitasatosporales; family Streptomycetaceae; genus Streptomyces; species Streptomyces sp. NPDC047917. Next base: position 743,021 of record NZ_JBIDCA010000002.1, read on the forward strand.
CTCGATCAGCCCGCCGGCCACGGTCTTCAGCAGGTTCGTCTTGCCGCACTCGCTGTCGCCCAGGACCAGCAGGTGCTGGTCGTGGTGGAACAGGTCGAGCACGGCGGGCGCCAGCGCCGTCTGGTCCAGGCCGATCGGCACCCGCTTGGGCTCGGCGACCGGGCCCGGCAGCAGATGCGGCTCCAGGACGTGCGGCAGGATCCGGACCGGCTGGGCGACCTCGCCGCTCCAGGTGGCGCGGACCGTACGGGCCGTGTGTTCCAGGACCGCGCCCAGGTCCGAGACGTCCGCGAGACCGTCCGTACGGGGCAGCGCGACCTGGGCGAACAGCTTGCCGTCGGTGAGGATGCGGCCCGGCTCGTCGGGCGACAGGGTCTGCGCGAGCTTGCGGTCGATGCTGGACTCGCTGGGGTCGTTGAGCCGCAGCTCGACCCGGGTACCGAAGTTCGACTGGGTGGCGATGCGCACGTCGTTCCAGCGGAGCATGCCCGCGACGACGTGGATGCCGTAGCCGCCACCGCGCTTGAGGATGTCCACGACCGCGTCGTCCAGCTCGTCGAAGTCGTCGCGCAGCGCACCGAAACCGTCGATGATCAGCACGATCTCGGCCGAGGCCAGCTGAGGCAGCCGGCCCGCCGCGTGCAGCGAACGCAACTGCTCCACGGAGTCGATGGCGTGCTCGCGGAACAGGTCCTCGCGGACCGCGAGCATGCCCCGCACCTCCTCGACGGTGCGCCCCGCGCGCTCCCGGTCCGCCCGCCCGGCGACACCGCCGACGTGCGGCAGCCCCGACACGGCCTGGAGGCCGCCGCCGACCAGGTCGAGGCCGTAGACGCCGACCTCCTGCGGGGTGTGGGTCAGCGAGATCGACAGCGCGAGCGTACGCAGCAGCGTCGTCTTGCCGGTCTGCGGACCGCCGATGACCGCGGCGTGCCCGCCCGCCACCGTGAGGTCCAGGTACCACTGGCCCTGCCACTGCTTGGTCGGGTCGTCGAGCAGGCCGAGCGGCACCTGGAGCGGACCGCGCCGCTTGGCCAGCTGCATCCCGCGCGGGCCCACGTCCAGCGGCCCCGCGACCTTGTCCAGGGCGACCGCGCCGGGCAGCGGCGGCAGCCAGATCCGGCGCACCGGACCGGCCGCCTCCCGCAGCTGGTCGACGATCACACCCATCTCCGTCGGCCCGGTCTCCCGGCGCCGCACCTTCGGCTCCTCGCCCGAACCCACCGGCTCGGCAAGGGTGTTGAACGCCTCGTACTCCAGGGCCAGCGGCCCGCTGTCCTGCTCCTCGTCGCGCTGCACCGGCCCCCGGTACGCGCCCGAGACATAACTCGCCTTGAAACGCTCGTAATGGCTGGTGTCCACCTTCAGATAGCCGAAGCCGGGCAGCGGCGGCAGATGGAAGGCGTCCGTGGTGTCCAGGACCGTGCGCGACTCGTCGGCGGAGAACGTACGCAGACCGAGCCGGTACGAGAGATAGGTGTCCAGACCCTTGAGCTTGCCGCCCTCGATGCGCTGGCTGGACAGCAGCAGATGCACACCGATGGAGCGGCCGATCCGGCCGATGGACAGGAACAGGTCGATGAAGTCCGGCTTCGCGGTGAGGAGTTCACCGAACTCGTCGATCACCACGAACAGATGCGGCAGCGGATCCAGATCGGGCCGCCGGTCCGCGCGCAGCGCCGCGTAGTCACCGATGTCGGCGACATTGCCCGCGTCCTTGAGCACCTGCTGACGGCGCTTGACCTCACCGGCGAGCGAGGCGTGCACCCGCTCGACCAGGCCCGCCTGGTTCTCCAGGTTGGTGATGACCCCGGCCACGTGCGGCAGCTCCGCGAACGGGGCGAAGGTCGCACCGCCCTTGTAGTCGACCAGGACCAGCGCGAGGTCCTCCGGCGGATGCGTGGCCACCAGGGCGAGCACCAGGGTGCGCAGCAGCTCCGACTTGCCGGAACCGGTGGCCCCGACACACAGCCCGTGCGGTCCCATGCCCAGCTCGGAGGACTCCTTCAGGTCCAGGAGCACCGGCTGGTGGGAGTCGCTGATGCCGATCGGCACGCGCAGGAAGGCGCGTTCGCCGCGCGGCGCCCACATCCGCGACAGCTCCAGCTGCGCCACGTCGTCGATGCCGAGGAGGTCGGCGAAGTCGACGGGGCCCGACAGCGGGGCGTCCACGAGCGATTCGGCGGACAGCCGCATCGGCGCCAGCATCCGGGCCAGCCCCTCGGCGAACGGGATGCCGACCTCGTCCACGGTGCCGTGGGCGCTGATCGGTTCCTGCTCGCGCAGGTCCTCGATGACCACCGAGTCGCCGTCGACGGTGATCCGTACGCTGACGTGTCCCGGCTCCTGGACCCGGTGCTCCAGCAGGTGCAGCACGCTGACGCCCATCTCGCGCAGGCCGACCGCGTCGTCCGGGCGCGGCAGGTCCACGGCGTCCTCGCCGTGCCCGTCGGTGACGACGAGCAGCCGGGACGTCATGGACAGCGCGTCCTTGCCGGACAGACCGCGCCGCACCTCGGCCGCGTACGAGGCGCGGCGGCGCAGCTCCGGACCGATCTGGCGGGAGAGCTGGGGAGCGGACGGGGCGATCCGGCGGGCCGCGACCGGACCGTCGAACTGCTCGCTGTCGAGCAGATGCGGCATCCACTTGGCCCACTCCCAGTCGGCCAGCCGCTCACCGGGCACGGCGAGCGCCATCGCGACGTCGTCGGGGGCGTGCGTGGCGGCGGTCTGGACGAGCAGGGCGCGCGCGATGCGCAGGCAGTCCTCGCGGGGGCCGATGACACTGACGTTGCCGACCCGGTCGAGCGGCACGGTCAGCGGGAGTTCGGTGCCGGTACGGAACCGGTCCATCAGCGCCGACGCCTCGTTGAGCATGAAGGTGTCGGGCGGCGACAGGACGGACGAGCCCTGCTGGGCGACCGTCAGATCGCGCACCGGCATCTCACCCGTGCCGACGCGCACCCGCAGGAAGTCGCCGTCGAGACGGCGCCGCTCCCAGACCCGGGCCGGGTCGCGCACTATGTCGTACAGAGCGTGCGGCGGCGGATTGAGCACATCGGCCCGCTCGGCCCGCCGGCGCTCCTCGATGGAGAGCTCCTCGCGCAGGTCCTCCAGATACGCGAGATAGGCCTCGCGCTGGGTACGGCGGGTGCGCTGGGCCTTGCCGCGCTGCGAGAAGACCAGTGCCAGCGAGCCGATGACGGTGACGACGAGGATGATCGCGCCGAGACCTGCGAACTGACTGTTGCGCACGACCGTCATCATCACGACGGAGGACATCACACCGGCGACGGGCAACAGCGACATCGCGATGTTTCCGGACTTGCCCTCGGGCAGGTTCGGCGGTGCCTCGATGGTGCGCGCCTCGGAGGCGGCCGGCGGCCGGGTGGTCCTGGCCGGGCGGTGGATCAGTCGGGTACTCATCGTCGTCCGTCACTCGGGGTCGGGGCAGGTCGGCATCGGGACCGGTGGTGCTGCCGATCGGTGATCAGTGGTGCTGCTGGGAGAGCCGGAACACATCGGCGGCGAGCCGGGTGGCGGCCTCCCGGGTCGCGTGAGCCAGGAGTTCGGTGCGGATCTCGCCGCCGGCCGCCAGATGACGGTCGTACGGCAGCACCTGGACGCTCGCCCCGGTGGCCTCGATCTTCTTCGCCGCCTCGGCGAGGTCGAGTCCGGGGTGCGGCACCAGTTCGCTGAGCACGACGACCGTGCCGGCGATCACCTGCCGGGGCAGCGACTGCATCCACTGGAGCACCGCGTACGTGCTGGTGATGCCCTCCAGCGTGGCGGGGGCGGCGAGCACCCGGGCCTGGGCGGCGGACAGCGCGACCCGGGCGACCTCGGCGGGCAGCGTCTCGCAGTCGACGACGGTGACGCCGAAGTAGCGGCGCAGCGAGACCATGACCCGCTCGTACGCCCTGCTGTCCAGCATCGCGCCGATCTGGCCCTGGCTGCCGGGCAGCAGCCAGGCGTTGCCGGGGAGCTGGACGAGATAGCCGGTGATGTCCAGCAGCGACATCTGCGGCTCGATGATGCCCGCCAGGTCACCGGTGGTCCACCGCAGCGACTCGGCGCCGAGCCGCAGCGGCAGCGAGCCGAGCGACGGGTCGGCCTCGACGAAGAGGACCGGGTCCTGGCGGTAGTGCGCGTACGTGGTGCCGAGCAGCGCCGCGACGGTCGACTTGCCCGCGCCGCCCCGGATCGAGGTGACGGCGATCTGCCGGCCGGTCGTCACCGGCTGCTGGAGCGTCTCGGCGGTCGCGGTGGTACGGGCGACCTCGCGCGCGGCCGACGAGGACACGCTCACCCGCAGGGCGCGCGCGGCCCGCGCGGCGAACGGCTCGCCGCGCCGCGCCTTGCGCCCGAGGGCGGCCAGCCCCCGGTCCACCACGGGCCGGGAGTCGGGGGCGTGATGGGGCTGGGTGCCGGGGGTGTACGTGGCCTGGGTCCGCGGCCGGTCCTGCTGCGACTGCTGCTGTGGCTGCTGTGGCTGCTGTGGCTGTGCGACGGGGTGGGCGGTCACACCCGGGTGTCCCTGATGGCCGGGGTGCTGCTGGGGCGGTTGCTGCTGCTGGTCCTGGTGGTAACCGGCGTGCGGCTGCTGAGGCTGTTGGTGCTGCTGCTGTTCCTGATAGCCGATGTGCTGCTGTGGCTGCTGCTGGGCCTGCTGTTGCTGTTCCTGGTAACCGGGGTACTGCTGCTGGGCGGCCTGCTGCTGTTCCTGGTAACCGGGGTACTGCTGCTGCTGGGCGGCCTGCTGCTGTTCCTGCTGGTAGCCGGCGTACTGCTGGGGCGGCTGGGACAGGCCGGGGTGCTGCTGGGGCATCCCGTAGGCATGGGCGTTCTGCGCGGGGAGGCCGGGGCCCGGCGCGGCGGCACCGTACGGCTGACCGTCCTGCCCCTGCGCCGGGGCACCGTGGCCCTGGCCGTCGGGGCCCCGGCCGTCGGGGTCCTGCGCGCCCTGCCGGGCGGCGCCGCCCCTCATGGCGCGCAGTACATCGCCCTGCCAGTTGTCTTCGTTCGGCATGTCTGCCCTTCTTTTTCGCCCTGCTGCCCCGCCCGGAGCACCTGCGCGTCGACTCAGAACTTGTTGAGCAGCTGTCCGTACACGCCGAACACACCGACGGCGAGCGGGAAGAGCCCCACCACGCCGATGGATTCGACCAGATCGGCCATGCGCCGCAGCCGGACCCGCACATGCTCGGGCGGCTGGACCGCCAGGACGAGCAGCGGCAGCACCGCGGCCGCGCAGAGCAGCGCGAGCGGTCCGGCGCCCCCGGCGTGGCCCATCCACAGCATGACGAGACGCACGAGGAGGACCGCGGCGGCGGCGAACAGCGCCACCACCTCCGCGACCAGCGGGAAGGCCCGCGCCCGGGAGAGCAGCACCAGCGCCACCAGCGAGGGGAGCGCCACGGTCCACACGGACGGCTTGCCGGCCAGGGTGAGCAGCCAGCCGCTGGCCGCCGCGGAGACCGCGGTGACCACCGTCGCCAGGGCGAGACCGCGGTGGGTGGCCGCCAGCGCGTTGCCCACCTGGTGGCGGCTGACCGAGGTGCCGCCGGAGCGGCGGTCGTCCAGTGCGGTGAGCCCGGAGGCCGCGAGCGCAAGCCGGGGGAGCAGGCCGAGCAGCACGACCGAGAAGACGGCCATGACGGCGCCGAGCCGCGCCAGGTCGTCCTGGACAGCGGCGACGGCCTCCCACACCACGGTGATCGCGGTGGTGGCGGCGGCACCGATGAGCCCGCCGCGGCCGAGCGGCGAGAAGTAGCCGAGGAGCACCAGCGTCAGGACCAGCGCGGCGGCGACGGCGGCGAGCCGCGCGGTCCCCGACCAGTCGTACGCGTCCGCGGCGGTCCAGGCGGTGAGGATGCCGAGACTGCCGGAAGCGAGCAGGAGCGCGGTCGCCAGACCCCGGTTCCCCTGCCCGATCTTCGCGATCAGCGCACCGGCCGCCAGCAGGACGAGCGTGGCCGCCGCGAGGGCGGCGGTCAGTGCCTCCAGGGCGAACTCGCGCCGGGCCAGCAGCGCGGAGACCACCGCGAAGACCACCGAGGCCACACCCGCACTCGTACGACGGGCGGAGGGGCGCCAGCGCCAGGCCTGCAGATCGAGATCGTCGGCCACCAGATCGGTGACGTCGTGCACGACCGGGGCGGGGGGCGCGGAGTGGGCCCGGACCAGCCGGAGCACCGCACCGTCCGCGATCCCGGCCGAGGACAGCGTGCTGTCGTGCGGGAGAGCGGAGCCGTCCGAGGTGATCAACTGCCGGGTCATCGGGCGGGCGGCCGCCCGGTCGTCCAGCAATTGCAGGATGTCCGGCAGCAGTTGCCCGATCGGTGTGTCGGACGGCAGGACGATATCGGCCCGGCGCCGCTCACCGACCAGAGTCACCCGGCTGAGCTGCGCTCGGGAAGTCGTTGCTGTGCTCACCACTTTACGGGAACCTATCATCGCGACGTTTTGAGGAGTCGGGAGCCGGTGTGCCGATGCAGCCGACGCCTTCACGATCCCCATTCACGGGGAAAACCTCATGGAATTCTCTGGAGTTACCGGTCTATTGGGGATTCTTCGTCGATTCCCCGGATTTATCCGGTTGTGCCGTCTTCGCCGGCTGCTGGTACTGCTGTTCCTGGCGCTGCTGCTTCTGCTGTTCGGCCTTCTGCTTCTCCAGCATGTTCTGGACGAAGGACCATCCCACGCAGCCCGCGCACAGCACGGCCGCGATGGCGATCCCCGCGAACACTTTCCCCAGCCGCTCGTCGGCGGTACGCCGGGCCCGCTGCGCGCCGAACAGCAGTGCGTCACGCATTCTGCGCCGACGTACCGCCACCGACTCCAGGAGCTGGCTGTCGTAATCCCGTGCCATTCGTCTCGTCGTCCGTTGCCTCGGTCGTGCGATTGCCTCAGTCGTGCGATTGCCTCGGTCGTGCGTCGCGTCGGTCGTACGTCGCGTCGGCACCCGGTCGCCCGGCCGACGGCGCACCACGGGAATCCCCCTGATTGACTCCTGAAACATAGAGCATGCGCGATCGGGCGGTACAGCCCGGGGCGAAGCCGCGAACGAGCACCGCGAACGCACTGCCGCGCGCGTCAGGAAGCAGCCTGCGGGCCACCCGTCACCGCTTCGTACCAGGCGCACAACGACTCGGCCACGGCATCGAGCAGGCCGTTCCCCGCCGCCTGCGCGATCGTTCCGTCGCCGAACCGTTCGCCGCGCACCACGGCCGTGGCCGCACGCACGGCGTCGGCCGGGCCCAGCCGCCCGCCGGCGGGCACGGCCGGCGGCGGATTGTCCTGCCACAGGTACGCGGGCGTCACCGCGCCGACCGCGGCCAGCGCGCCCACCAGACGCCGGAGCCGTTCGCTGTGGAGCGGATGGCTCATCTGCCGGGTGCCGTCGGGCTGCTGCCCGCCCTCGGACCACCGCACGTCGCGGTCCTCGACCGTGAGCGCGGTGAGCGCCTCCCGCAGCTCGCGCCACGCGACGGCGTTCCCCCGGTCGAGCTGGGCCAGCAGGCGGCGGTCGTCGGCCTCGGTGACGACCCGGGCCAGCTCCTTCAGAGCGTCCAGGGACGGGGCCGCGGCCAGGGAGCCCGGGACGACATGGCTGACGCACCTCGGGTCCGAGCCGCGGGCCAGCTCGGCGAGCGCGGCCGTGGGCACGAGCCCTCGCGCCTTGGCGGCGGCGAGTTTCGTGGACCACTCCAGACCTTCACCGAACCCGGCCCGGTCACCGGCGGGCCGCAGACACCAACCGGCGGCGTCGTCCTCGTCGTTGGCCCACAGGTAACCCATCGCCTCACCACGGGCATTGGCGACGGTGAGGTGATGGACCGGGCCGTCGGTCCCGGCGCGGTAGCGCGGTGCGGCGGGGGCGTGCGTCATGGTCGGCTCTTGTCGTGGGCGCCGGCGCGGGCCCTCAGCCCCCGCTCACCATTTCCTTGAACTCGGCGAGCGACGGAGCCTCGGCCAGCGAGCCGGCCACGACACCGCTGCCCTTGATGTCACTCGTGTCCCGGAGCAGTTCGGCGAGCAGGGCGGAGGGAGCGATGCCCCGGGACTTCGCGTCCCGCAGCTTCCTGAGCCATGCGGCCCCGGCGTTGATCGCGGCGGCCCCCAGTCCCTGAGGCGTCACCCAGCCCGCGGCATCGCCCTCGTCATTGGCCCATACGTAGCCGATCACCACGCCGTCGCTGTCGGCGACCCGTACGTACCGCACGGGCCCCTGCGCGACACGGTTGTAGCGGGGCGGCCCGGCGACCCGCTTGAGCTGCATGTCTTCCTCGAAGCGCGGATTGGGACGGTTCTCGCTGGTCATGCACTCTTCCTCTGTCACTTCGGCAGGACTTCGCCGTACACCTGGGCCTGTCCGGCCTCGTCCACGAAGACTCGGGTCACCCGGTACTCCGAGCCGCGTCCGAGCAGGATCTCACGCTCGGTCACGCCGTAATGGCTGACCTTCTCCAGCCACAGTGCGGGCGTCCCCTTCGGGACCCGCAGGTGGAGGATGGCGTCCTTCCCCGCGAAGCTGGGCACCGGGTGGTTGCCGAGCGAGGTGGACAGATAGCCCTCGTCCCCGAACGTGCCACCCATCATTTCGAGGGGCGAGTCGAGGTCGAGGTGTCCGATGCCCGTGCCGCGCACCACCATGACGTCCTCGGGCACCGGCCGGGTCGACATCACCCGGTCCATCTCGCCGATGTCGTGCAGCACCTCGGGGCGGGGACCGTAGTAGGGGTCGTTCCGCAGGTAACCGTTCATGTCCTTGTACGAGGGGAACGAGTCGCCCGTGTAGTCCCGGAGCGCCTGCTGCGCGGACGGGTCCAGATTGTCGACGTAGTCGTTCCAGTAGTCCCGGCCGTACTGGACCGCGTCGAAGTCGTCTGCGAACGGCACGGTGCCGTCGGTGAGTTCCGAGGCGGCGACCCGGTGCTTCTCCGCGGTGGACAGCGCGTCGAAGTCGGCTTCCGACACGTGGGGCGTGTACTTGAAGTCGTCCGCCGCGGGGCCCACGCCGGGGCCGTCCGCACCGGGATGGCCGGGCGTCGCCGCGTCGTCCGCGCCGTGTGCGAGGTCGTCGGCGGCACCGTGCGGGTCGACGTGGCTGCCGGGGCCGCCGTGGTCACCGGCGTGCGCCGCGTCGTCGGCGTGCGCGGCCGCGTCGTCCGCGTGCCCGCCGGGCGAGGTGTCGTGGCCGCCGCCGTGCGAACCGTCGTGCCCGTGCGTGCCCGGTCCGTCATGGCCCGGGGTGTGCGGGGCGTCCGGACCATGGGGCGTGTGCGGGGCGTCAGGGGTGGACGGGGTGTGCGGATTGCCACCGGGGATGTCGTGGCCCGCGCCCGCGGGGAAGTGGTCGGTGGGAACGTGGGCGCCGACGTTGCCCGGGACATGGCCGGGCGCTCCGCCCGGCAGGTGGCTCGCCGGGTCGAAGTGCGCCGGCGCGGGGCCGAACGATCCGTTGGGAGTGTGGCTCGTCGGGTCGAAGTGCGCCGGGGCGGGGCCGAACGATCCGTTGGGTACGTGGCCGGGCACTCCGCCCGGCACATGGCCGCCCGCACCGGGCGGCACGTTGTCGAAGCCGCCCCCGGGGGTGTGCGCCGCCATGTCGGGGAAGCCGCTTCCCGCGTGGACGCCCACCGGCACCGGCTGCTGTACCTGCCAGGACGACGGCAGACCCGAGGTGCCGGGGACCGTGTCGTGCGGGATCGGGGTCGTTTCGACCACACCGTTCGGGGCGACCAGGTTCCCGTTGGGCTCCAGGAAACGACCGTCGGGCAACTGCACCGAACCGTCGGGGAGTTTGGGGATGTCGATGTTGCCGATGCCTTTGAGGCCTTTGGTGATGTCGCCGATTTTGGAGAGGCCGGCGCCGGCGCCTTTGGCGATGTAGGTCATGGGGTCGATTACCTTGCCGGCCTTGCCGGCGACGGAGAGTACCTTCGCGACGGCTCCGGCTTTGCCGGCTCCGGCTGCGGCGCCGCCGGCGCCGCCGGTGAAGAC
>NZ_JBIDCA010000003.1:0-115535 GCF_043204345.1 Streptomyces sp. NPDC047917
TGGTACACGTACGAGGGCGACCAGCTCGGCCAGGGCAAGGAGAACGCCCGCAACTTCCTCAAGGACAACCCCGATCTCGCCAACGAGATCGAGAAGAAGATCCTGGAGAAGCTGGGCATCGGGGTCAGGCCCGACGACAACGCCGCCGAGTCCGGCGCGGACACGGCGGGCGGTGCCGCGGCTCCGGCCGACAGCGCGAAGTCGGTGCCCGCCCCGGCCGGCAAGACCAAGCCGGCCAAGACCGCGGCGGCCAAGAGCTAGACCGTGACGCGTCGTACGGAGTGGCCGGTCAGCGCCACTGACCAGCACGCCGGACCCGGCCATGAGATCGCCGCCGGGTACATGGCCGAGTCCGAGGATGCGTACGAGCCGGAGGCCGGTCCCGGCCGTGACAGGGGCTCGGAGGCCGGATTCGGCGAGGGGGCGGGGCGTCGTGCCCGTTCCCGCACCAGGAGCAGCGGTTCCCCTTCCTCGTCGAGGGCCGAGAAAGGGGAGCCGCGAGACCCGGTCGAGCAGGCGCGCAACGTCTGTCTGCGCCTGCTCACCGGGACCCCCCGCACGCGCAAGCAGCTCGCGGATGCCCTGCGCAAGCGGGAGATCCCGGACGAGGCGGCCGAAGAAGTGCTCTCGCGCTTCGAGGACGTCGGGTTGATCGACGATGCGGCGTTCGCGGACGCCTGGGTGGAGTCCCGGCGCCACGGGCGCGGACTGGCCCGCCGGGCTCTCGTCCGTGAGCTGCGCACCAAGGGGGTGGATTCCGCCGTGATCGACGAGGCCGTGGGGCAGCTCGACTCGGAGCAGGAGGAGGCGACCGCCCGCGAGCTGGTCGCGCGAAAACTGCGCTCCACCCGTGGCCTGGACCGGGACAAGCGGCTGCGCCGCCTTGCGGGCATGCTCGCGCGCAAGGGGTACGGGGAGGGCATGGCCCTACGGGTCGTGCGGCAGGCGCTGGAGGAAGAGGGCGAGGACACGGAGGGTCTGGACGAGCCCTTCTGACCGGGCGCGCACGGACCTACAAACCCGCGCGGGCCCACGGTCCTGTACGCGAACGCGGGGGTGCAGCCCCCCACGGTCAGGGGCTGTCGGCGGGGGAGGCGGAGTGATCACTGCCCGGCGAGGGCGGCGCGGGTGATGGTGGCGTCGATCAGGGCGAGCGCATCTGCGGCGGTGCGACCGGGGCAACGGTTCCAGGGCCCGATCAGCCCGGTCCAGCCCTGGGAGCGGAGTTCGGCGACGAGCCAGGCACCGGCCCGGTCCACGGTGTCGAGGGAGCCGTAGCCCAGGCGGTGCGCGGTGAGCAGGGCACCGCAGATGCACCGTGCGCCGCGTGCGTTGCGGAGCCGGTACGGAGTGTTCTGCCAGCCCCATTCGGTCAGGATCTGCCTCGCGTAGGCGAGGTGTGTGGAGGGCCGTAGCTCGGGCTGGCCGATGCGCCGCCAGGAGTGGAGCCGATCGGGGAGGACCGCGCCCAGCCGCCCGGGAAGCGGCCGCTCGCGCGGTGCGGTCGCAGGCAGGGCGCGCACGGAGTCGGCGATGAGCTGATCGACCGGCACGGACAGCAGGTCGCGCCAGTCGGCCGACTGGCGGTCGAGCGGCAGCTGTTCCGGGGTGGTGGGGGAAGAAGGCTGCACGGGGCCGGGAAGGGAAGGCCGTACGGGGTCGGGGGCCGTGGCTTCCCAGCCGGTGACGATCTGCTGCCACGCCTCGGTGTCATGGAGGCGAGCGGCCTGGGCGTCCAGTTGATCGGGAGTGAGGGTGGGGGCGGGGGTCGGCATGGGTGCGAGGTCTCCGTCACGTCGGTCCTTGGCGTTGAGGCGAATGTCCGCCGGGTGCGGGGATTGCTCCACCGGAGCGTGGCGTTCGGGTGTGTCATGGGCGGATTCGGGGGAACGGCGGGCGGTGTGACGGGGCGGCCCCGGACGGAATGAGACACGGCAGGCTGCGGCGCGCAGGCGACAGGTGGCAGGTGCCTGCGCGCGGGGCGGTGTGAGGGGTGGAGCGCGGCGATGCCTAGAGAAGTGAGGAGAGGGCCCCCTTGCGGGGTGGAGAGTCTGTGCAGGGGCGGACACCGGGCGGGCGTCACGGTCGTTGCGGAGTTTGTGACTCGGGCCCGTGACTCGGGCCCGTGACTCGGGCCCATGACTCAACCCGTGAATCAACCCGTGAATCAATCCGTGACTCGGCCTGTGGATCTGCCCTCACCGGCGCCGCTTCCTGCAGTCACGGGGGCGGCATCCGGTTATCCGGCGCCGCCTCCTGACCAGGTCGGCTGTTGCATGGACGGTCCTCGGTCACGGCCTGACCCCGCGCTCCACCGCCGCCCCGGCACTGCCCGTCCCGCTGACCGTCACAGCCCTTGGCAGCGGTACCGGACCGACCGGCCCGACTGCCCTCAGCACCCAATACGCCCGGCGGCACGACGCCCGCCACCGTGCCGCTCCGTACGCGACGGTGCTGGGCACCGTCGCACCACCGGCACTGGACCCCACCGCGCTGCCCGGCCGACTCGGGCCGCGCCCCCGGGCCCCGCAACCCGGCGCCGGAGGGATCCGAGCCCGGTTCGCCCCCGCACGCTGGGCCCCGAACCTGGTTCGTCCCCCTCCCGCACACCCGGCCCATTCGTTGTCCCGAACCTGGTTTCCCGCACTCCGAGCCCGGTTCGCCCCGCATCCCGGGCCTCGCAACCCCGCGCCGGGGGTCCGGGCCAGGTTCGCACTCCGGGCCCGCCCATCACCCCGCGACCCGGGCCGGACCTCCGCCAGTCACACCTCGACCGGAAGCCCTGCGGCGCGCCATGCCTGGAAGCCGCCGATCAGGTCGGTCGCCCGGTGCAGTCCCAGCTGTCGCAGGGATGCGACGGCGAGGCTCGATGCGTAGCCCTCGTTGCAGATCACCACGATCCGGAGGTCGTGGCTCGCGGCCTGTGGGACTCGATGGCTTCCACGCGGGTCGAGGCGCCACTCCAGTTCATTGCGTTCGACGACCAGCGCCCCCGGAATCAGTCCGTCCCGTTCCCGTAGCTCCGCATAGCGGATGTCCACGAGGAGTGCGCCGTCCGCAGCGGCGGTGGCTGTCTCCTGCGGGCCGATCCGTACGTAGCCCGCCCGAACCTGCTCCAGCAGCTCATCGATCCCGATCCCAGCCCCGGCCCCGGCCTCGATCTCAGCCCCGGCCTCGGCCCCGCTCGACTCCGTGTCACCCCAGTGGCTATCGCTCACTGCCAGTCCTCCGGCCGTTCGACCTGCTCAAGGCGGAGCAGCGCACCGTTGCGGCTGTAGCGCCGGATCCGGGGCAGCGGCGGGTAGTACGCGTGGACGGAGACGGCGTGCTCGGTGTCCGACTCGTTCAGCACCTCATGGACATGATGACGGCCGAACGCCCTGCCCTGGCCGGTGGCCAACGTGCGGGAACGGTCGATGCCCTCGGTGAGTTCGAGGGTCTTCCAGCCGTCGGTGGGCAGCCGGGCGGCGAGCGACAGTTCCTTGAGCGTGCCGGTCGCGGTGGTGAAGGCGCCGACCGAGTCGGCGTGGTCGTGCCAGCCCGTACCGGTGCCCGGCGGCCAGCCGATCAGCCACGCCTCGCTGCCGCCGGGCCCTTCGAGCTGGATCCAGGTACGGCCCTCGGGATCGAGGGGGAGCGAGGCGACGATCGCGGCGTCGGAGGCGACCCGGCGGACGAAATCGAGCAGCTCCGCGGCCGTCGGTCCGGACGCGGCATCGGTGGCGGAGGACATGCGTACAGGGGGTGATGAAGGGGCAGACACGGGGACCGTCCTGAGGGTTCGCGCGGAGGCCCGCCCGTACGGCAGCGCGCACGGCGGGGCAGGGGAAGGCGATTCAGCAGGACGGCCGACACACGCAGCCCGCATAGCGGACGAGGTCCATATGGACCCTCCGCCACAGGCGCACATCGGTGTCGGTCACGTTCCGGAGTACACCATCTGCGTCCGCACCGGTCAATTGATGCCCGCGGTCTGGTCGGAACGCAGAGCCGCGCGCACCGCCCCACCACGTACCGCGTCCGCCGCCGCGAAGAGATCCCGGGGCTGCACCCCGCCGAACGACGTCACGAGATGACCGTCCGGCCTGACCAGCAGCACGGTGTGGGCCGACGCCCCCGGATAGCTCTCCGTCACCAGGAGTTCGCCCTTCATCGGCAGGGCGTCTACGGCGGCGGCGAGGCGGGGCATGACACCGGCGGTCATCCAGTGACGCCGGTCCCAGACCCCGGTCCCGGGCGCCACCAGGACCACCAGGAGATGCCCCTGCCCCAGCCGTTCCCGGAGCCGTACGGTCGTCCCGTCGGGGGCCGTCACCCGCACATCGGCCACCGGCGCACCGGGGGGCGTACCCACAGATGTGTGCGCCTCGGCGCGTGGGGGCGCAAGGGGCGAATGCGAGTACGAGGGGGGCGCACCGAGGGGGCCACAGCCCAGATGTCCGTCGGCGAGCAGCGAATCGTGCTCCCGTGCGCTCCCCGGTACCAGCGTCCGAAGCCCACCGCCGCCACGCAGTATCGGCAGCGACTGGTCCGCGGCGCGCAGCCGCGCGGCGACCGCGGCCCGGCGCTCGGCCTGGTAGCTGTCGAGCAGTACGTCCGAGGTGCCGTGGTGCCAGTCCTGGGCCAGCTTCCAGGCCAGGTTCTCGGCGTCCCGCAGCCCCTCGTCGAGCCCCTGGGTGCCCAGTGCGCCCAGCAGGTGGGCGGCGTCGCCGGCCAGGAAGGCCCGGTCGACCCGCCAGCGCAGGGCGAGCCGGTGGTGCAGCGTGTACACGCCCGTGTCCAGCAGTTCGTACGGAGGCGTCTCCCCGCACCAGCCCGCCAGGGTGTCCCGGACCCGGGTGATCAGCGCGTCCGGGGTGACGAGCTCGCCGCGCGGCGGCAGCAGCCAGTCAAGCCGCCAGACACCGTCCGGCAGCGGCCGCGCCGTGACCTCGGCACCGCCGGTGCGCCACGGCGGCAGCCGGTGCAGCACTGCCTGTCCGGGCCAGGGCAGCTCGGTGCGCAGCGCCGCGACGGCATGCCGCTCCACCGCCGTACGCCCGGGGAACCGGATGTCGAGCAGCTTGCGCACGGTGGACCTGGCGCCGTCGCAGCCCACCAGGTAACTCCCGCGCCACCAGGTCGCGTTCGGCTCCCTGGTGTGCACGGTGACGCCGGTGGCGTCCTGCTCCAGGGTGTCGATCCGGCTGTACGGGGCCACCCGCACCAGCTCCTGGGCGGCCACCGCGCCCCTCAGTTCCCGCGTCAGGACGTGCTGCGGCAGATGGATGGGGGCCGGCAACGCATCGCCCTCGGCCGAGTCCTCGCCGAGCGGCAGCTCACGCACCACCTGCTTGCGCCGCATCGACCGCCACCCGGTCCACCGCACCCCCTCGTGCCGCAGCGCCTTGCAGCCCAGCCGCTCCACCAGCGCCGCGGTGTCCTCGCGCAGCACCACGGTGCGGGCGGGGCGTGTCTCGTCCTTGCCCGGGTCCTCGTCGAGCAGGACGGAGGGCACCCCTTGTGCCGCGAGGGCGAGCGACAGCGCCAGGCCGACCGGCCCGGCACCGACGACGATCACCGGGTCCACGGCGCGGCTCCTGAGATCCGTTCGGATGACGCGGGCGCGAGAGACGAGCGGATCGAAAGATGGATGGCGGATTGAGGAGGCGTGGCGACGGAGAGGACAGGGGGCGCGATCACAGAACGTATGCAACCTACTGCCGGTGCCCGCGTCAAGCGACACCGGAAGGCGGCGAGGGGCGGTGGCTCATCCGCCACCGCCCCTCGGGAACCTCGTACGACGAGCCGTCAGACGGCGCGCCCGTCGTCGACGACGAGCGACGGAGTACCGATGGTCTCCGGTGCGCCCCCGGGCGCCGTGCCCTTGTTCTTCTTGTTGCGCCGGAGCCAGCGCTCCAGCCAGCTCGCGAACGACGTGAGCGCGAAGTTCACGACGATGTAGATCAGCGCCACGATGGTGAAACACGCAATCGTGTTCGCGCCGTAGTTCGCGCTCATCGGGCGGACCGAGGACAGCAGCTCGGGGAAGGTCAGCACCCCACCGCCGAGCGCGGTGTCCTTCACGATCACGACGAGCTGGCTGACGATCGCGGGCAGCATCGCGGTCACCGCCTGGGGCAGCAGCACGAACACCATGGTCTGGCCCTTGCGCATGCCGAGAGCCTTGGCAGCCTCGCCCTGCCCCTTCGGAAGGGTGTGGATACCGGCTCGCACGATCTCCGCGAGCACGGAGGCGTTGTACAGCACCAGACCGGTCACCACGGCGTACAGAGGACGGTCGTCGGCGCTGATGTTCGTGTACTCGGAGTACACCGCGTTCGCGATGATCATCAGGATCAGCACCGGGATGGCGCGGAAGAATTCCACGACCACGCCGGCCGGAACCCGCACCCACCGGTGGTCGGAGAGCCGGCCGACACCGAAGAGCGCTCCGAGCGGCAGCGCGATGATCAGAGCGAAGAACGCGGCCTGGAGCGTGTTCTGGAGACCCGGCCAGATGTACGTCTCCCAAGGCTGGGAGCTGGTGAAGAAGGGCTTCCACTTGATCCAGTCGAGCTGGTGCTTCTCCGCGAGGCTGTCGTACACCCACCAGACCACGGCTGCGGCGCACAGCACGAACACAACCGTGTACAGGATGTTGCGCTGCTTGGCGCGTGGTCCCTGGGCGTCGTAGAGGACGGAACTCATCGCTTCACCGCCACCTTCTTGCTCACCCAGCCGAGGATCAGGCCGGTCGGGAGGGTCAGAACGATGAAGCCGAAGGCGAATACCGCGGAGATGAGGATCAGCTGGGCCTCGGCCTCGATCATGCCCTTCATCAGGTACGAGGCCTCGGCGACTCCGATCGCGGAGGCGACCGTGGTGTTCTTCGTCAGCGCGATCAGCACATTGGACAGCGGGTTGACCACCGCGCGGAACGCCTGCGGAAGGATGATCAGCCCCAACACCTGCGTAAAGCTCAGCCCGAGGGCGCGTGCCGCTTCGGCCTGGCCGACCGGGACGGTGTTGATGCCGGAGCGCAGCGCCTCGCACACGAAGGCGGCGGTGTAGGCGATCAGGGCGAGCACTGCCAGCCGGAAGCCGATGCCCTTGGAATCGTGGGCGCCGAGGGTGATGGTCAGGGTCTGGTAGAGGCCCAGTGACGAGAACACCATGATTACGGTCAGCGGAATGTTCCGGACCACGTTCACGTATGCGGTGGAGAAGCCGCGCATCAGGGGGACCGGGCTGACCTTCATGCCGGCCAGCAGCGTTCCCCATATGAGGGCGCCGAGAGCGGAGTAGACGGTGAGCTGCACCGTTACCCAGAAGGCCCCCAGCAGGTCGTAACCTTCAAGAAAGTCGAACACGATCTCCCGCGCTTCCGCGTGTAGGAGGGCACGGCGCGCCGCCGTTCACGGACGGCGCGCCCGGTCAGCCCTGCTTCACTTGACGATGTTGCCGATCTTCGGGGCGGGCTCGTTCTTGTAGTTCGCCGGACCGAAGTTGTCCTTCACGGCCTTGTCCCAGGAACCGTCCGAGACCATCTTGGTGAGCGCGGCGTCGATCTTCTTCTTCAGATCGGCGTCGCCCTTCTTAAGGCCGATGCCGTAGTTCTCGTTGGTCATCTTGAAGCCGGCCAGCTTGAACTTGCCTTGGAAGCTCTGCTGCGAGGCAAAACCAGCCAGGATGCTGTCGTCGGTGGTCAGCGCGTCGACGACTTTGTTCTCCAGGCCGGTCAGGCACTCCGAATACCCGCCGAACTCCTGAAGGTCGGCCTTCGGGGCCAGCTTGTCCTTGACGTTCTTCGCCGAGGTCGAGCCGGTGACCGAACACAGCTTCTTCTTGTTCAGGTCGGCCGGCGACTTGATCGTCTTGTCGTCGGCGCGGACCAGGATGTCCTGGTGCGCCAGCAGGTACGGACCGGCGAAGTCGACCTTCTGCAGCCGCTCGTCGTTGATCGAGTAGGTGGCGGCGATGAACTTCACGTCACCGCGCTCGATCGCCGTCTCGCGGTCGGCGCTTTTGGTCTCCTTGAAGACAATGTCCTCAGCCTTGTAACCGAGCTCCTTGGCGACATACGTGGCGACGTCGACGTCGAAGCCGGTGTACTTGCCGTCGGGGGTCTTCAGACCGAGGCCCGGCTGGTCGATCTTGATGCCGATCGTGATCTTCTTGCCGTCGCCCGAGCCGCCGTCATCCTTGTTGGAGCCACAGGCGGTGGCGGTGATGGCGAGGGCGAGCACGGCGGCCGAGGCGGCGGTGACCTTACGAAGCTGCATGGTGGTTTTCCCTAGAGTTGACGCGATGTGAGTGATCAGCCGGTCCGGGGCCCGGAGGCGCAGGATCAATCAGTGGTGAAGGATCTTCGACAGGAAGTCCTTGGCCCGGTCACTGCGCGGGTTGCTGAAGAACTGGTCGGGCGTGGCCTCTTCGACGATCTTTCCGTCCGCCATGAAGACGACCCGGTTCGCGGCCGAGCGCGCGAAGCCCATCTCGTGCGTGACGACGACCATCGTCATGCCGTCCCGGGCGAGCTGCTGCATGACCTCCAGCACCTCGTTGATCATCTCCGGGTCGAGCGCGGATGTCGGCTCGTCGAAGAGGATCACCTTCGGGTCCATCGCCAGCGCCCGCGCGATGGCCACGCGCTGCTGCTGACCGCCGGAGAGCTGGGCGGGGTACTTGTCGGCCTGCGTCGCCACACCCACCCGGTCCAGCAGCGAACGGGCCTTGTCCTCGGCGGCCTTCTTGTCCGTCCTGCGGACCTTGATCTGGCCCAGCATCACGTTCTCGAGCACCGTCTTGTGCGCGAAGAGATTGAACGACTGGAAGACCATGCCGACATCGGCACGCAGCCTGGCCAGCTCCCTGCCCTCCGCGGGCAGCGGCTTGCCGTCGACCGAGATCGCGCCCGAGTCGATCGTCTCCAAGCGGTTGATCGTGCGGCACAGCGTGGACTTCCCGGACCCGGAGGGCCCGATGACGACCACGACCTCGCCACGCGCGATCGTCAGGTCGATGTCCTGGAGTACATGCAGCGCGCCGAAGTGCTTGTTGACGTTGCTCAGTACGACAAGGTCGTCCGCCGCAGGCGCGGCGTCCCCGGCACCCTTGGTCACCGAAACTCCGCTCATCGGCTTCATGCTCCGTCCTCCTCGGTTGGGAAGGACCCTAGTGACGCGGTGCTACCAGCGTCATTACATCTGAGCGGAAATTGAGGATAACGATCCGGCGGCAACCGGACACTCCGTGTGAAGGGTGCGCGAGATGTGACGCCTGCGGCGTACCGGGTGGATAACAGATGGCCGGATGCGGCAGGCGGGCCTTGACTGACCTGCCTCTCATCGGAGTGGATGCCCTGGTACGCCATGACGTGAAACGCCTCGGTACGGGGAAGTGACGGGGAGCGTACGAGAGACCGCACCGAACGTCTGCTGCCGCGTACCGGCACCGCACTACCGAAACCAACGGAGAACCGGAGAGGGAGGCCATGAGACTGCTGCTCGTCGAGGACGACAACCACGTCGCCGCCGCGCTCTCCGCGATCCTCGCCCGGCACGGCTTCCGGGTCGTGCACGCGCGCAGCGGCGAGGAGGCCCTGCAGGCGCTGCTGCCCGCCGACACGGAGCCTTTCGGCGTTGTGCTCCTCGATCTCGGCCTGCCCGACCAGGACGGCTACGAGGTGTGCGGGAAGATCCGCAAGCGCACCTCCACTCCGGTGATCATGGTGACCGCGCGCGCGGACGTACGGTCGCGGATCCACGGCCTCAACCTCGGCGCGGACGACTACGTGGTCAAGCCCTACGACACCGGCGAACTGCTCGCCCGTATCCATGCCGTCAGCCGGCGCAACGCACCGGGCGAGGACACCGTGCCCATGCCCGTCGCCGGGTTGCGTCTCGGCCATGTTCACATCGAGCTGCCGACCCGTCGGGTCAGCGTCGACGGATCGGAAGTCCAGCTCACCCGCAAGGAGTTCGACCTGCTTGCGCTGCTCGCCCAGCGCCCCGGCGTGGTGTTCCGCCGGGAGCAGATCATCAGCGAGGTGTGGCGCACGAGCTGGGAGGGCACGGGTCGCACACTCGAAGTGCACGTCGCGTCGCTGCGTTCCAAGCTGCGGCTGCCCGCACTGATCGAGACGGTGCGCGGAGTCGGCTACCGCCTCGTCGCGCCGTCCGCGTAGAGGCGTACGTCCCAGGTGCGTACCCGGCTGCTTCCCCTGCTCATCGTTCTCATGGCGGGCGTGCTGCTCGCGCTCGGCTTCCCGCTGGCCGTCAGCGTGGCCGCCGCCCAGCAGCAACGCGTCGTCATCGACCGCATCGACGACACGGCACGTTTCGCCGCACTCGCGCAGTTCATGACCGATCCGGCCGCCGGATACGACGAGCGCCGGCGCACCCTGCGCAATGAACTCGACACCTACGCATCCGTTTACGGCATCCGCGCCGGCGTCTTCCGCCGCGACGACAGTGCCATGGCCAAGGCCCCCGCCGCCTGGCAGCTTCCGCTGGAGGGCGAGGGGCGCGAGGCGTTCAAGGAAGCCCTGCTCGGGCGGCGCAGCCACGATCCGCCGCAGGTCTGGCCGTGGCAGAACGGCCGGGTCGTCGTCGCCTCACCCGTCGTACGGGACGGCGATGTCGTCGCCGTGGTGGTCCTCGACTCGCCCACCGACGAGATGCGCTCGCGCACGATCCGCGGCTGGCTGCTGATCGCGGTCGGCGAAGCGGTCGCGATGCTGGTCGCCGTCGGCGCGGCGATCCGCCTCACCGGCTGGGTCCTGCTGCCGGTGCGGACACTGGACGCGGCCACCCACGACATCGCCAGCGGACGCATGCGATCGAGGGTCGCGGCTTCCGGCGGGCCACCGGAACTCAGACGCCTGGCCCGGTCGTTCAACGAGATGGCCGACAACGTCGAGGACGTGCTGGAGCAGCAGCGCGCCTTCGTCGCCGACGCCTCGCACCAGCTGCGCAACCCGCTCGCCGCGCTGCTGCTGCGGATCGAGCTCCTCGCGCTCGAACTCCCCGAGGACAACGAGGAGATCGCCTCCGTGCGCACGGAGGGCAAGCGCCTCGCACAGGTCCTCGACGACCTGCTCGACCTGGCGCTGGCCGAGCATGCCGCGGCGGATCTGCAGCTCACGGACATCGGCGCGCTCACCGCGGAGCGCGTCGCGTCCTGGCGGCCGGTCGCCGAGGAGAAGGGGGTACGGCTCCGGGCGGACGGCTCGTCCGCGGTGACGGCCTGGGTGGATCCGATCGCGCTGTCGAGCGCGCTCGACGCGATCATCGACAACGCCCTGAAGTTCACCCCTGCCGGGGAAGAGGTCGTCGTCACGGTCGCCTCCGGCCGGGACGACGTCACGGTCGTCGTCACCGACCGCGGGCCCGGCCTCACCGCACAGGAGATGGAACGCGTCGGCGACCGCTTCTGGCGCAGCACCCAGCACCAGAACATCCAGGGTTCCGGCCTCGGGCTCTCCATCGCGCAGGCGCTCCTGGCGGCCGGCGGCGGCTCCCTGAGCTACGCGGCCCGTGAACCGCACGGGCTGCGGGTCACGGTCTCGGTGCCGCGCAACGGCCCGCAGGGCTGAGCGAAGCGGTGTGCAGAAGCGGGCTGAGCGGAACGCATGAAGAAGCGGGGCTGAGCGGCATGGCACGAAGAGGCGGAGCGATCAGGGCTTGACCGAGCGGTAGTAGCGGCTGGCCCCTTCGTGCAACGGCAGCGGATCGGTGTAGATCGCCGTACGCAGATCCACCAGCTGGGCCGCGTGCACCTCGCGCCCGATCCGGTCCCGACTGTCGATCACGGTCCGGGTGAACGCCTCCGTCATCGCCGGATCGGAACGTTCCGTGGTCACGAGCACATTGGCGACCGCGACCGTCGGCACCGCCTGGTCCTGCTGCGCACTGTGGTAGGCGTCGGCGGGCATCATCGCCGAACGGTAGTAGCGGGCGGACCCGCCCGCCGCCTGGAGCTCCTTGACCAGTGCGGCCTCCAGCGGCACCAACCGGATCGCGAACCGGTTCGACAGCTCCTGCACCGCGGACGTGGGCAGCCCGCCGGACCAGAAGAAGGCATCGAGGCGGTCGTTCTCCAGCTGCTTCGGCATGGTGTCGATACCGGCGGAGACCGGTGTCACGTCATCCTCGGGGTCGAGCCCCGCGGCCTTCAGCAGCCGGTCGGCGACCAGCCGCACCCCCGAACCCCGCTGCCCCACTCCGACCCGCTTGCCGCGCAGGTCCGAGACCCTGCGCACCGCCGAGTCGCGGGGCACGACCAGCTGGATGTAGTCGTCGTACAACCGCACACAGCCCCGCAGCCGGTCCGCGCCCGGCTTGCCGCTGCGCAGGTAGGTGGCGAGGGCGTCGGTGGTGGCGATGGTGAAATCGGCCTTCCCGGTCGCCACCCGGGCGATGTTCTGCTGCGAGCCCTCACTGGTCTGCAGCTTTATCGACACCTCGGGAAGGTCCCTGGCCAGGTCGCCCTTGAGGCGTTCGCCGTAACGCTGGTAGACCCCGCTGCGCACACCGGTGCTGAAGGTGAGCGTTCCGGTCGGGGCCGGCTGCCCGAGCGGCAGCAGCCACCACAGCAGCAGCCCGAGCACGACGGCGACGGCGGTGCACACCTGGAGAACGCGTCGGCTGCCGATTCGGGAGAGTGCCTGGAGCATGGCGGCGATCCTGCCAGCCCGCTCCGGCGATGACCAGGGCCGCTCCCCGGCGGCGGGTGGTCGCCGGGCGGGGTATCCATCATCGGGGCCCGACCGGAGCCCTTACCCTGGACGGGTGAGCGGCAACGACGTGGCTGGTGGAGTAGTGGACGGTTTGAAAACGTACGAGGTGCGCACCTACGGGTGCCAGATGAACGTCCACGACTCCGAGCGGCTGTCGGGGCTGCTGGAGGGCGCGGGTTACGTACGTGCCGCCGAGGGCTCCGACGGAGACGCCGACGTCGTGGTCTTCAACACCTGCGCGGTGCGGGAGAACGCCGACAACAAGCTCTACGGCAACCTCGGCCGGCTCGCCCCGATGAAGACCAGGCGGCCCGGCATGCAGATCGCCGTCGGCGGCTGCCTGGCGCAGAAGGACCGCGACACCATCGTGCGGCGTGCCCCCTGGGTCGACGTCGTCTTCGGCACGCACAACATCGGCAAGCTGCCCGTGCTGCTGGAGCGCGCCCGTATCCAGGAGGAGGCGCAGATCGAGATCGCCGAATCCCTGGAGGCATTCCCCTCCACGCTCCCCACCCGCCGCGAGTCCGCCTACGCCGCGTGGGTCTCGATCTCCGTCGGCTGCAACAACACCTGCACCTTCTGCATCGTCCCGGCGCTGCGCGGCAAGGAGAAGGACCGCCGCACCGGCGACATCCTCGCCGAGATCGAGGCCCTGGTCGCCGAGGGCGTCTCCGAGATCACCCTGCTCGGCCAGAACGTGAACGCGTACGGCTCCGACATCGGCGACCGCGAGGCGTTCTCCAAGCTGCTGCGCGCCTGCGGGAAGATCGAGGGCCTGGAGCGGGTCCGGTTCACCTCCCCGCACCCCCGCGACTTCACGGACGACGTGATCGCGGCGATGGCGGAAACGCCCAATGTGATGCCCCAGCTCCACATGCCGATGCAGTCGGGCTCGGACACGATCCTCAAGGCGATGCGGCGCTCCTACCGGCAGGAGCGCTTCCTCGGCATCATCGAGAAGGTGCGCGCCGCGATGCCGGACGCCGCCATCTCCACGGACATCATCGTGGGCTTCCCCGGCGAGACCGAGGAGGACTTCGAACAGACCATGCACGCGGTCCGCGAGGCGCGCTTCGCCAACGCCTTCACCTTCCAGTACTCCAAGCGCCCCGGCACCCCGGCCGCCGAGATGGAGGGGCAGATCCCCAAGGAGGTCGTCCAGGAGCGGTACATGCGCCTGTCGGTCCTCCAGGAGGAGATCTCCTGGGAGGAGAACAAGAAGCAGGTCGGCCGGACGCTGGAGATCATGGTCGCGGAGGGCGAGGGCCGCAAGGACGGCGCCACCCACCGCCTCTCCGGCCGGGCCCCCGACAACCGCCTGGTCCACTTCACCAAGCCGGACGAGGACGTGCGCCCCGGTGACGTGGTGACCGTGGAGATCAGCTACGCGGCCCCGCACCACCTGCTCGCCGAGGGCGCGCCGCTCGCCGTGCGGCGGACCCGGGCCGGGGACGCCTGGGAGAAGCGCAACGCCGCCGAGACCGCCAAGCCGGCCGGAGTGATGCTGGGACTGCCGACGGTCGGCGCCCCGGCACCGCTGCCCGCCACGGCGGCTCCGGGCTGCGGCTGCGACTGACACCGTGCCGACTCTGGGCAGGCGGCGGCCGTGACTTGCGCCGTGACGACGGCGAGGCCGGGCTGCGACCGACACCGGGGCGCCCGAGGGCGGGCTGCGACCGGCACTGTGACGCCAAGACGTCGGGCTGCGACCGGCACTGTGACGCCAAGACGTCGGGCTGCGGTCGACACCGTGACGCCCCGACGTCGGGCTGCGGCCGCGACCCGCACCGGGGTGCCCGACGCCGGGCTGCATGCCCGCTCCCGGCCGCCGCCCGACGGTGGCCGGCCCGCGGTGCCCAGGCGATACGCTGCCGACCATGCTTGTCGCCGCCGCTGTCTGCCCCTGCCCACCCCTGCTGGTACCCGAGGTCGCCGCCGGTGCCGCGCCCGAGCTCGACACCCTGCGGGACGCCTGCGCCGACGCCCTCGGCGTGCTCGCCGCCGCGCGCCCCGACCTGCTGATCGTGGTCGGGCCCGCGGACCGGCCGGACCGCGGACCGCACCCCGAGGGGACCACCGGCACCTTCCGGGGATTCGGCGTCGACCTCGGCGTACGGCTCGGCCGCGACCTCGGACCGGCGACGGACCGCCCGCTGCCGCCGTCCCTCGCCGTCGGCGCCTGGCTGCTGGCCCGCGCCGAATGGACCGGTGTGCCGGTGGAGGGGCTCGGTGTGGGGGAGCCGCTGGCGACCGACCGCTGTACGGACGCCGGGCGGGACCTGGCCGCCAGGGCGGACCGGGTCGCGCTGCTCGTGATGGGTGACGGCAGTGCCTGCCGCACGCTCAAGGCCCCCGGTTACCTGGACGAACGCGCCGAGGCCTTCGACGCGGCGGCCGCCCGCGCGCTGGGAGCGGCGGACCCGGACGCGCTCATCGCGCTGGACGAGGCACTGGCGTACGAGCTGAAGGCGGCGGGCCGGGCGCCCTGGCAGGTGCTCGCGGGCGCCGCGCGGGGTGCGGGTCTGGCGGGACGGCTGCTGTACGAGGACGCCCCCTACGGCGTGGGATACCTGGTCGCCGCCTGGTCCTGAGCCGCCGCCCGAGGACCACGGGAAACGGCCGTACGGCGGCGTCGCCGCACGGCCGTCACCCGGACTCGGTCAGTTCATGGTCAGGAAGCGGGCGGCGTGCCACCCTCGTCCCTGGAAGCGGGCGGCGTACCACCCTCGTCCTTGTGGGACAGGCGCTCGACCGCGTCCTTGGCCTTCCGCGCGCCGGACTCGATCTTGTCGCTGTACTTGCCCTTGGTCTTTTGGTCGACCGTCCGTGCGGCCTTGTCGAGCCCCTGGTCGATCTTGTCCCCGTGCTGATGCGCGAGTTCGCCGACCTTCTCCTTGGCGGGGCTCAGCTTGGCCTTCAAATTGTCCAGGAAGCCCATCGGGCACCTTCCCTGCTGGGGGACTGCGGTCGAGCGCTTCTTCAAACCATGAAAAAACGCCCATATTCAATGTGAATTCTACTGGTCTGCGCGAGGAACCGCGTCGCCCGGAGGGGCCTGGCGGGCAAGAGGCGGACAGGCCCTCACCGGGGCGGGGAACGATTCCCGTTCCCGGGCGGTCACCTCACTCGTTCGGGAAGAGCGCCGGAGGTTTGCGAGACTGTGGCGGTGAGAAGCACAGCTCCCGCACCGCGGGTCATCACCGTCGTCGGTCCCACTGCGGCCGGAAAGTCCGATCTGGGAGTATTTCTTGCTCAGCAGCTCGACGGCGAAGTGGTCAACGCCGACTCCATGCAGCTCTACCGGGGGATGGATATCGGTACCGCGAAGCTGACGCTCGCCGAACGCGAATCCGTCCCGCACCACCTCCTGGACATCTGGGACGTCACCGAGACCGCCAGCGTCGCCGAATACCAGCGGCTGGCCCGCGCCGAGATCGACCGGCTGCTCGCCGCCGGCCGCACCCCTGTCCTGGTCGGCGGCTCCGGGCTCTACGTGAAGGGCGCCATCGACGCCCTGGAGTTCCCCGGCACGGACCCCGGTGTGCGGGCCAGGCTGGAGGAGGAGCTGGTCGATCGCGGCTCCGGAGCGCTGCACGCCCGGCTCGCCGCCGCCGACCCCGAAGCCGGCCGGGCCATTCTGCCGAGCAACGGCCGCCGGATCGTCAGGGCCCTCGAAGTCATCGAGATCACCGGCAAGCCCTTCACCGCCAACCTCCCCGGTAACGATGCGGTGTACGACACCGTCCAGATCGGCGTCGACGTGGCCCGCCCCGAACTCGACGAACGCATCGCCCTGAGGGTCGACCGGATGTGGGCGGCCGGTCTCGTGGACGAGGTGCGCGCCCTGGAGACCCACGGCCTGCGTGAGGGGCGGACCGCCTCCCGGGCGCTCGGCTACCAGCAGGTGCTCGCCGCGCTGGCCCAGGAGTGCACCGAGGAGGAGGCGCGGGCCGAGACCGTCCGCGCCACCAAGCGATTCGCCCGCCGTCAGGACTCGTGGTTCCGCCGCGACCCGCGGGTCCACTGGCTGAGCGGTGCCGCAGAACACCGCGGGGAACTCCCGCGCCAGGCGCTGGCGTTGGTCGAACGAGCGGTTACAGCCTGATCACGTGATGGCATCGGGAAGCCCTGCCCGTCATTTCGGCGACCTGGAGCGTGCCATCATCGAGCATCGATCGACCAGTGGAGTCCGAGTTGGGAGGGCGCGTGGCGATGGAGGCCGGCCCTCGCGACACTGAACAAGACGCACCGGACGCGCTGCACGAGGCGGGAAGTCTGAGCCCCGACGGGCCGGACGAGCTCGAAGCGACCCCCGAGGTCGAGGTCGAGCTGCGCCCCGCGCGCCGGCTGCGGATCTGGCAGCTGGCACCGATCGTCATGCTCGCCGCGGTGGGATCGCTGATGTTCGCCTTCCCGCTGGCCTTCGAGTTCGGCGACGGCGGCGCGGTCGTGGCCATGCTCGGCCTGCTGATCAGCTGCTGCGCCGCGGGCTGGGGCATGATGGCGGCCCGCCGGGTGGGCTACACCTGGCCCGGCCTGCCGCAGCGCGGCTCGGGCGAGCGCTCCGACTGGCGGGTGATCGCCCTGTACGTCGTCGTCGGCGGCGCGCTGGTCGCCCTGGCCGTCTGGCGGGTCGCACGGCTCCAGTGACGGCCGGAGCCGGCCCTTCTCCGCAGGACCGGGGTCATTCCGCAGGTCCCGGCGTCATTCCGACGCCCGCGGGACGGCCGGGGACGTCGGTTGTCGGCGCCGTTTCGTACAGTTGCCCTGTGAGCAACTCGCAGATCGCCTTCCTCAAGGGTCACGGCACCGAGAACGACTTCGTGATCGTTCCCGACCCGGACAACGCCATCGACCTGCCCGCGTCCGCCGTCGCCCGGCTCTGCGACCGCCGGGCCGGCATCGGCGGCGACGGGCTGCTGCATGCCGTACGGTCCGCCGCGCACCCCGAGGCACAGGCCATGGCGGCCGAGGCCGAATGGTTCATGGACTACCGCAACGCGGACGGCTCGATCGCCGAGATGTGCGGCAACGGGGTCCGGGTCTTCGCCGGCTACCTCCAGCGCGCCGGACTCGTCGAAAGGGGCGACCTCGCCGTCGCGACCCGGGGCGGCGTGAAGAAGGTGCACATCGCCAAGGACGGCGCCATCACGGTCTCCATGGGACGCGCGCTCCTGCCCGAGGACGGCGTCACGGTCAGCCTCGACGGCCGCAGCTGGAACGCCCGCAACGTGAACATGGGCAACCCCCACGCGGTCGCCTTCGTCGACGATCTGGCCCACGCCGGCGATCTGCTCTCCGTACCGCCCTTCAGCCCCGCGGCCGTCTACCCCGACGGCGTCAACATCGAGTTCGTCGTGGACCGCGGACCGCGTCATGTCGCCATGCGGGTCCACGAGCGCGGCTCCGGCGAGACCCGCTCCTGCGGCACGGGCGCCTGCGCGGTGGCCGTCGCCGCGGCCCGCAGGGACGGCGCGGACCCCGCCAGGACCGGCACCCCGGTCACGTACACGGTCGACCTGCCGGGCGGTACCCTCCTGATCACCGAGATGCCGGACGGCGAGATCGAGATGACCGGCCCCGCCGTGATCGTCGCCGAGGGCGTGATCGACCCCGCCTGGCTCGAAACGGTGACCGGTTAGGACTTCGCTCGAATGGGTGATCCGTTTCACGCTGGGCGAGAGCGGCACTCCGCCACGTGGTGGGCTCGGTAGCATCAAGCACCGGCCCGGAGGCGCGACCGCATCTCCCCACCGCCGGTCGACGTCGCCGGAGGTGCCCCATGAGCGCAGAGGCCACCAGCCCAGGTGCCCCCATCCGCAGACGGGGCCGTCCCCGGATCGATCTGCGCAGGCTCGGGCGCGTCGCGCTGCTCGGCCCCGTCTCCCGGGACCGGCTGCCCGACGCCATCGGCCACGTCGCCGAGGCCCACCGGGCCCACTACCCGGACGCCGACCTGTCGATCCTGCGCCGGGCCTACGTACTCGCGGAGTCCTCGCACCGGGGCCAGATGCGCAAGAGCGGCGAGCCGTACATCACCCACCCGCTCGCGGTCACCCTGATCCTCGCCCAGCTCGGCGCGGAGACGACGACGCTCACCGCATCGCTGCTCCACGACACCGTCGAGGACACCGATGTGACCCTCGATCAGGTGCGGGACCAGTTCGGCAGAGAGGTCTGCTATCTCGTCGACGGCGTGACCAAGCTGGAGAAGGTCGACTACGGCGCCGCCGCCGAGCCGGAGACCTTCCGCAAGATGCTCGTCGCCACCGGGGACGACGTCCGGGTCATGTCCATCAAGCTCGCCGACCGGCTGCACAACATGCGCACCCTCGGCGTGATGCGGCCCGAGAAACAGGCCAGGATCGCCAAGGTCACCCGGGACGTGCTGATCCCGCTGGCCGAACGGCTCGGCGTGCAGGCCCTCAAGACCGAGCTGGAGGACCTCGTCTTCGCGATCCTCCACCCCGAGGAGTACGAGCGGACCCGCGCGCTGATCGACGCCGCCGCCGCGCGGTCGGAGGGCTCCGGTGCCGCCCGGCAGGACCCGCTCGCGGCCATCGCCGAGAGCGTCACGACGGTGCTGCGGGAGGCCGGTATCCCCGCCGAAGTCCTCATCAGGCCACGTCACTTCGTGTCCGTGCACCGGGTCGGCGTCAAACGCGGCGAACTGCGCGGCACCGACTTCGGCCGACTGCTGGTGCTCGTGGGCGAGGACGCCGACTGCTACGCCGTGCTCGGCGAACTGCACACCTGCTTCACGCCGGTGATCTCCGAGTTCAAGGACTTCATCGCCGCCCCCAAGTTCAACCTGTACCAGTCGCTGCACACCGCCGTCGTGGGCGCGGACGGGGCGGTCGCCGAAGTCCTCATCCGCACCCACCGGATGCACAAGGTCGCCGAGGCCGGCGTCATCGCCCTCGGCAATCCGTACGCCGCGGACAGCGGCACCGGCTCCCAGCCCGCCGAACCCGCGGACGGGGAGCGCGCCGACCCCACCCGGCCGGGCTGGCTCTCCCGGCTCCTCGAATGGCAGCAGTCCGCCCCGGACCCCGACACGTTCTGGACCACGCTCCGCGCCGACCTGGCCCAGGACCGGGAGATCACGGTCTTCCGGACCGACGGCGGCACGCTCGGGCTGCCCGCCGGGGCCAGTTGCGTCGACGCCGCCTACGCGCAGTACGGCGACGAGGCGCACAACTGCATCGGCGCCCGGGTCAACGGCCGCCTGGCCACCCTCGGCACCGTGCTCAGCGACGGCGACACCGTGCAGCTGCTGCTCGCCGAGGACGCAGCCTCGGGCCCCTCGCCCGACTGGCTCGACCACGCCCGTACCCCCACGGCCCGCATCGCCATCACCGGCTGGCTGGACACCCACCCCGAGGACACCCACGGCCCGCACGCCGGCCGGCCCGCCGGGGCCGGACCCGGGCAGCGCGGCCACACCAGGCCCGGCCCGCAGCCGCAGCAGACCACCGGCAGCGGGCCCGCCACCACCGCGAGCGCCGTGGTGGACCGGCCGGACGCCCCGGTACGGCTCGCGGGCTGCTGCACCCCCGTGCCCCCCGACGCCGTCACCGGATTCGTCGTACGCGGCGGCGCCGTCACCGTGCACCGGCTGGAGTGCCCCGCCGTCGCCCGGATGCGGTCCGTCGGCCGGACACCGGTCGGAGTGAGCTGGACGGACGCCACCGAGTGCAGGGTCACACTGGTCGCCGAATCCTTCGGACGGCCCCGGCTGCTCGCCGACCTCACCGAGGCGATCGCGACGGCGGACGCGGCGATCATCTCCGCCACCGTCGAACCCCCCAGCGAACAGCGGGTCCGGCACACCTACACCCTGCAACTCCCCGACGCGGCCGGACTGCCGGCCCTGATGCGCGCCATGCGTGACGTGCCCGGGGTGTACGACGTGAGCCGCGCCAAACACCGCGCCGCCACCGTCTGACTCCGCCGGGCGGGGCCATCCGCCACAGGTATCTCGTTCGGGTGGCGCGGCGCGCGCCGCGCCGGTCCGGCGGGAAGTCGCTGGTAGCGGTAGTTCATGCCGTTCATCTCCCGCCGTCTTCGGGCCGCCCTGCTGGCCACCGCATCAGCCACCCTTGTCGCAGCCACCATCCCCTCTCCCGTGCCGCTCGGCATCGGCGATCCGCTCTTCCCCCACCTGGGCAACCCCGGGTACGACGTCCGCTCCTACGACATCGGACTGACCTACCACGGCGACAACACCAAGCCGCTGGAGGCCGTCACCAGGATCGACGCGCGAACCACCGAACCGCTCGACCGGATCAACCTCGACTTCGCCCGGGGCAAGGTCCGCGCGGTCGAAGTCAACGGACTGCGCGCCGACTTCGCCGTCGAGGACGAGGACCTGGTCATCGAACCCATGGGCCGGCTCCCCGCCGGAGTGCCGCTGCACATCACCGTCCGGCACACCAGCGACCCCACCGGCGAGCGGGACAGCGGCGGCTGGCTGCCCACCGCCGACGGTCTGGCCATGGCCAATCAGGCCGACGCCGCGCACCGGGTCTTCCCGAGCAACGACCACCCCGCCGACAAGGCGTACTTCACCTTCCGGGTCACCGCGCCCAAGGACCTCACCGTGGTGGCCAACGGACTGCCCGCCGGCACGGTCCGGCACGGCGCCGACACCACCTGGACCTACCGGACCGAGCACCCCATGGCCACCGAACTGGCCCAGGTCTCCATCGGCCGGTCCACCGTCCTGCACCGGACCGGCCCGCACCGGCTGCCGATGCGCGACGTGGTGCCCACCGCCGACCGCAAACGCCTCGAACCCCTGCTCGACAAGAGCCCCGCCCAGCTGGAGTGGATGGAACAGCAGGTCGGCCGCTACCCCTTCGAGACGTACGGACTGCTCGTCGCCCACACCGAAACCGGCTTCGAGCTGGAGACCCAGACGCTCTCGCTCTTCGAGCGCTCCCTGTTCGTCGGGACCGACTACCCGGAGTGGTACCTCGAATCGATCATGGTGCACGAGCTCGCCCACCAGTGGTTCGGCGACAGCGTCTCCCCGCAGCGCTGGTCCGATCTGTGGCTCAACGAGGGACACGCGACCTGGTACGAGGCCCGCTACGCCGAGGACCACGCCGACAAGCCGCTGGAACGCCGGATGCGCGAGGCCTACACCAGGTCCGACGGCTGGCGGTCCGCCGGCGGTCCGCCGGCCCGCCCCGACGCCCCGGCGCCCGGACAGAAGATCAGCCTGTTCCGGCCGGTGGTGTACGACGGCAGCGCGCTGATCCTCTACGCGCTGCGCCAGGAGATCGGCGAGAACGCCTTCGACCGGCTGGAGCGGAGCTGGGTGAAGAAGCACCGGGACTCCAACGCCACCACCGAGGACTTCGTCCGCCTGGCGTCCCGGACCGCGGGCCGCGACCTGACCTCGTTCCTCGACGGCTGGCTGTACGGGAAGAAGACCCCGCCGATGCCGGGGCACCCGGACTGGCACAGCAGCAAGCCCGCCGGACAGCGGTAAACCCGGGTGACGGGTGCGACGGACCGTGCCACTATCGACGAGTCGCCGCGGCGGCCGGACCGGGATTCCCGACAGCGGGAATCATCGGGAGGCGTCACGCGTTGTGACTGATGTAACGGACTTCCAACGACGTAAGGATCCAATGACCTCCTCTTCTTCCCTTCCCCAGGACGCGCAGGATGCGCAGAGCGCTACGGAGAATGTCACCGAAAGCCTCACCGAGAGCCTTCGGGCCGACGCCCTGATGGAAGAGGACGTCGCCTGGAGCCACGAGATCGACGGAGAGCGGGACGGCGAGCAGTTCGACCGCTCCGAGCGCGCCGCGCTGCGGCGTGTGGCCGGGCTCTCCACCGAGCTCGAAGATGTCACCGAGGTCGAGTACCGGCAGCTGCGCCTGGAGCGTGTGGTGCTGGTCGGTGTGTGGACCTCGGGGACCGTGCGTGACGCGGAGAACTCCCTCGCGGAGCTGGCCGCACTGGCGGAGACGGCGGGCGCCCAGGTGCTCCACGCGGTCTTCCAGCGCCGCGACAAGCCGGACCCGGCCACCTACATCGGTTCGGGCAAGGCGCTGGAGCTGCGCGACATCGTCCTCGAATCGGGGGCCGACACCGTCGTCTGCGACGGTGAGCTCAGCCCCGGTCAGCTGATTCACCTGGAAGACGTCGTCAAGGTCAAGGTGGTCGACCGGACCGCCCTGATCCTCGACATCTTCGCCCAGCACGCCAAGTCCCGAGAGGGCAAGGCGCAGGTCTCGCTGGCACAGATGCAGTACATGCTGCCGCGGCTGCGCGGCTGGGGTCAGTCGCTCTCCCGTCAGATGGGTGGCGGCGGTTCCAGCGGCGGTGGCGGCATGGCCACCCGTGGCCCCGGTGAGACCAAGATCGAGACGGACCGGCGCCGGATCCGCGAGAAGATGGCGAAGATGCGCCGGGAGATCGCGGAGATGAAGACGGGCCGCGAGATCAAGCGCCAGGAACGCAAGCGCAACAAGGTGCCGTCGGTCGCCATCGCCGGCTACACCAACGCGGGCAAGTCCTCACTGCTCAACCGGCTGACCGGTGCGGGCGTCCTGGTGGAGAACGCGCTGTTCGCCACCCTGGACCCGACCGTGCGCCGGGCCGAGACGCCGAGCGGCCGGCTCTACACCCTGGCCGACACCGTCGGGTTCGTACGGCATCTGCCGCACCACCTCGTCGAGGCGTTCCGCTCCACGATGGAGGAGGTCGGCGAGTCCGACCTGATCCTGCACGTGGTGGACGGATCCCATCCGGCGCCGGAGGAGCAGCTCGCCGCGGTGCGCGAGGTGATCCGCGAGGTCGGCGCGGTGAACGTGCCCGAGATCGTGGTGGTCAACAAGGCGGATGCGGCCGATCCGCTGGTGCTCCAGCGACTGCTGCGCATCGAGAAGCACGCGATCGCCGTCTCGGCGCGCACCGGAGCCGGTATCGAGGAGCTGCTCGCACTCATCGACACCGAACTGCCGAGGCCGTCGGTCGAGATCGAGGCGCTCGTCCCGTACATCCAGGGCGGAGTCGTCTCCCGGGTGCACGCCGAGGGCGAGGTGATCTCCGAGGAACACACGTCGGAGGGCACCCTGCTCAAGGCGCGGGTGCACGAGGAGCTGGCGGCCGAGCTCTCCTCGTTCGTCCCCGTGGCGCACTGACCGCGGCGCGACAAGGTTCGTAACACCCGAAGGCCCGCCCCGGCAGGGGGCGGGCCTTCGGCCGTCATGAAGTGCCGTCAGCGGCCGGCGAACTTCTCGCTCGTCGTGGTGAAGACGTCCTTGGCGCCCGGACCCAGGTGGGGGCCGGCCAGCCAGCCCGAAGTCACCGGTCCGATGGACGTGTTGGACACCAGCACCGACTTTCCGTCATCGCCCTTGCGGAACCAGCCGCCGCCGGACGACCCACCGGTCATGCTGCAGCCGATGCGGTACATCGCCGGAGTGCTCGGGCTGATGGAGAGCCGCCCGGGGCGGTCGACGCACTTGTGCATGATCAGGCCGTCGTACGGGGGAGCGGCGGGGTATCCCCAGGCGCCCAAGGCGTCGATCCGCGAGATCTCGGGAGCGTCGAAGTCGATCGCCAGGGCGTTGCCCACGGTCTCCTCCAGGGACTTGGTGCCCTTCTCCGGCTTCACGTGCAGTACCGCGTAGTCGTAGGGGGCACCCTCGCCCCCGGTGGGGCCGCCGTCGGCGAGCCATTCACCCGAGGTCGTCGCCCAGTCCGCCCAGTACGCGCCGTACGGGGCGATCTCCTGGGGCTGAGCGCTCTCCAGCGCGGCGGCGGACTTGCCCTGGTCGTTGTACGCGGGCACGAAGACGATGTTGCGGTACCAGCCGCCCTTCGAACCGGCGTGCACACAGTGTCCGGCGGTCCACACCAGGTTGGACCTGCCGGGATTCTTCGGGTCCTTGACGACCGTGCCCGAGCAGACCATCGAGCCCTCGGGGGAGTCGAAGAACACCTTGCCGACCGGGGCCGCGTAGTTGTGGTACGGCGTCTTCTCGCGCTCGGCCCGCACCGGGGCGGGCTCCGGGTCGCTGACGCCCTGACCGCCGGTGACGTCACCGGCCGCCATGGTCTTGGCCGGGTCCTTGGCCGACTTCATCCGGTCGGGCTTCCACAGCCCGTCGATGACCGGGTTGACGAAGTCCTTGGCCTCCCGCAGCCACTTGTCCTTGTTCCAGTTCTTCCACTCGCCGTTCTTCCACTTCTCCGGGTCGACGCCGTGCTTCTTCAGCGTCTCGGCCAGACCGTCGGGCAGGGAGCCGCCGGCGTCCTGGCCACCCGCGGAGTCGGCGGCGGGCTTGCCGGTCGCGTTGTCCTCGCTCGGGCCACAGGCCGTGGCCGTCAACGCGAGCGAGGCGACGAGACCGGCCGCGGCGAGCAGCGGACGTATGGATCGCATGGAGAGAGTTCCCCCTGATATTTCCGAAATTGCCATGAACGTGTCATACAGCTGGCCGGGCCAGCGGCCACCGAAGACGCAGGGGCCCACCCTATGACGGTCCGGAGCATGTCCCTGCCACGGCGACACGGCCCGCGGGGAGTGCGGCCGTCCTGCGGCGCCGCAGGACGGACAGGGGCCCCCGGCGCGCAACTGCCGCGCCGGGGGCCCCTGATGAGCCGTCACCGTTCCCGGAGCCGGGTCGGGCGACGGTCCGTCATCACTGTCCCGCGTACTTCTTGCTGACCGACTCGTAGACGCCCTTGGCCTCCTTGCCGAACCGCGGCCCGGCCAGCCAGCCGGCGGTCACCGGCCCGATGGAGGTGTTCGAGACCAGCGCGGGCTTGCCGTCCTGCCCGTCCGCGACCCAGCCGCCGCCGGACGACCCGCCGGTCATGGAGCAGCCGATGCGGTACATCGTCGGGTCCTGCGCGGTCAGCGAGAGCCGGCCCGGCTTGTCCGCGCACTGGAACGCCTTCTGGCCGTCGTACGGCGGAGCGGCCGGGAAGCCGGTCGCCGTCATGCCCGCGATCTTCGGCACGGCCGGGGCGTTGAACTCGACGGGCAGCGCGGAACCGACCGTCTCCTCCAGGGACTTGCCCGTCGAACCCTTCTCCGGCGTGACGTGCAGCACCGCGAAGTCGTACGGCGCGCCCAGCCCGCCCATCGAGGAACCCTGCGAGATCCACTGGTCCGACGTCTGCGCCCAAGTGCCCCACCACACGCCGTAGGGGGCGATCTCCTGCTTGGTCGCCTTCTTCAGCTGAGCGAGCGACAGGCCCTGGTTGTTGTACGACGGCACGAAGGCGATGTTGCGGTACCAGCCGCCCTTCTTGCCGGCGTGCACACAGTGCCCGGCGGTCCACACCAGGTTGGACTTCCCGGGGTGTGCCGGGTCCTTCACCACGGTCGCGGAACAGACCATGGAGCCCTCGGGGCCGTCGAAGAGCAGCTTCCCGGACTCGGCTGCGTTGGCGTGGTACGGCGTCCTGACGCCTGTGGCCCGGACCGGCACGGGCGTCGGGTCCGTCACGCCGACATCACCCGAGATGTCGTTGTCGACCGGCTTCTCCGGCGCCTTGTCCGCGTCCCGCATCCGGTCCGGGTCCCACAGGTCCTCGATGATCGGATTGACGAAGTCCTTGGCCTCCCGCAGCCACTTGTCCTTGTCCCAGTTCTTCCACTCGCCGTTCTTCCACTGGTCGAGATCGATCCCGTGTTCCTTGAGCCGGTCCTTCAGGTCGTCCGGGATGGTGATCTTTCCGTCCGAGGACTGACCGGCGGGAACGCTCGGCTTGTCACTCGCGTTGTCCTCTTCGGGACCGCAGGCGGTGGCGGTCAGCGCGAGAACCGCGGTGGCCGCGGCCACGGCGAGGACCGACGAGGGCCGGCGCCTCCCCTGACGTGCGGCGAGAGCCGGTCGAATGAGTCGCATGTGGTGATCCCCCTGGGACTTCGTAACTCAACACTTCTGTACTGCACTGCGGTACTGCTCCGAGCCACCTGCTCCGAACATCCTTCGGACTTCCGGACGACTTCCCGAGGTCCTGTGCGGCCCCCACTATGCCGGTGCCGATGGGGACGGCGAGCGGCAGGGCCGCGGTTCCGCCTCCGCAAGGATCTTCCGATTTACCCGTGATCCGCCGTGCCCGGCGTCGTTGGTACGTGCAAAGGGCTCGGGAAGAGCGTTCATCCCCGCAGTCCGCCCGTGCGCCGGCGTACCGATGTGCAACGCAACCGTTACAGCAGGAGGACCGACAGCCGTGGCCGTGACCGAACCAGCCCCGGTGCCAGTACCGGCGGTGCACGAGGGGATCCTGCGTCGCCAGTCGCTGCGCGAATCCGCCGCCCGTACCTATGCGCGCTCACTTCCGATCGTGCCGGTGCGGGCCCGTGGGCTGACCATCGAGGGTGCCGACGGGCGCCGTTACCTCGACTGTCTCTCCGGAGCCGGCACCCTGGCGCTCGGACACAACCATCCGGTCGTCCTGGAGGCCATCAAGAAGGTCATCGACTCGGGTGCGCCGCTGCATGTGCTCGACCTCGCCACCCCGGTCAAGGACGCCTTCACCACGGAGCTGTTCGCCACGCTGCCGCGGCAGTTCGCCGACGATGCCCGGATCCAGTTCTGCGGTCCGGCGGGCACGGACGCGGTCGAGGCGGCGTTCAAGCTGGTCCGCGGCGCGACCGGCCGCAGTGGTCTCCTCGCCTTCACCGGCGCCTACCACGGGATGACGGAGGGGGCTCTCGCCGCTTCGGGCGGCGCCGAGGACGTACGGGTGACCAGGCTGCCCTTCCCGCGCGACTACCGCTGCCCCTTCGGCATCGGCGGCGAGCGCGGTGCGGAGATCGCCGCCCGGTGGACCGAGAACCTCCTGGACGACCCCAAGGGCGGCACCCCGGCACCGGCCGGGATGATCCTCGAACCGGTGCAGGGGGAAGGCGGAGTGAACCCCGCCCCCGACGGCTGGATGTGCCGGATGCGCGAGATCTCCGAGGCCCGGAACATCCCCCTGATCGCCGACGAGGTCCAGACGGGCGTCGGCCGCACCGGCGCCTTCTGGGCGGTCGAGCACAGCGGGATCGTGCCCGACGTGATGGTGCTCTCCAAGGCCATCGGCGGTTCCCTCCCGCTCGCCGTGATCGTCTACCGCTCCGAACTCGACACCTGGCAGCCGGGGGCCCACGCAGGCACCTTCCGGGGCAACCAGCTCGCGATGGCGGCGGGCACGGCCACCCTCGCCTTCGTACGGCAGAACCGCCTCGCCGAGCGCGCCGCGGCCCTCGGCGCCCGCATGCTCGCCCGCCTCCAGGCGCTCGCCACCGACCACCCCACCATCGGTGACGTACGCGGACGCGGCCTGATGATCGGGGTCGAGCTGGTCGACCCGGAGGCCGCCGCGTCCGGCGACGGCCCCGAGCCGCCGCCCGCCCCCGCCCTGGCCCTCGCCGTCCAGCAGGAGTGCCTGCGCCGCGGGCTCATCGTCGAACTCGGCGGACGCCACTCCACCGTCGTCCGCCTGCTCCCTCCCCTCACGCTCACCGACGAACAGGCGACAGCGGTCGTCGACCGCCTCGCCGACGCCCTGGCAGCCGCCGAGCGCCTGCCGCACCACCGCACCACGACCGGGTCGATCCGCTGACCCCGGACACCTTCACAAGAAAGACCGCCGTGAACCCCACCCCCACCCCCACGCCCCAGGCTGACGGCTCGTCCCCCACTCAGCAGCTCGCCGGCCCGCTAGTCCTGGAGCAGTCCACCGTGCCGCGCCAGATGAAGGCACCCCACGACGAGTGCCGCATCACGAAGTACACGGCCACCGGCGGGGCACCGGACGACCCGCTCGACCATCCGGACCCGCTGCGGGCCGCCGACACGGCGGGCGCGGAGAACCTGCTGCGCTGCTGGGTCCGGGAGACCGCCCTGGCCGGGCCGGACGGTCCCACACTCCGCATCCCCCTCCCCGCCAGCGGCACGGCCCTGCTCGTCCCCGTCCTCTACTGGTCGGCCACGGGCTGGCACCGCTTCGGCCCGGCGGCCCTGGAGGGAGCGCCCGAGGGAGCACCGCCCGCCGACGCCGTCACCATCGCCGCCCTGCTGGGCCGCGAGGCCGGCCGGGACGAGGGGGCCGACATGGTGGCCCGGGTGGCCGACTCGGTACGCCGTACCGCCGGATTCATCGCCGAGCGGCGCCGCGCCCCCCACGCCCCGGCCGGAGCGGACCTCTTCCTCACCGCGGAGCAGTCGCTGCTGCTCGGTCATCCGCAACACCCCACCCCCAAGAGCCGCGAGGGGCTCTCCGACGCCGAGTCGCGCCTCTACTCGCCCGAGTCGCACGGCTCCTTCGCACTGCACTGGATGGCCGTCGACCGGTCCGTGCTGGCCACCGACTCCGCCTGGACCGACGGAGGCCGTCCGGTGCCGGCCACGGAGCTGGTCGCCGCGCACGCCCCGGGCCTGCGTCTCCCCGACAACACCGCACCGATTCCGCTCCACCCCTGGCAGGCCCGCGAACTCGTACACCGTCCCGAAGTCGCCGCGCTGCTCGACGCCGGACTCCTCCACGACCTGGGACCGCACGGCGAACGCTGGCACCCCACCTCATCCGTTCGCACCGTGCACCGGCCCGGTGCCGAGGTCATGCTCAAGCTCTCCCTCGGCGTTCGCATCACCAACTCCCGCCGCGAGAACCTCCGCAAGGAACTCCACCGCGGAGTGGAGGTCCACCGGCTGCTCCGCAGCGGGCTCGCCACCCAGTGGCACGCCGCCCGTCCCGGCTTCGACATCGTCCGCGACCCCGCCTGGCTGGCCGTCGACGGCCCGGACGGCCGCCCCGTCCAGGGTCTCGATGTGATGCTCCGGCACAATCCGTTCGGGCCGCACGACGACGCGGTCTGCATCGCGGCGCTGACCGCCCCCCGCCCCTGGCCGGGCCGGGCGGGCATGCACTCACGCCTCGCCGAGATCGTGCTCTCGCTGGCCGCCGCCACCGGGCGGACCGTGGGTGCCGTTGCCGCCGAGTGGTTCCTGCGCTACCTGGACCGCGTCGTGGGCCCCGTGCTCTGGCTCGACGCCCACGCGGGCGTGGCCCTCGAAGCGCACCAGCAGAACACCCTGGTGATGCTCGGCCCCGACGGCTGGCCCGTCGGCGGCCGGTACCGCGACAACCAGGGCTACTACTTCCGTGAGTCCCACCGCGCGGCGCTGGAACAGCGGCTCGCCGGCATCGGATCGGTCAGCGACACCTTCGTCTCCGACGAGGTCACCGACGAACGCTTCGCCTACTACCTGGGCATCAACAATGTGTTCGGTCTGATCGGGGCGTTCGGCGCCCAGCACCTCGCCGACGAGCGCGTGCTCATCGCGGCCTTCCGCCGATTCCTGGGATCGGCCGCCGCGCCGGGCTCGCCGCTCCCCACGCATCTGCTGGAGAAGACCCACCTGCGGTGCAAGGCCAATCTGCTGACCCGGATGCACGGCCTAGACGAACTGGTCGGCCCCGTCGACACCCAGTCCGTCTATGTCACCATCGCCAACCCCCTTTGTGCCTGAAGGAACATGACTACCGCCTGAACCGCCGAGAGGAGAGCGACACCGTGGCTCCCGCCGATGCGCACACCGACGCCGGGACCGGCCCTGCCCCGCAGGCCGACACAGCTGCCGAGGACACCCTGGACCTGGAGCTCTCCGAAGAAATCCTCGCGCTGTTCGGGGACGACCCCCCGGCCGGCGAGGCGATGCGCCCGCTGCCCGGCGCGCCCGTGTCACCCGCGTCGTCCGTTCCGGGCGGCGCGGGCCCGGCGGCGGGCACCGGTCCGGTCATGAGCAGGGCGGCCGCCTCAGACCTGCTGGACCACCCGGCCGACTGGCGACCGGTCACCACCGGGGCCGGAGTCTTCCAGCTCGTCCCCGTACGGCTCGAACGCGATCTCGCCGTACTGACCCGCTGGATGAACGACCCCGCCGTCGCGGCCTTCTGGGAGCTCGCCGGACCCGAAGCCGTCACGGCCGCCCATCTGCGCCCCCAACTGGAGGGCGACGGACGCAGCGTCCCCTGCCTCGGCGTGCTGGCGGGCATCCCCATGAGCTACTGGGAGATCTACCGCGCGGATCTCGATCCGCTGGCACGTCACTACCCGGCCCGCCCGCAGGACACCGGGATCCACCTGCTCATCGGCGGCGTGCACAACCGCGGACAAGGCGTCGGCACCACTCTGCTGCGCGCCGTCGCCGACCTCGTGCTCGACAACCGCCCCCGGTGCGCGCGCGTTGTCGCGGAGCCCGATCTGCGTAATACCCCGTCCGTCTCAGCCTTTCTGAGTGCCGGATTCCGCTTCTCCGCGGAACTCGAACTCCCGGACAAACGAGCTGCCCTGATGGTCCGCGACCGAATCCACCGTGCCCAACTGTGAACGAACTGCTGCCCAATTCACCCCGCTCGAACCCCATCGGTTCCACCCCGAGGAGTCCCCGTGCCGAAATATCCCGCGAGCCATGATTCAGCGGAGTCCGCCGAGCCGCTCAGCACACCAGAACTGAACCCGCAGGTCTGGGACAGGGCCGCCGCCCGGCTGCTCGCGAAGATGCTCGGTCAATTCGCCTACGAGGAAGTCGTCGAGCCGGTCGCCCAGGCCGGTCCGGACAATGCCTACACCCTCGGACTCGACGACGGGAATTCCCTCACCTTCAGGGCCCGGCGGGGCGTGTACGGGAGTTGGCACATCGCCCCCGACTCGATTCTGGAGATGCCCGGGAAGGACTCCGGGACACCGGACGGCGATCCGGGCCCGAACTCCGATCCGGACGCCGGAACCGTGCCCTTCCGCGATCCGCTCCAGTTCCTCGTCCGCGCCCGTCGTCTCCTCGACATCGACGGCGCCACCCTCGGGCACCTGATCCGTGAGATCACCACCACCCTCACCGCCGACGCCCGGCTCGACCACACGGCGCTCCCCGCGGCCCGGCTGGCCGACCTCGACTACGCCGAGCTGGAGGGCCACCAGACCGGCCACCCCTGGCTCGTCGCCAACAAGGGCCGCCTCGGTTTCTCCGCCTCCGACGCCGCCCGCCACACCCCCGAGGCCCGCACGCCCCTCACGCTGCCGTGGATCGCGGTCTCCACGAGGATCGCCGCGTACCGCGGAGTGGCCACGCTGGCCGGCCCCGAGCGGCTGTACGCGCAGGAGCTCGACCCCTCGGTCCGCGACTCCTTCGACGGCGTGCTCCGCGCCCGCGGTCTCGATCCCGACAGCTATCTCTTCCTTCCCGTGCATCCCTGGCAGTGGGACGAATGGATCGTTCCGGTCTTCGCCCCCGCCATCGCCGCCGGCGACATCGTTCCGCTCCACCCCGACGCGGACCTCCGGCTCGCCCAGCAGTCCATCCGCACCTTCAGCAACGTGGCCCGCCCCGACCGGCACACCGTCAAGCTGCCGCTGTCGATCCTCAACACACTGGTCTGGCGCGGACTGCCGACCGAGCGCACCCTCGCGGCCCCCGCCGTCACCGCCTGGGTCCACGGGCTGCGCGACCAGGACGCGTTCCTGCGCGACACCTGCGGGGTCATCCTGCTCGGGGAGGTGGCCTCGGTGACCGTCGAGCACCCGCTCTACGACCACCTTCCCGAGGCCCCGTACCAGTTCAAGGAGATCCTCGGCGCGATCTGGCGCGAACCCCTCCAGCCCCGGCTCGCACCCGGCGAACGGGCCCGGACACTCGCCTCGCTGCTGCACACCGACCCGCACGGCCGCGCCTTCACGGCCGAGCTCGTCGCCCGCTCCGGGCTGACGCCCACCGCCTGGCTGACCCGACTGTTCGCCGCGCTGCTGCCGCCGCTGCTGCACTTCCTCTACCGCTACGGCACGGTCTTCTCCCCGCACGGCGAGAACGCCATCGTGGTCTTCGACGAGCACGACGTACCGGTGCGCCTGGCGATCAAGGACTTCGTCGACGATGTGAACGTCAGCGCCCGCCGACTGCCCGAGCACGAGTCGATGCCCGAGGACGTACGCCGGACGCTGCTCACCGAGGAGCCCTCCTTCCTCATCCAGTTCATCCACTCCGGACTCTTCGTCGGGGTGTTCCGCTTCCTCTCCCCGCTCTGCGAGGAACAGCTGGGGGTCCCGGAGGCCGATTTCTGGTCACTCGTCCGGGCCGAGATCCTGCGCCACCACGCCCGCTTCCCCGAGCTCAAGGAGCGGTTCGAGATGTTCGACCTGCTGACACCCCGCATCGAACGCCTCTGTCTGAACCGCAACCGCCTGCACGTCGACGGCTACCGGGACCGTCCCCAGCGTCCGCACGCGGCCATCCACGGGACCGTTCCCAACCCGCTCCACCCCGCCACCGGTGTCCGGGAGTGACTCTGTTGTCAGTGGCGACCCGTACGCTGGTCGGGCTATGACGATGCCATCCCTCCCCGAGCTCCTGCACGCCGCCGTGACCGCCGTCGGCGGTACGGAACGACCTGGTCAGGCCGCCATGGCCGGGGCCGTCGCAGAGGCCGTCGACGACAATTCCCATCTGCTCGTCCAGGCCGGTACCGGCACGGGCAAGTCCCTCGGCTATCTGGTGCCCGCGCTGGCGCACGGGGAGCGCGTCGTGGTGGCCACGGCGACGCTGGCGCTCCAGCGCCAGCTCGTGGAGCGCGACCTTCCGCGCACGGTCGACGCACTGCATCCCCTGCTGCGGAGGCGCCCGGATTTCGCCATGCTCAAGGGGCGGTCCAACTACCTCTGTCTGCACCGGCTCCACGAAGGGGTGCCGCAGGACGAGGAGGAGGGGCTCTTCGACCAGTTCGAGGCCGCCGCCCCGTCGAGCAAGCTCGGCCAGGACCTGCTGCGGCTGCGCGACTGGTCGGACGACACCGAGTCCGGTGATCGCGACGACCTCACCCCCGGAGTCTCCGACCGTGCCTGGGCACAGGTCTCCGTCTCCTCCCGCGAATGTCTGGGCGCCAGTAAGTGCGCCTACGGCGCGGAGTGCTTCGCCGAGCTCGCCCGGGAGCGGGCCAAGCTCGCCGATGTCGTCGTCACCAATCACGCCCTCCTGGCCATCGACGCCATCGAGGGCGCGCCGGTGCTCCCGCAGCACGAGGTGCTGATCGTCGACGAGGCCCATGAGCTGGTCTCCAGGGTCACCGGGGTGGCCACCGGCGAGCTCACCCCCGGCCAGGTCAACCGAGCGGTGCGCCGAGCGGCGAAGCTGGTGAACGAGAAGGCCGCCGACGCGCTGCAGACCGCGTCGGAGGGGTTCGAGCGGGTCATGGAGCTGGCGCTCCCCGGCCGTCTGGAAGAGGTCCCCGAGGACCTCGGCTACGCACTGCTGGCGCTGCGCGACGCAGCGCGCACCGTGATCTCGGCCATCGGCGCCACGCGCGACAAGTCCGTGCAGGACGAGGACGCCGTGCGCAAGCAGGCCCTGGCGGCGGTGGAGACGATCCACGGCGTCGCCGAGCGCATCACCCAGGGCTCGGAGTACGACGTCGTCTGGTACGAGCGCCACGACCGCTTCGGCGCCTCCCTGCGGGTCGCGCCGCTCTCCGTCTCGGGGCTGCTGCGCGAGAAGCTCTTCACCGAGCGGTCCGTCGTCCTGACCTCGGCCACGCTCAAGCTCGGCGGAGATTTCAACGGGGTGGGGGCCTCGCTCGGCCTGGCCCCCGAGGGCACCGCGGGCGACGACCT
This sequence comes from Streptomyces sp. NPDC047917, assembly GCF_043204345.1. NCBI lineage: Bacteria > Bacillati > Actinomycetota > Actinomycetes > Kitasatosporales > Streptomycetaceae > Streptomyces > Streptomyces sp. NPDC047917. The sequence goes on from NZ_JBIDCA010000003.1 coordinate 34,353, forward strand.
TCCGCAGTGGAAGGGGCTCGACGTCGGCTCGCCCTTCGACTACCCGAAGCAGGGCATCCTGTACGTGGCGCGGCATCTGGCCACGCCGGGGCGGGAGAGTTCCCGCACCGACATGCTGGACGAGCTCACCGAGCTGGTGGAGGCGGCGGGCGGGCGCACCCTCGGGCTGTTCTCCTCCATGCGGGCGGCCCAGGCCGCCGCGGAGGAGCTGCGGGGCAGGCTGGACAAGCCGATCCTGCTCCAGGGCGAGGAGACGCTCGGCGAGCTGATCAAGAACTTCGCCGCCGACCCCGAGACCTGTCTCTTCGGCACGCTGTCGCTCTGGCAGGGCGTCGATGTGCCCGGGGCCAGCTGCCAGCTGGTGGTCATGGACCGGATCCCGTTCCCGCGCCCCGACGATCCGCTGATGAGCGCGCGCCAGAAGGCGGTCGAAGAGGCGGGCGGCAACGGGTTCATGGCCGTCGCGGCGACGCATGCCGCGCTGCTGATGGCTCAGGGGGCCGGCCGGCTGGTCCGGGCCACCGGTGACAAGGGCGTGGTCGCCGTACTCGATCCGCGCCTGGCCAATGCCCGGTACGGCAGCTATCTGCGCGCCTCGCTGCCCGACTTCTGGTACACCACCGACCGGAATCAGGCACGCCGCTCACTCGCGGCGATCGACGCGGCGGCCAAGGCCGACGGGAAGTAGCCCGCCCCGCGTGCTCGGTGACATGCCGGGCGCACGGAGACATGGGCAGGGCCCCGGGATCGGCGCAGTGGATCCCGGGGCCCGGTCAGAACCGGCGAGCTTCACACCCGCCGCAGCACCGCCACCACCTTGCCGAGGATCGTCGCCTCGTCGCCCGGGATCGGCTGGTATGCGGAGTTGTGCGGGAGGAGCCATACATGGCCGTCCTCCCGCTTGAAACGCTTGACCGTGGCCTCGCCCTCCAGCATGGCCGCCACGATGTCGCCGTTCTCCGCGACGGGCTGGCGGCGGACAGTGACCCAGTCGCCGTCGCAGATCGCCGCCTCGATCATCGAGTCACCGACGACCTTGAGCACGAACAGCTCGCCGTCACCGACGAGCTGGCGGGGGAGCGGGAAGACGTCCTCGACAGACTCCTCGGCGAGGATCGGGCCGCCGGCGGCGATCCGGCCGACCAGCGGGACGTACGACGCGGCGGGCTTGCCGGTCGTGTCGGTGGGCTGCGAACTGGGCTGGTCCGAACCCCGGACCTCGTACGCCCGCGGACGGTGCGGGTCGCGGCGCAGGAACCCCTTGCGCTCCAGGGCCATCAGCTGATGGGCGACGGAGGACGTGCTGGACAGGCCCACCGCCTGACCGATCTCCCGCATCGAGGGCGGATATCCACGCCGCTGCACGGAATCCCGGATCACCTCGATCACTCGCCGCTGCCGGTCCGTGAGCCCCGAGCTGTCCGCCCGGATTCCAGGAGGTCGGCCGGGCAACGAGCGCGCTGGGCGCGCGGGCTCTGGCCCCTCCATGTTCGTGACTGAGTCATTCATGGCATGCACCGGCTCGAATCGGCTCTGGGAGCGGTCCTGGGCAGTGATGGTGGCACTGTCAGCGGTGGTGGTCACGTCGGCCCCTCTCGAATGGTCTCCCTAGCTGGACAACGGTAGTAGCTTTCGAAAGGTTGCGCCAAACACACGTTCGAGTGAAAAACGAATAAAAGTCTGCCGTGTGTTCTCTGCCGGGTGTATGTGCGATGGCCGAGGGGCTTGGGCCGCGCCGGGGGCGCCCCGCAATTCGGGCTTTTACGGTAGCGGCCGTCGGTGCGCCGCCGCCATGCGGGGTGGCCGTCGGGCCGTTGTTCGAGTCCGGCAGTCGGGGCCCCGTAATCCTGGCGGCAGGACCGTTCCCGTAACCTCGTACACGGCCGTACGCTGCCTGCCGGTCGCTCGTGATGCGCGACACGCGGTAGGGCCGAATGCGCACCCAAACCCAAGATCTAGTGGTTGGATTGCTCCGGCCACCCAGAAGTTGTGGTCCCCGGTCCGCCGGGGGTGTGGCCATCGCCTATGCTTGTGACAGCTTCGAGGGGCCCCGACGGGACCCGAAGAGGCTATTCAGTCGTGCTGTGAAGGAGGGTTGGGAGCCATGCACTGCCCCTTCTGCAGGCACCCCGACAGCCGGGTCGTCGACAGTCGCACCACCGACGACGGCACGTCGATCCGACGCCGCCGCCAGTGCCCCGACTGCTCCCGCCGTTTCACGACGGTGGAGACCTGCTCGCTGATGGTGGTGAAGCGCAGCGGGGTGACCGAACCCTTCAGCCGCACCAAGGTCATCTCCGGCGTGCGCAAGGCGTGTCAGGGCCGGCCGGTCACCGAGGACGCCCTCGCCAAGCTCGGCCAGCGGGTCGAGGAGGCGGTGCGTGCCACCGGCAGTGCCGAGCTGACCACTCATGACGTGGGCCTGGCGATCCTCGGCCCCCTGCAGGAACTCGACCTCGTCGCGTACCTGCGCTTCGCGTCCGTGTACCGGGCGTTCGACACACTCGAAGACTTCGAGGCGGCCATCACGGAACTCCGTGAGCGGCGGCCTCGCGTGGAAGAACGCGGGAGCGGAGAGATCCTTGAGGTCCCCGTTCCCGCCGTCGCCGCCGACTGATCGGCACCGGCCGACCGACACGGTTCCGTGGATCGGCGGCTGGGCGGCTTCATAGACCTGCTCCGGGCGCTCTGCGTGGCGTCCGAGGCATCAGAGACAGACTGTGCCCCGGGAAGTTCTGGGCACTTCAGGGTGTTTTTGCCCACATATGGGAGGCGGCATGACAGAGACGGCGAGCGGCCCGGCACGAGGTTCCCGAGCCAAGGGAGCCAAGTCGAGCAAGGGTCTGCGCATCGACCGCATCCACACCACTCCCGGCGTACATCCGTACGACGAGGTGGCGTGGGAGCGCCGTGACGTCGTCATGACCAACTGGCGCGACGGTTCGATCAACTTCGAGCAGCGTGGCGTCGAGTTCCCCGACTTCTGGTCGGTGAACGCGGTCAACATCGTCACCAGCAAGTACTTCCGCGGGGCCGTCGGCACCCCGCAGCGCGAGACCGGTCTGCGACAGCTGATCGACCGGATCGTGAAGACGTACCGCAAGGCCGGTGAGGACCACGGCTACTTCGCCTCTCCCGCGGACGCCGAGATCTTCGAGCACGAGCTGGCGTACGCCCTCCTGCACCAGATCTTCAGCTTCAACTCGCCGGTCTGGTTCAACGTCGGCACGCCCCAGCCGCAGCAGGTCTCCGCCTGCTTCATCCTGGCCGTCGACGACTCCATGGAGTCGATCCTCGACTGGTACAAGGAAGAGGGCATGATCTTCAAGGGCGGCTCCGGCGCCGGCCTGAACCTCTCGCGTATCCGCTCCTCCAAGGAGCTGCTCTCCTCCGGCGGCAACGCCTCCGGCCCGGTCTCCTTCATGCGCGGTGCCGACGCCTCCGCCGGAACGATCAAGTCCGGTGGCGCCACCCGCCGCGCGGCCAAGATGGTCATCCTCGACGTCGACCACCCCGACATCGAGAACTTCATCGAGACCAAGGTGAAGGAGGAGGAGAAGATCCGCGCCCTGCGCGACGCGGGCTTCGACATGGACCTGGGCGGCGACGACATCACGTCCGTCCAGTACCAGAACGCCAACAACTCGGTCCGCGTGAACGACGAGTTCATGAAGGCCGTCGAGTCCGGCGGAAAGTTCGGGCTGCGCGCCCGGATGACCGGCGACGTCATCGAAGAGGTCGAGGCGAAGTCCCTCTTCCGCAAGATGGCCGAGGCGGCCTGGGCCTGCGCGGACCCGGGCATCCAGTACGACGACACCATCAACGCCTGGCACACCTGCCCGGAGTCCGGCCGGATCAACGGCTCGAACCCGTGCAGCGAGTACATGCACCTGGACAACACCTCGTGCAACCTCGCCTCGCTGAACCTGATGAAGTTCCTCAAGGACGACGGCAAGGGCAACCAGTCCTTCGAGTCCGAGCGCTTCGCCAAGGTCGTCGAGCTGGTCATCACCGCGATGGACATCTCCATCTGCTTCGCGGACTTCCCGACCCAGAAGATCGGCGAGAACACCCGCGCCTTCCGCCAGCTCGGCATCGGCTACGCCAACCTCGGCGCCCTGCTGATGGCGACCGGCCACGCCTACGACAGCGACGGCGGCCGCGCTCTCGCCGGTGCCATCACCTCGCTGATGACCGGCACCTCGTACAAGCGCTCCGCCGAGCTCGCCGCGGTCGTCGGCGCGTACGACGGCTACGCCCGCAACGCCGAGCCGCACCAGCGCGTCATGAAGCAGCACGCCGACGCCAACGCCGCGGCCGTTCACGTGGACGACCTGGACAACCCGATCTGGGCCGCCGCGACGGAGGCCTGGCAGGACGTGATCCGGCTCGGCGCGAAGAACGGTTTCCGCAACGCGCAGGCATCGGTCATCGCGCCCACCGGCACCATCGGTCTCGCGATGTCCTGCGACACCACCGGCCTCGAACCCGACCTCGCCCTGGTCAAGTTCAAGAAGCTGGTCGGCGGCGGCTCGATGCAGATCGTCAACGGCACCGTCCCGCAGGCCCTGCGCCGCCTGGGCTACCACGAGGAGCAGATCGAGGCGATCGTCGCCCACATCGCCGAGCACGGCAATGTGATCGACGCCCCCGGCCTGAAGACCGAGCACTACGAGGTCTTCGACTGCGCGATGGGCGAGCGTTCCATCTCCGCGATGGGCCACGTGCGCATGATGGCCGCGATCCAGCCCTGGATTTCGGGCGCGCTCTCCAAGACGGTGAACCTGCCGGAGACGGCCACCGTCGAGGACGTCGAAGAGGTCTACTTCGAGGCGTGGAAGATGGGCGTCAAGGCGCTCGCGATCTACCGCGACAACTGCAAGGTCGGCCAGCCCCTCTCCGCGAAGACCAAGGAGAAGGAGAAGGAAGCGGTCACCGCCAAGGCCGAGGAGACCATCCGTACCGCGGTCGAGAAGGTCGTCGAGTACCGCCCGGTCCGCAAGCGTCTGCCCAAGGGCCGTCCCGGCATCACCACCTCCTTCACGGTGGGCGGCGCCGAGGGCTACATGACCGCCAACTCCTACCCGGACGACGGTCTCGGCGAGGTCTTCCTGAAGATGTCCAAGCAGGGCTCCACCCTCGCGGGCATGATGGACGCCTTCTCCATCGCCGTCTCGGTCGGTCTGCAGTACGGCGTTCCGCTGGAGACGTACGTCTCGAAGTTCACCAACATGCGCTTCGAGCCGGCCGGCATGACGGACGACCCGGACGTGCGGATGGCACAGTCGATCGTCGACTACATCTTCCGCCGCCTCGCGCTGGACTTCCTGCCCTTCGAGACCCGCTCGGCGCTCGGTATCCACTCGGCCGAGGAGCGTCAGCGCCACCTCGACACCGGTTCGTACGAGCCCTCCCTGGAGGACGAGGAACTGGACGTCGAGACCCTGGCCCAGTCCGCCCCGGTGCGGACGGAGCCGCTGAAGGCGGTGGCCGCGGTGCAGGAGGCGGAGAAGCCCGCCCCGAAGACCGCGCACACCTCGGCGGAGCTCGTCGAGATGCAGCTGGGCATCAGCGCGGACGCGCCGCTCTGCTTCTCCTGCGGCACGAAGATGCAGCGCGCCGGTTCCTGCTACATCTGCGAGGGCTGCGGCTCGACCAGCGGTTGCAGCTGACCGCCCACGCGATCACGCCGGGCGCAACGTTGCGCATGATGTGTCCGGGCGGCTGAACCACAGCCCGGGGAGGGCGTCGACTTCCGGTCGGCGCCCTTCCGGCGTGCTCCGGGCGGCACCGCGCGGGGTGCCGCCCGGTTCGTGTGCGCCGGCTCCCGCGGTGTGGCACGATCTCGCAGATGACCAGCAGACCCGATGAGGCGCAGCGCCTGCGCGATCTTGCGCGGTTGCGCCGGGTCCGTGACCGGATGGACCGGGAGTTCGACCAGCCGCTGGACGTCGAGGCGCTCGCCCGTGGCGTGCACATGTCGGCAGGACACCTGAGCCGCGCGTTCCGGCAGGCGTACGGCGAGTCTCCGTACGGCTACCTGATGACACGGCGCATCGAGCGGGCGATGGCGCTGCTGCGGCGCGGTGATCTCAGCGTCACCGAGGTCTGTTTCACGGTCGGCTGCTCCTCGCTGGGCACCTTCAGCACACGCTTCACAGAGCTGGTCGGCATGCCGCCCAGCGCCTACCGCCGCGAGGCCGAGCGGGCCACCGCGGGCCTGCCGTCCTGCGTCGCGAAGCAGGTGACCAGACCGATCAGGAATCGAGAAGCACCACCTCCGGGCCACGATTAGCGTGACGTCCATGGACCTCACGATTCACACGAGCTTCCTTCCGCACGACGACCCGGACGCCTCGCTGGCCTTCTACCGCGACGTCCTGGGCTTCGAGCTCCGCAACGACGTCGGCTTCGGCGGGATGCGCTGGATCACGGTCGGCCCCGCCGGCCGGCCCGGCACGTCGATCGTCCTGCAGCCGCCCGCCGCCGACCCCGGTGTCACCGAGGAGGAGCGGCGTACCATCGCCGAGATGATGGCCAAGGGCACCTACGCGGTCATCACCCTGGCCACCTCCGACCTCGACGGCACCTTCGACCGGCTGCAGGCCGGCGGCGCCGAGGTCGTCCAGGAGCCGACCGAGCAGCCGTACGGGGTCCGCGACTGCGCCTTCCGTGATCCCGCGGGCAACCTCATCCGCATCAACGAGGTGCGCTGAACCGTTCGGCGACCGCGGCCAGGACCCACGCGGGCCGCCGCACGACGGGGCGCCGGCCAGTCCGGCGCCCCGTTCTCACGCCGCGCGAAGCCGGTGACGAGGCCGGTGGGATCCGGTTGCATCCGGTGACGACACCGCTGACGAAACCGCTGACAACGAGCCGGGCGACGCAGACGGAGACCGCGACGGCGGCTCCGCCCGACGGATGGAGAGAAGATGAGCATGGCCAAGAGGACGGACCCGCAGTCGCCTGCGCCGCACGCCGCCGACAGCCACGACCTGATCCGCGTGCACGGCGCGCGCGTGAACAACCTCAGGGACGTGAGCATCGAGATCCCGAAGCGCCGGCTGACGGTGTTCACCGGAGTCTCCGGTTCGGGCAAGAGCTCACTGGTGTTCGGCACCATCGCCGCGGAGTCGCAGCGGCTGATCAACGAGACGTACAGCGCCTTCGTGCAGGGCTTCATGCCTGCCCTGGCGCGGCCCGAGGTCGATGTGCTCGACGGCCTGACCACCGTGATCACCGTCGATCAGCAGCGCCTCGGTGCCGACCCCCGCTCCACGGTCGGCACCGCCACCGATGCCAACGCGATGCTGCGCATCCTCTTCAGCCGGCTGGGCAAGCCGCACATCGGCTCGCCCCAGGCGTTCTCCTTCAACGTCGCCTCGGTCCAGGCGAGCGGCGCGTTCAAGGTCGACCGGGGTGCCGACCGGACCAGGACCGTCAAGCGGACCTTCACCCGCACCGGCGGCATGTGCACGCGCTGCGAGGGCCGGGGAACGGTCTCGGACATCGACCTCACCCAGCTCTACGACGACTCCAAGTCGCTCTCCGAGGGCGCGTTCACCATTCCCGGCTGGAAGTCGGACAGCTTCTGGACCGTGCGGGTCTACGCCGAGTCCGGGCTTCTCGACCCGGACAAGCCGATCCGCAGGTTCACCAAGAAGGAGATGCAGGACTTCCTCTACCGGGAGCCGACCAAGGTGAAGGTCGAGGGCGTCAACCTCACGTACGAAGGACTGATCCCCAAGATCCAGAAGTCGTTCCTCTCCAAGGACAAGGAGGCGTTGCAGCCGCACATCCGGGAGTTCGTGGAGCGGGCGGTCACCTTCACCACCTGCCCCGATTGCGACGGCAGCCGGCTCAGCGCGGAGGCCCGGTCGTCGAAGATCGCGAAGCTGAACATCGCGGACGCCTGCGCGATGCAGATCAGCGACCTGGCCGAGTGGGTACGCGGGCTCGACGACCCCTCCGTGGCCCCGCTGCTCGCCGCGCTGCGGCGGACCCTCGACTCGTTCGTCGAGATCGGACTCGGCTACCTCTCGCTCGACCGTCCGTCGGGCACGCTGTCGGGCGGCGAGGCGCAGCGCGTCAAGATGATCCGCCACCTCGGCTCCTCGCTCACCGATGTCACCTATGTCTTCGACGAGCCCACCATCGGCCTGCACCCCCATGACATCCAGCGGATGAACGACCTGCTGCTGCGGTTGCGGGACAAGGGCAACACGGTGCTGGTCGTGGAGCACAAGCCGCAGACGATCGCGATCGCCGACCACGTCGTCGACCTCGGTCCCGGCGCGGGCACGGCGGGCGGCACCGTCTGTTTCGAGGGCACGGTGGAGGGGCTGCGCGCCGGCGACACCATCACCGGCCGCCACCTCGACGACCGGGCGGCCGTCAAGGAGACGGTGCGCGAGCCCGCGGGGGCGCTGGAGATCCGAGGGGCGAGCGCACACAACCTTCAGGGCGTCGACGTCGACATCCCGCTGGGAGTGCTGACCGTCGTCACCGGAGTCGCGGGCTCCGGCAAGAGCTCGCTGGTGCACGGCTCGATCCCGGCGGGCGCGGAGGTGATCTCGGTCGACCAGGGAGCCATCCGCGGTTCGCGGCGGAGCAACCCGGCGACGTACACCGGACTGCTCGACCCGATCCGCAAGGCGTTCGCGAAGGCCAACGGAGTGAAGCCGGCTCTGTTCAGCCCCAACTCCGAGGGGGCCTGCCCGACCTGCAACGGCGCGGGCGTCATCTACACCGATCTGGCGATGATGGCGGGTGTCGCCACCACCTGCGAGGAGTGCGAGGGCAGGCGGTTCCAGTCCTCGGTGCTCGACCACCGCTTCGGGGGCCGCGACATCAGCGAGGTGCTGGCGATGTCGGTGGCCGAGGCCGAGGAGTTCTTCGGCGCCGGCGAGGCGCGCACACCGGCCGCGCACCGGATCCTGGAGCGGCTCGCCGACGTCGGCCTCGGCTACCTCGGCCTCGGTCAGCCGCTCACCACACTGTCCGGCGGTGAGCGCCAGCGGCTGAAGCTGGCGACCCACATGGCCGACAAGGGAGGTGTGTACGTCCTGGACGAGCCGACCACCGGGCTTCACCTCGCCGACGTCGAGCAACTGCTCGGACTGCTCGACCGGCTCGTCGACTCCGGCAAGTCGGTCATCGTCGTCGAGCACCACCAGGCGGTCATGGCGCACGCCGACTGGATCATCGACCTGGGCCCCGGTGCCGGTCACGACGGCGGCCGGGTCGTCTTCGAGGGCACCCCCGCCGACCTCGTGGCCGCCCGCTCCACCCTCACCGGCGAGCACCTCGCGGCGTACGTGGGCTCCTGACCGGGACCGTGCGGCGGTGCTTTGCGGCAGGAGTCTCGCGGCGCGGCTTCGTGGCGCGGCCTCACTGCCGGTGCCTCGCGGCCCACGTCGGTTCGTACCGGGGCCTCGTGCGGACATGTGACATGCCCGCACGAGGCCCGAAGTGGCCGTGCTCCCGCGCGGTATTTGGGCGGGACCGGGCACGGTGACGTGTCACATGCCGGGCATACGGCTTCCCATCTTCGCGGCGAACGAATCGGGGTCGCCGTCGAAGCCCCGGACCGTGCCGTGGAACTCCCAGACCCCGGAGGTGGCCCGGACGAACTCGGCCACGGTCGCCGCGGTGGCCCCGCCGACCGCGGAGAAGTCGTCCTCCGAAAGGTTCGTATAGCCCTCCCGGACCTGAACCGCGGTGCTCTCTATCCCGGCGAAGGTCTTGTGACCGTCGCGCTGCTGGATGGCGACCCCGACGACGACCCGTGAGTACGCGGTCGACAGCCGGCTCAGTTCCAGTGTCATCACCTCGTCGAAGCCGAAGCCCTGACCGGTCCTGCTGTCGCGGTCGAGCGTGATGGTGCCGTCCGGCGAGCGGCTGTCGAAGTGCACGAGGTACGCAGGGCTGCCGTACGGCGCTTCGGCCAGGTAGGTCGCCGCGATTATGTCGAGGTCATGGGGCGGGGCACCATGAGGGCTGGGATCCCATTTGAGTCTGACTTCGACCTTCTCGATGTCTTTGTTGGGCGTGCTCATCGGACTTGCCTCCCTGGCTTTCCGCTGGGCCGTCGGGCCGTTGGCATCACCCGATCATGTCCGTAACCGAGCGTGGATCCAACCGGCTTGGATTTCGCCGATGGATTCGGGCCATGGATGAGCCGGGCGCCCGGTCCGCCGGTCTCCCGGTTCTCCGGTCGGTCGTTGGGCGTTCGGGCCGGGTTCAGTGCGGGATGCGGCGCGGCGGCCGCTGCCGGACCTCGTCCCGGAAGCCCTCGATGGCGCTGCTGACCTGACGGATCAGGTGGGTGTGCTCGATCCGGTCGAGATAGCGGCAGTTGCGGGCCACTCCGTCCAGCTCGAACGCGAAGCAGAGGGTCATCAAGGGGTTGATGAAAAGCTCGCTGCCACGGGTGCGCGACGTGAACTGGGCGTCACCGAAGGCGCCTTGGACGGCGGCCGCTATCGATCCGTTCACGATGCTGGGGTGGTCGGCCGTGTGGTGCTGGGCGTGTGCCACGGCATCGACGAAGAGCGCGCCCTCACGTGTCGTACGGGACACGGAGAACGCGCCGAGGAAGGAACCGTCGCGTTCGAGCGCGGCGATGTTCTCCAGTACGAGACCGTGGCTCACCCCGTGGTACGCGTCGATGCCGAAGCCGATGGACACGACGAGTCGTTCCGGAACGTCGATCGCGGCGAGCGCGGCCACACTGGCCAGATCCTCCTCCGGGGTGCCGAGGCCGGATTCGTCCCCGCGCATCAGGATGTCCGTGCCGCCGTCGACCAGGACGACCGCGTCGATGTCGTACTTCTCGATCAACGCCCGGTAGGCCGCGCGCAGCGGCTGTACGCCGACCCGGGAGAAGGCGTGAACCGTGTTCGGGTAGCCGTGCAGCCCGAGCCACTGGGCGAGCGTCCGCTCCGGGAAGTATGCCTGGTGGAGAGCTGTTTCCGGGGTGATGACGGCGACGTCCGGGGCGAGCCAGGAATCGAGCGGCAGTCCTTCGAGGGCGCTGAACGACAGATTGGCCAGCTGTACGTGCTTTCCCTGGTGGAAGAGGGAGAGCGCGATGGGGAGTCCGGCGTAGATGTCGAACCCGCCGCCGGCCCCCGTGACGAGGACACGTTCCGCGGATTCGAGCCGGGCGAACAGGGGGTTGATGTGCAGCGAGGCCATGAGGATCATTCTGCGGTCAACGGCGTTCGCTCCGGGCGCACTTCACCGGACTCCGCCGGAGCGTGACCCGCGCCGTGTCCGGCACCGTACGATGGCGCGGTGCTGGTCAAGTGGATTCGTTGCACCGTGGTGGACCGTCGAGGTTTTGAACGGGGGCAGCGGAAATGGGCGGAGCTGCCGGATACGCCCGGGTTCAAGGGGCAGGGCGGCGGGTGGAGCCGCGAGCATCCGGACGTGGCCCACATCTTCGCCTTCTGGGAGAACCGGGTCTTCTACGACTCGTTCATGGCGCGGTCCCACGACGAACTGGCAGCCGCGCAGTACGGTACGTACAGCGGCATCCAGGTCAAGCTGTTCGACTACCGCTTCGATGTGAAGACGGGCTTCGAACCACGCTTCACCGATGCGGACGTCGTCCGGGTGGCGCACAGCAAGGTGCGTGAGGACCGGGTGGAGCACTTCGCTTTGATGCAGGAGCGGGTGTGGAATCCGGCGATGGCCGGATCGCCCGGCATGCTGCGCGGGGTGTTCGGGGAATCGCCGGGCCATGAGTTCCTGGTGTTGTCGATGTGGCAGTCGAGCGCCGAGCGTGGCAAGTACCGGGCGGGAAGCATCGAGCGATTGTCGCAACGTACGCAGATCGACCACGACGTGGCGGAACTGACCGGGGACGTCGTGCAGTTGGAGCCGTCGTGGACGGTGTGACCGGCCGGGCCGGACGGGTGCGGCCCGGGCTGAGCCCTGAGTACTGAGCCTTGAGCCCGGGGCCCTGAGCCCTGAGCTTTGAGTCAGGGGCCGGTGGCCGACGGACTGAACCCCTGAACCTGGAGCCCTTGGCCGGGATCCCCGAGCCGGGTATGCCGAGCCGGGGTGGCTCCGGGCGGCCGATCAGGCGGGCTCCGTCGAGGTGTCGAAGACTCCGGCGCGGGCGGCAGCCAGTGCCGCGTCGGCGGCGCGGTCGGCCAGTATTTCCTCCATGGGCTCGCGGGTGATGAACAGCCTGAAGAACAGGGGCGAGACCACGGCCCTGATGAGGGCTCCGGCGTCCGTGCGCCGGTCCAGTTCGTGCCGGGAGACGGCGCGCGCGACCATGACCTCGCAGCGGGCGAACCGCACTGCGTAGAAGGCGTTCAGTGCCTCCGCGGCGCGCTCGGAATGGAAGGCTGCGGCGATGAACGCGGTCGGTGCGGCCGCTGCGGCGGGATCCTCGAACGACGCGGCCGTCGTGTGCGCCAGAGCTCTCAGATCTCCTTGCAGGCTTCCGGTGTCGGGTGGTGTCCAGCTGTCCTCTCCGGCCAGGTCCAGGGCATCCGCGAGGAGCCCTTCCAGGTTGCCCCAGCGGCGGTAGAGGGTGGTCTTGTGGACGCCGGAATGCTCTGCGACGTACTCGATGGTGAGACCGGGGTAGCCGTGCTCCGACAGGCCGGTGAGGACGGCGTCACGGACCGCCGCACGGGTACGTGCGGTCCTGCCGCCCGGACGGCGAGTGCCGGGGGTGAGCGGGGACGCCGGCGGGTCGGTCTCCGGTGCGACTCTCTGCCCAGTCAATTGCTACTCCTGTTGCGTTAGTGAGCATACTCCATACTCGCCTTAATGCGACAACGAGTGCGTTAAGTTGCTTTCGCTCGACCTGACTCGGAGAGGCCCTTGCCCACACAGATCACTCTGCGCGGCGTGACCGTGTCCCGTGGCGACCGGCTGTTGCTCGACGATGTCTCGCTCACCGTGCGCCCGGGGGAGCGGATCGGCATCGTGGGGGAGAACGGTGCGGGGAAGACGACCCTGCTCCGGCTGCTCGCGGGGCTCGAACAGCCCGACTCCGGCAGCGTGTTCACGGCTGCCGACCGCGGTACCGGCCTGCTGACCCAGACCCCACGGCTGCCGCCGGAAAGCACGGTTCAGGACACGATCGACGACGCGCTGGCGGAACTGCGCGCGATGGAGAGGAAGTTGCGGGGGACCGAGGCGGACCTCGGCACGGCCGGCGAAGCCGCACTCGCCGCGTACGGAGAGCTGCTCACGGAATTCGAGCTGCGCGGCGGATACGAGGCGGACGCCCGCGTCGACAAGGCGATGCACGGTCTCGGCCTCGCCCGTACAGGCCGGGCCAGGAAGCTCGGCAGTCTCTCCGGCGGCGAGCAGGCCAGACTGGGCCTCGCCTGCCTGATCGCCGCGTCTCCCGAGGTGATGCTGCTCGACGAACCCACCAATCACCTGGACGAAACCGCGCTCGACTGGCTGGAGAGCGCCCTCCGGTCCCACCCCGGCACCGTGATCGCCGTGTCCCACGACCGGATCTTCCTGGAGCGTGTCGCCACCGCGGTGCTGGAGGTCGACGCCGACCGGCGCACGGTCGTGCGCTACGGGGGCGGCTACGCGGGATTCCGGGCCGAGCAGAGCGCCGCACGGCAGCGCTGGGAGCAGTCCTACGCCGAGTGGTGCGAGGAGACCGCGCAGCTGGAGGAGTACACCGCGACCACCGCCCACGGCGTCGCCGCCGGCCGTGCCATCAAGGACAACAACAAAATGGCGTACGACCGGGCTGCGGGCCGGGTCCAGGCATCCGTGTCCGGCCGGGTCCGCAACGCGCGCAAGCGGCTGGAGCGGCTGCGGGCGGAGCCCGTCCCCAGACCACCGGACCCGCTGCGCTTCGCCGCCCTGCCCAGGTCCGGCGAGGCCGTGGGGGAGCTGGTGTCCCTGACCGGCATACGCGTCGGTGACCGGCTCTCCGTCGACCGGCTCACTGTGGCGGCGGCCGACAGACTGCTCATCCATGGCGGCAACGGGGCGGGGAAGTCCACCCTGCTCCGGGTCATGGCAGGTGTGCTCGAACCGGACGCGGGGCGCGTCGTGCGGCGCGGCGGAATCGGCTACCTCGCCCAGGAGGTGCCGGTGCACCGTCCGGCGGAGTGCGTGCTCACGGCATTCGGGCGAGGGCTGCCGCTCACCGAGGACGAGCAGGAGGAACTGCTGCTCTCGTACGGACTGTTCCGCTCCCGGGACCTCCGGGTACCGGTCGGATCCCTTTCGGCGGGGCAGCGCAGACGGCTCGCCCTCGCTCGTCTCCTCGCCAGGCCCGCGGACCTGCTGCTGCTCGACGAGCCGGCGAATCACCTGGCACTCGGACTCGTACAGGAGCTGGAGGAGGCGCTGGCCCACTGGCGGGGTGCGCTGGTGGTGGTCTCGCACGACCGGCTGCTGCGTCGCCGTTTCACCGGCGACATACGTCGTCTGGAGGCCGGACAACTGCTCGAATGAGCCGCAGCCGATCTAGGGTCGGTACATGGCACGACCGCAACGCATCGTCCTCGTCCGGCACGGGGAGTCCGAGGGAAACGCCGACGACACGGTCTACGAGCGCGAGCCGGACCACGCGCTGCGGCTCACCGCGAGAGGACTGGGACAGGCCAGGGAGACGGGCGTGCAGCTGCGCGAGCTGTTCGACGGCGAGCGGGTCAGCGTGTACGTCTCGCCCTACCGCCGCACCCACGAGACATTCAGGTCCCTCGGTCTGGACCTGGAGAACGTACGGGTGCGCGAGGAGCCGCGGCTGCGCGAGCAGGACTGGGGGAACTGGCAGGACCGCGACGACGTGCGTCTGCAGAAGGCGTACCGGGACGCGTACGGCCACTTCTTCTACCGCTTCGCGCAGGGGGAGTCCGGAGCCGATGTGTACGACAGGGTCGGGGCCTTCCTGGAGAGCCTGTACCGGAGTTTCGAGGATCCAGGCCATCCGCAGAACGTCCTGCTGGTCACGCACGGACTGACCATGCGTTTGTTCTGCATGCGCTGGTTCCACTGGTCGGTGGCCGAGTTCGAGTCACTGTCCAACCCGGGCAACGGGGAGACCCGCACGCTGATACTCGGAGCGGACGGCCGCTACACCCTTGACCGGCCGTTCGAGCGCTGGCGTACCCCTGAGCCGTACGGCATCACCGGATAGAGTGGAAGAGCGATGACAACCGCTGACTCTGCTTCCGGCCAACGGGCCCTGCGCGCCCTGTCCAGCCTGCGCGGGCTCTCCGTGGGAGACGCACTGGGCTCCCAGTTCTTTGTGCCCGTCAACTATCCGCTGCTGAAGCGGCGCGAACTCCCACCCGGCTCCTGGCAGTGGACGGACGACACCGAGATGGCGTGCTCGGTGCTGGCCGTGCTGGTGGAGCACGAGCGGATCGACCAGGACGCGCTCGCCCATTCCTTCGCCGGCCACCACGACTTCGACCGCGGTTACGGCCCCGCCGTGAACCGGCTGCTCAGACTGGTCCGGGAGGGCGGTGACTGGCGGGAGCTGGCGTCCGCGCTGTTCCAGGGCCAGGGGTCCTGGGGCAACGGATCGGCGATGCGGATCGCACCGCTCGGCGCCTGGTACGCGGACGATCCGGAGCAGGCCACCCACCAGGCCGAGATCTCCTCCTACACCACGCACCAGCACCGCGAGGCGGTCGTGGGCGCGATGGCCGTCGCGGCGGCGGCCTCACTGGCCGCGGCGACGACCGGGCCGCCCACCCCGGCGGAACTGCTCGACGGTGTCATCGCACTCGTACCCCGCAGCGCCGTCGGTGCCGGGCTGCGCCGGGCCCGGGACATGCTCGACTACGGCGACGCCGGGACGGTCGCGGCGGTCCTCGGCAACGGCCGGCGTACCAGCGCACACGACACCGTTCCGTTCGCCCTCTGGTCGGCGGCGCGGAGCCTCGGCGATTTCGAGCAGGCCTTCTGGGTGACCGCCCAGGCGGGCGGGGACGTCGACACGACGTGCGCGATCGTCGGCGGGATCGTCGCGGCGGGCAGAGCGGGCGCGCCACCGGCCGACTGGACGGCGCGCACGGAGGAACTGCCGGGCTGGCTCCCGCAGCGGGACGGCGGCAGCTGAGCCACCGACGAGCGGAGCGCAGGACCGGGGCGGCCGGACTGTCACGGTACTGCCACAGCTCCCTCCCGCACGGCTCGCAACTGCGAGCGGAAGCTACTCTTTCGGCCACGCCGCCGTCGATGATCATTCAGACGGGCGCGCGCCGAAAATGAGACGCCGGGGTGCCTCGACCGCCGCCCTGCGGACGGTGTACGCGGACCTCGGTGGGGGAGGGGTCCCATGTCCGATCACATGTCAGAAATACCCCGGCCGGCGGATGGACCGGAGCCGTCCGAGCCGTCGGGGCAGCCCGGAACGTCCGAGCGGACCGCATCGGTGAAGGCGGTGCCCCCGGAGCCCCGCGGTACCGCTCCCGAGCCGCCGAAAGTGCCCGGCCACGCGCAGCGCGGCGGGCAGTATCCGCCCAACCCCTGGCGGCAGGGCAGCTCGCAGCAGACCGCCGCGCTGTCCACACTGCGCCCGGCGGCGCCCGCCGCCATCCATGGCGCGACGCTCTGCTGCGTCGTCGTCACGGCGATACTGAGCGCCCTGCTGCTGGGCGACGGCCTCGGCGTGAACGCGCTGATCGTCGCGGTCCCCGCGACGCTCGGGGCCTGGTTCGCCGCACGGACGGCCGGTCGCCGTCTCCGCCCGTGGACGGCGCTGTGGGCGCTCGGTGGGCTGGGGCTCCTCGCAGTCCCGGCCCTTCGGGACGCAGGCTGGCCCGTCTTCCTCGCCGTCGTGTCCGCCATCGCGCTGGGGTCACTCGCCCTGCACGGCAACCGCAGCTGGCTCGGGGTGTTCCTGGGGTCGCTGGGCCTGTTCAGCGCCATCGCGGACGGTCTGGCCTGGGGCGGGCGGGGCGTGCGCGCCCGAATGGCGGGCTCCCGAGGCCGGTTGGGGGTTGTTGTCCGCAGCGTCGCGGTGGCGGTCGTCCTGCTCATCGTGTTCGGAGCACTGTTCGCGAGCGCCGACGCCGCCTTCGCCGACGTGCTCGGCGACCTGATGCCCGATGTCTCGCTCACCGGCAGCCCTTGGCGGTTCTTCCTCTTCCTGGTCGGTCTGGCCGGCGCGCTCGCCGCCGCGTACGCCGCAGCCGCCCCGATCCGCTGGGACGGTCTCACGGTCCGTCAGGGGAAGGCCCGCGGACGGCTGGAGTGGGCCCTGCCGCTCATCGTGCTGAACCTGCTGTTCGCCGCCTTCATCGCCGTCCAGCTCACCGTGCTGCTCGGCGGATACGACAAGGTGATGGCCGAGACCGATCTCAGCTACTCCGCATACGCCCGACAGGGTTTCTGGCAGCTTCTCTGGGCCACGGTCCTCACCCTGCTGGTGATCGCGCTCGCCCTGCGCTGGGCCCCCCGCGGAAGGGACGGCGACCGCACACTCGTCCGGAGCGTACTCGGTGCGCTGTGCCTGCTCACCCTGATCGTCGTGGCGTCCGCGCTGAGGCGGATGGACCTCTACGTCGACGCGTACGGTCTGACCCGGCTGCGGATATCCGTGACGGCCGTGGAGCTCTGGCTGGGCGTGGTGCTCGTCCTGATCATGGCCGCCGGGGTGTTCGGCGCCCGTATGCTGCCGCGTGCCGTGGCCGCGAGCGCGGCCGCCGGCGTCCTCGCGTTCGGGCTGATCTCGCCCGACGGCCTGATCGCGGAGCAGAACGTCCAGCGGTACCGCGACGACCACTCGATCGACATCGACTACCTCAAGGACCTCTCGGCCGACGCCGTACCGGCCCTGGACACGTTGCCCGAGCCGCTGCGCTCCTGCGCCCTCACGGACATCGAACGGTCACTGCGCGCCGACGACGCTCCCTGGTACGCCACCAGCTGGGGCGAGGCACGGGCCCGAGACATCCTGAAGCGGAATCCGGCCGGTCGGACACAGTCCTGCACCGGATCGCGCACGGGCGTCGGCGGCAGCGACCGCGACGGTGACGGTGACGAAAGCGACCCGTACGACCCGTACTGACCGGCCCGGGGCCACGCACGACGGGCGCGCCGGCCCGGGGCCAGGTACGACGGGCGCAACGGCCGCGTGCACCGACGACGCACCGGCGGGCCCACCGGCCTAGGAAGCGCCCTCCGAGGCGCCGCTCCATATGGAACGTCGGCCTCCACGGCCGCGCCACGACCCTTGCCGGGGCCGTGTCGCAGCTGCGTGGCGGCCGACGGGCGCCCCGGGGTGTTGCGGGCCGTCCCATCGGCGTACGCTGACAGGCGCCATGCCGTACGAACCACCCACGCACACCGTCGAGCGCTCACTGCGCGCCACCACCGGTGCCAGGACCGTCGCCGGAGTCGACGAGGTCGGACGCGGAGCGTGGGCGGGACCGGTCACCGTGTGTGCAGCCGTCACCGGCCTCCGCAGACCTCCCGCCGGACTCACCGACTCCAAACTGATCAGCCCCAAACGCCGCGCGGAGCTCGCGCCGTTGCTGGAGCGCTGGGTCACCGCATTCGGTCTCGGCGACGCCTCCCCGCAGGAGATCGACGAGCTCGGGATGACGGCCGCGCTGCGCCTCGCCGCAGTACGTGCCCTCGAATCCCTGCCGGTACGGCCGGACGCGGTGATACTCGACGGCAAGCACGACTACCTGGGGCAGCCCTGGCAGGTCCGCACTGTGATCAAGGGCGACCAGTCCTGTATCGCGGTCGCGGCCGCTTCGGTGATCGCGAAGGTCCACCGGGACACGATGATGGCCGAACTGGGTGTGGACTCCGGCGAGTACGCCGAATTCGCCTTCGGGGCCAACGCCGGTTACCCCTCGCCCGTACACAGGGCCGCGCTGGAGGAGTGGGGACCGACACCCCACCACCGTCTGTCGTGGTCCTACCTCGACGCGCTGCCCAGGTGGCAGCACCTCAAGAAGGTCCGCATCTCCGCCGAGGCGGCTGCACTGGAAAGCGGGGGCCAGCTCGGCTTCGACTTCTGATCGCGCACATGTACCCACCCGCCGACGCCCCGAGCGCCGGCGCTCGATAGACAACCACCCATGCCTCTCATCCCCGAGGAGCCTCAGATTCACGAGAGCGCCCAGGGTCCCCGCGTCACTCCGGCCGCCGGCCGCACCGCGTCGACCCCCCGTCCCGTACCCGGCCCGCGTACAGCGGCCACGCCGCGCCCCGGTCGCCCCGGGCCCGGCCCCGCGAGGCCCGCGCCCCCGGCGCAGCGCCCGCTCCCCACTCCCGGCCCTTCCCGGACGGATACGCCGGAGAATCGTTCCGCACCGCAGATCCAGCTGATCCCCGCCTCGGCGGTCGGCGCGCTCGACGCCGCCGACGAAGCGGTGGACCTGCTGCTCGACTCCGGCCGCGCACCGGGCGACATCCTGGTGCTCACCACCGGGGAGCAGCACCCGTGGGCCGCGCATGAGCTGTCCTTCGGCGAGGCCGCCTACTGGGCGCAGCACGAGGCCGGCGAAGACGTCTTCTTCGCCGGTGCCGAAGCCGCTGACCGGGTGCGGACCCGTCCGGTGGTGATCGTCGCGGTCAACGGTGGCGACACCCTCGCCGGCGTGCTGACCGGCGCGCGGGAGCGCGCCGGAGCACTGCTGATCGTGTGCGGGGACCCGCAGCGGATCAACACAGTGCTCGGTGCCGCCGTCTGATCGGCAGGACACACACGACCGTGGCCGCGGGCCCGGCTGTCCGACAGGACGGCCGGGTCGGCGGTTCGTGGGTCAGCGTGCCGCGGTGTGCCGAAGCGCCTGCGAGGCCCCGCCACCGGTGCGCAGCGGAGCAGGATCCTGGTCCGGCGAGACGTCGGCGAGAGCGGCCGGCCGCGACATGGAGTGCGGACTGCGCCCGCCACGGCCCTCGCCCAGTACCTGCCAACCACCGCGGGTCAGCGTGATGTACGCGCCGCATCGCAGTCCGTGCAACGTGCAGGCGTCCCGCAGGCCCCACATCCACGCCCCGTCCTCCTCCGTCCAGGGCTCGTCGCCCTCACGGCAGTAGAGAAGCACCGCGGTACGGACGGGAGTGCGGCGGCGAAGATCGTGCGGGATGACCCGGCGCAGATGCGCCAGCAACGCGTTGCGGAACTCCCAGCCGTCCGCGGCGATGGAGCGCCGTGCGAACGAAGCGCTGGCCGCGAGGCGTTCCTCATGGTCGAGCACGGCGATCACAGCGGTCGCCGGGGTCGGCCGGTGCCGGGAGTGCAGGCCGCTGACGACCTCACGGGGGCTGCGCAGCAGCGGTATCCCCGCTTCGGCCCACTCGGCGGGTTCGAGCATCCTGGCGAGACGGTTGGCCGAGTCGGCGGACGCCGACATCGAAGTGGCTGCGGACGGAGCGAATCCGAAGGTCACGATCCTCCCTTCGCATACGCGCCCATGGTGCGGGCAGGGTCGAGTGAGGGCGCACCGCGGCACAACCCTTCCGGGCCGCGAAAGGGACTGTGCGGGGAGCGAGTCCAATTCTTCCTGGCGTATCGGCGGGCGGCAACGAGCAATTGGTGCGGGTGACGGGAATCAGTCGAAATGACTCTGATATCCCTGCCCACGCAGTGCACGGATGATGCCTCCCCTCACATGTGAACGGCGAGGACCAGCGGAAACACCGATCCGAGCCGCTCGGCGGCCCGTCGGGACGCGGATGATCCCCGAGCGCCCCCCCGTGCACGGGAACACTTGGTCGACCTGCACCCTGTGAGCTGTGTGTCACGTGGGGTGAAGTCGCCGATTGTCCGAGCCATCGGGTTGCATGGGGGGCATGGACACCCTGGAACTCCGCGCCGAAGCAGATGCCATCCTTGCCGAGCTCGTGGGTGACCCCGGGGGTTCGGCGCGGTTGCGGGAGGACCAGTGGCAGGCCGTGGCCGCGTTGGTGGAGGAGCGCCGGCGCGCGCTGGTGGTGCAGCGCACGGGCTGGGGCAAGTCCGCGGTGTACTTCGTCGCCACCGCTCTGCTGCGCCGGCGTGGCGCCGGGCCCACGGTGATCGTCTCGCCGCTGCTGGCCCTGATGCGCAACCAGGTCGACTCGGCGGCCCGGGCCGGCATCCGGGCGCGCACCATCAACTCGGCCAACCCCGAGGAGTGGGACACCATCTACGAGGAGGTCGAGCACGGCGACACCGACGTTCTCCTCGTGAGTCCGGAGCGCCTCAACTCGGTGGATTTCCGCGATCAGGTGCTGCCCAAGCTCGCGGCCACCACCGGTCTGCTGGTGGTGGACGAGGCGCACTGCATCTCCGACTGGGGCCATGACTTCCGTCCCGACTACCGCAGGCTGCGGGCCATGCTCGCCGAGCTGGCTCCCGGAGTTCCGGTACTGGCCACCACGGCGACCGCGAACGCGAGGGTCACCGCGGACGTGGCCGATCAGCTGGGTACCGGAGCCGGCGAGGCCCTGGTGCTGCGCGGCCCGCTGGAGCGGGAGAGCCTGCGGCTGGGTGTGGTCCGGCTGCCGGACGCCGCGCACCGCCTGGCCTGGCTCGCCGAGCACCTGGACGACCTGGAGGGCTCGGGGATCATCTACACCCTCACGGTCGCGGCGGCCGAGGAGGCCACCGCCTTCCTGCGCCAGCGCGGTTTCCGCGTGGCCTCGTACACCGGGAAGACGGAGAACGCCGACCGGCTGCAGGCCGAGGTCGACCTCCAGGAGAACCGGGTCAAGGCACTGGTCGCGACCTCGGCCCTGGGCATGGGCTTCGACAAGCCGGACCTTGGCTTCGTCGTGCATCTCGGCTCGCCGTCCTCGCCGATCGCCTACTACCAGCAGGTGGGGCGTGCGGGGCGCGGTGTCGCACACGCCGATGTGCTGCTGCTGCCCGGCAAGGAGGACGAGGCGATCTGGCGCTACTTCGCCGATACCGCCTTCCCGCCCGAGGCACAGGTCCGGCAGACGCTCTCGGCCCTCGCGGGCGCGGGACGGCCGCTGTCCGTGCCGGCGCTGGAAGCCGCGGTGGATCTTCGGCGCACCCGCCTGGAGTCGATGCTGAAGGTGCTGGACGTCGACGGCGCGGTCAAGCGGGTGAAGGGCGGCTGGACGGCCACGGGAGCCGAGTGGGTGTACGACGCCGAGCGCTACGCGTGGGTGGCGCGGCAGCGGGCCGCCGAGCAGCAGGCCATGCGCGACTACGCCGGCACGGACCGGTGCCGGATGGAGTTCCTGCGCCGGCAGCTGGACGACGAAGGGGCGGCCCCGTGCGGCCGTTGTGACAACTGCGCGGGCGCCTGGGCTGATTCGGCCGTCTCGGCGGACACCCTGACGGGCGCGGCCAAGGAACTGGACCGGCCGGGAGTGGAGATCGAGCCGCGCCGGATGTGGCCGACGGGGATGCCCGCTCTGGGCATCGAGCTCAAGGGCCGTATCCCGGCCAAGGAGCAGTGCTCCACCGGTCGCGCCCTGGGCCGGCTCTCGGACATCGGCTGGGGCAACCGGCTGCGCCCGCTGCTGGCCGAGAACGCGCCCGACGGACCTGTTCCTGATGATGTCCTGCAGGCCGCGGTGGCGGTCCTCGCCGACTGGGCGCGCTCCGCGGGCGGCTGGGCGCCGAGTGTCCCGGACGCCACTGCCCGGCCGGTCGGGGTCGTCGCCGTACCGTCCCTGACCCGCCCGCAACTGGTCGGCTCCCTCGCCCAGGGGGTCGCGACGATCGGCCGCCTGCCTTTCCTCGGCACCCTGACGTACACCGGGCCGGACGGCGCGCACACGGCACGCCGCAGCAACTCCGCCCAACGCCTCCGGGCGCTCTCCGGTGCCTTCGCCGTCCCCGCTGCGCTGGCCGAGGCCCTGGCGCGCACCCCCGGTCCTGTGCTGCTCGTGGACGACTGCACCGAATCCGGGTGGACCCTCGCGGTCGCTGCCCGGCTACTGCGCCGGGCCGGCGGCGACCAGGTCCTTCCGCTGGTCCTCGCCGCAGCAGGCTGAGGCTCTCTGCCGGTATTCGCCGACGGGTCGGGCACATACGGAGTCGGCGAGGCACCGAGAGCTGCGCGGGTCGAGTGCGTCATGCCTCCATGCAACCCGCCGGGTACGGCGGACCGCCAGCACCCCGTGCCCCCTGTGGACAAGTTATCCACAGGGGGTCGCGAGATTCGGCTTCTCGCGGGACGGTCATGCCATGAACCAGCACCACGAATCCACCGGTCCGGCCGACGAGCAGCAGATCACCCTCCGAGGGCCTGCCGAACTCGCCGATGCTCTCCCCTACCTCATGGGGTTCCACCCGAACGACAGCGTGATCATGGTCGCCCTGCACGGCGGCAGGGGCCGCTTCGGCGGAAGGCTCAGGCTCGGCATCCCGCAATCGCCCCAGGAATGGGCGCCCGTCGCCGAGCAGCTCGCCGAGTGTCTGATCAAGGGAAGCGAGCGGCGTGGTGAACGCCCCGACGCGATCGTCATTTTTCTCTGCCAGGACCCCGCCGAGGGCGAGTCCGGCAGCCAGATCATGGAGCGGCTGCGGCCATTCGCCCAGCGCCTGCGTACGGCCTGCGGTGAACTGGACGTGCCGGTGCTCGAAGCGCTCTGCATCTCCGACGGCCGGTACTGGTCCTACTGCTGTCCGGACGGGCGTTGCTGCCCGGCGGAAGGAAACCAACTGGCCATGCCCGGCACTTCGGTGATGGCGGCCGCTGCCGCGTACGCGGGTATCCAAGTGCGGGGAACACTGCGGGAGATGGAGGCGAGGCTCGCTCCTTTGACCACCTCGGCGGCCGCGGGCCAGCAACGCGCGCTCGACTCGGCGGGTGCAGAACTGGTGCCCAAACTCCTCGACGAGGAGGGCCGCGAGGATGTGGCACGAGAGACCCTGGACCTGGCCCGGCTGCTCATGAAACGACTCGGGGAGGCGCCGGTGACGACGCCCTCCGCCTCGGACATCGGCGATGACGGACTGATCGGTCATGACGAGGCAGCCGCCGTGATTCTCGGCCTGCAGGACCGGGAAACCCGCGACAGGGCGGCGGAATGGATGGAGGGCCCGGAAGCCGATTCGGCGCTGCGGCTGTGGCGCGCGCTGTCCCGTCGCTGCGTGGCACCGTACGAGGAGCATGCCGCGGCGCCACTGACCCTGGCCGGATGGGTCTCCTGGTCGACGGGCGACGAGCCGGGCGCGCGGGTCGCGCTGGGCCTCGCGCTGCGGATCGATCCCATGTACACCTTCGCCCAACTGCTTCATGAGGCGTGCAACCAGGGCCTCGACCCGGAGACGCTGCGCCGATGCCTGCGCGGGGAGCGCAGGGTACGAGCGGGGCGGCGCGGGCATCGGCCGGACCGGAGCGCGCGACAGCGCACGGCCCGGCCGGCCGCCACACGCCGGAAGAAGACCCCTTCCGGCTCCGCCCGTCCCGAATCGGCGGCGGCCCGGCGCCGCTCCGGGACGGGCACCCCCGGACGGCGTGTGTCCCAGGACGACGGATGACTCGCATGTCCCGTCGCTCCGCGTGGCCTCGGGCCACTGCCACGTACCGGGTGTCCGTGTTGCGGCCCGCGCGGTGCCGCGGCAACCTGCCTCCCGGCGCCGCGCCAGGGCGTGGTGCGGCATTTGCCCCCGGAGGAGTTGCCCCCGGAACAGCCGATGGACGAGCACGGCGAAGGGACTGTTTATCGTCAGGCAGACGACTATGATCACCGCATGCCGCGCTACGACCCGTCGACCTTCCCGCCCTTCGCTGTCACCGTCGACCTGGTCGTGCTCACGGTGCGCCGCCACGCGCTCTGCGCGCTGGTGGTACGCCGTGGTGAGCCACCGTTCCAGGGGCGATGGGCACTGCCCGGCGGGTTCGTCAAAGCCGATGAGGATCTCGGAGCCGCAGCAGCGCGCGAACTGGTCGAGGAGACCGGCCTGTGCGCGCAGGATCCGTCGGCCCCGGCGGTCGGCAACGGTGCCCACCTCGAACAGCTCGCCACCTACGGTGACCCCGGTCGTGACCCGAGGATGCGAGTCGTCAGCGTCGCCCACCTCGCCCTGGCGCCCGACCTGCCGGCCCCACGGGCCGGCGGCGATGCGAACAGCGCGCGATGGGCGTCCGTCGACGACCTGCTCGGAGCGGACGGGAGCTTCGGCCACGAGGCAGACAGTCAGACCGCGCTGGCCTTCGACCACGCGCAGATCCTTGCCGACGGGGTCGAACGCGCCCGCTCCAAGATCGAGTACTCCTCCCTGGCCACCGCCTTCTGCCCCCAGGAGTTCACGGTCGGCGAGCTCCGGAGGGTGTACGAGGCGGTGTGGGGAGTGGTTCTCGACCCGCGGAACTTCCATCGCAAGGTCACCGGCACGCCCGGCTTCCTGGTGCCCACCGGAGGTACGACCACGCGCCAGGGCGGTCGCCCGGCCCAGCTCTTCCGGGCCGGGGCCGCCACCGTGCTCAACCCTCCGATGCTGAGGCCGGAAGTCTGACCTCGCGGAACACCCACCAGGCTGGGGCTGCACAAAAAGTCGGATATGTCGGGTTATCTTTCCCTGGTACCCGCACTGCCGTCGAGCGGTCTCACCTTCCGCGAGGGAAGCGATGCTCCAGGCCATCGGACTCACCACCGCCCCCCGCCGCGGCCTTCGGGCCGCCGTGGACGATCTCACCTTCGAAGCCCGGCCCGGCCACGTCACCGCTCTTCTGGGTGCCCCCGGCTCGGGCAAGACGGCGGCCCTCCGCCTCATGCTGGAGCTCGACTCGGGGCGGGGGGTCACCTACTTCCGGGGCAGGCCGATGCATCGGATCCCGCATCCCGCGCGTGAAGTGGGTGTGCTGCTCGGAGACGTACCGGGCCATCCGGCCCGGACCGCTCGCGGCCAGCTCCGGATGCTCTGCGCCGCCGCGGGCGTACCCGCGACACGGGCCGATGAACTGCTCGATCTCGTAGGCCTGGCCGGGCTCGGTGACCAGCGCATCGGCGCCCTCTCGCTCGGCATGGACCGACGCCTCGCCCTCGCTTCGGCGCTGCTGGGCGATCCGCACACGCTCGTTCTCGACGATCCGACGGAGGGCCTCGCTCCGCGCGAGGGCTCTTGGCTGCACGGGTTGCTCCAGGCCCGCGCGGCCCGGGGCGGGACCGTTCTCTACTCCACGGCGGACCCCAGGGAGGCTGCCCGGACCGCCGACCGAGTGGTCACCATCGACGGTGGTCGCCTGGTCGCCGACCAGGACGGCGGCGACTTCTCCCGCACCCGTCTCCGTCCCCGGGTCGCGGTCCGGACCCCGCACGCGGCCCGCCTCGCGGCCGTCGTCAGCCGCGAGGCCCGGGCGGCCCGGCGCTCGGTCGAGGTGGTCACCGAAGCCGGCGGCCGTCTCGCCGTGTACGGCTCCACCTGCGCGGAGATCGGCGACACGGCGTTCCGGCACGGGCTTCCGGTGCACCAGCTGGCGGACGAGATCGGCGACACAGGTCCCACGGCGCCCGGGAACTCACCCGGGGGCTCGACGGATCCAGGATCCTCCAGAAGCCCCGCGGATCCCGAGGACCTCGCAGGCCCCGGCCCCGCAGCGCACGCCGGACGAGACGGCGGCGCGGGAGCTGAAGATCCGCGACCGGTCACGCGGGGATCGGCGCCGGAGTCGGCGCCTCCCATCCGGCGTCGCTCGGCCAGGGGCCCGATTCGGCCGCTGCGATACGAGTTGCGCCGTCTGTTCGGCGTCAGGACAACCACCTTGATCATGGCCGTTGTCCTGGTGGCCTCCGTCGGGCTCTCCGTGCTCCTCGCCCGTAATCCCCACGCGCCTCTGCCGAAAGTGCTGGCGGCCTGGCCGTCGCTGCTGCCGCTGCCGCCCGTGGCGGTCGGGGCCGGACTGCTCGGTGCCCTCTCGTTCGGCGACGAATTCCGCTACCCGGCGCTCGCGGCGGGCCGCGGCACGGTCCCCCGCCGTCTGGGGCTGCTTCTGGCCAAACTGGTGGTGTCCGCGGGCGTCGCGGTGGTGCTCGCCCTGGCCGTCGTCCTGGTCTCCGGGGAAACCCTTCGCCTCGTGTACGGCCATGACTGGATCCACGTACCGCCGAATTCCGTTTCGCTGGGTGTGAGTTGGGTGGCGCTGACCGTGGGCTGCGCCTGGGCGGGCCTCCTGGCTGCCGGAGTCTTCAGGGTGACTACGGCCGGTGTCGCCGCGGTACTTGCCGTCCCCGTACTGGTCGTACCGCTTGTCCAGCTGGTGCTGACGGGACCCGCGGTCCGTCCGGTCGCCGGGCTTCCGGTCAGGCTCCGTGGACTCATGTGGCCGCGCTGGCCGCACGAGACGGACCGCTGGATCGCACTGGTCGTGGACGTCGTGGCGCATCCGGTGGGCACCGCGATGGCGCTCTCGCTGTCGGTTCTGGTCTGCGCCTATCTGCTCACCGGCCTTCATGGCAGGGCCCGTTGGCGGTCGCAGAGGGCGGCCGGGTCGAGCCAAGCCTCATAACCCTGTTGAACGTGCCCGGTTTATACCAGTAAAGCGTCAATTGGGGGGCTGGCGCCGATCACCCTTTCGTGTGCTTTTCACCAAAGACCTCAAGAGCCGAGTGAGCTGCGCCGACAAAGGATGCGTGAGTACCCTTGCGCACACCATGATGACCGCCGCCCGCTCCGCCGATTCCGGCCTCGCCGGCCCGGGTGAAATCGATCGCTACCCGTACGCGGAGGCGCCTGCCGGCGAGCGGGCCGCTCTTCGTTCCTGGGACGGCCCCGACGCCGACCTCGGTCGGATGAGCCGGCGGGGCTCGGCCAGTCGGGGCCGCGGCCTCCACGGCCAACTCGTTCAGCAGCTGGGTCAGATGATCGTCTCCGGCGACCTGGGTGCCGACCGCCCCCTCGTACCGGAGGAGATCGGCCAGCGTTTCGAGGTCTCCCGCACCGTCGTACGTGAATCGCTGCGTGTCCTGGAGGCCAAAGGCCTGGTCAGCGCCCGGCCCAACGTGGGTACCCGGGTCCGTCCCGTCAGCGACTGGAACCTGCTGGACCCCGACATCATCGAATGGCGCGCCTTCGGCCCCCAGCGCGAGGACCAGCGCCGCGAGCTCGGCGAGCTCCGCTGGACGATCGAGCCACTCGCGGCCCGTCTCGCCGCGGGCCACGGCCGCGAGGACATTCAGCAGCGCCTCGGCGACATGGTCGAGATCATGGGGCACGCGGTCGGGCAGGGTGACGCGATCACCTGTTCCCGGGCCGACGCGGAGTTCCACTCCCTGCTCATCCAGGCGGCCGGCAACCGCATGCTGGAGCACCTCTCCGGCATCGTCTCCGCGGCGCTGCAGGTCTCGGGCGGCCCGATCACGGGCTGTGACCGCCCCGGTGAGGCCTCCCTCGGCCACCACGCCCGGATCGTCGACGCCCTTGCGTCCGGTGACGCCGCGGGCGCCGAATCGGCCATGCGGCAGCTGCTCGTCGTCCACCCCGAGGTGGAGCGTGTGGTGCCCGCGCCCCGCGAGCACTGAGCGCAACACGGCCGGGGTCTGTGAACCGCGTGTCGCCGGGCCGACACGGTCCGGCGGCGCAGTTGTGGGGAATTCGTACCCTTGGTCAGGTTCATCGCAAATGAGGTGTGACTCGGGCCACGCGGATTGGGCGTAACACTCCTCGAAACAGTGCGATGAC
Source organism: Streptomyces sp. NPDC047917 (assembly GCF_043204345.1). Taxonomy (NCBI): domain Bacteria; kingdom Bacillati; phylum Actinomycetota; class Actinomycetes; order Kitasatosporales; family Streptomycetaceae; genus Streptomyces; species Streptomyces sp. NPDC047917. The sequence continues at coordinate 62,914 of NZ_JBIDCA010000003.1, forward strand.
TTAAGAGGTGACCGCCGCGGAAGGAATACAGCAGCCATTCAGTGCGCTGTGCAGTTCTGAGGCCAAACCCGCGCCGCCGGTACATTCCCAGCCCGGCGGTCGTCGGCTCCAGTCCTCTCCAGGACAGGGCCGGAAGCCGTTTCCATCGTTCCGAGAGGTTGTTCGTGTCGGCCAGCACATCCCGTACGCTCCCGCCGGAGATCGCCGAGTCCGAGTCTGTGATGGCGCTCATCGAGCGGGGAAAGGCTGATGGGCAGATCGCCGGCGATGACGTGCGTCGGGCCTTCGAGGCTGACCAGATTCCGCCAACCCAGTGGAAGAATGTTCTGCGCAGCCTCAACCAGATCCTCGAGGAAGAGGGTGTGACGCTGATGGTCAGTGCCGCGGAGCCGTCCAAACGTGCCCGCAAGAGCGTCGCAGCGAAGAGCCCGGTCAAGCGCACCGCCACCAAGACTGTCGCGGCCAAGACAACCGTGACCAGGACGGTCGCGGCCACTGCCGCCCCGTCGGCAGAGACCGTGGACGTGGTGGCCGATGACGCTGCCACGGCCGGCCCTGCGAAGAAGGCGGCAGCCAAGAAGACGGCTGCCAAGAAGACCGCCGTGAAGAAGACGGCGGCCAAGAAGACGGCATCGAAGAAGTCCGGAAAGCAGGACGACGAGCTCCTCGACGGCGACGAGGCGGTCGAGGAAGTAAAGGCCGGCAAGGGCGAGGAAGAGGAGGGCGAGGGCGAGAACAAGGGCTTCGTCCTCTCCGACGACGACGAGGACGACGCACCCGCGCAGCAGGTCGCCGTCGCCGGCGCCACCGCCGACCCGGTCAAGGACTACCTGAAGCAGATCGGCAAGGTTCCCCTCCTCAACGCCGAGCAGGAGGTCGAGCTCGCCAAGCGCATCGAGGCCGGTCTGTTCGCCGAGGACAAGCTGGCGAATTCCGACAAGCTCGCTCCGAAGCTCAAGCGCGAGCTGGAGATCATCGCCGAGGACGGCCGCCGCGCCAAGAACCACCTGCTGGAGGCCAACCTCCGTCTCGTGGTGTCGCTGGCCAAGCGCTACACCGGCCGCGGCATGCTCTTCCTGGACCTCATCCAGGAGGGCAACCTCGGTCTGATCCGCGCGGTCGAGAAGTTCGACTACACCAAGGGCTACAAGTTCTCCACGTACGCCACCTGGTGGATCCGTCAGGCGATCACCCGCGCCATGGCCGACCAGGCCCGCACCATCCGTATTCCGGTGCACATGGTCGAGGTCATCAACAAGCTCGCCCGTGTGCAGCGCCAGATGCTCCAGGACCTGGGCCGTGAGCCCACGCCGGAGGAGCTGGCCAAGGAACTCGACATGACCCCGGAGAAGGTCATCGAGGTCCAGAAGTACGGTCGTGAGCCGATCTCCCTCCACACCCCGCTGGGTGAGGACGGGGACAGCGAGTTCGGTGACCTGATCGAGGACTCCGAGGCGGTCGTCCCGGCCGACGCGGTCAGCTTCACGCTCCTCCAGGAGCAGCTGCACTCGGTCCTCGACACGCTCTCCGAGCGTGAGGCCGGTGTGGTCTCGATGCGCTTCGGCCTCACCGACGGTCAGCCGAAGACCCTGGACGAGATCGGCAAGGTCTACGGCGTGACGCGCGAGCGCATCCGTCAGATCGAGTCGAAGACCATGTCGAAGCTGCGCCACCCGTCGCGTTCGCAGGTGCTGCGCGACTACCTCGACTAGGTCGCAGGAGTACACGGACCGAGGGCCCGGATCCCATTGGGGGAGCCGGGCCCTCGGCCTATCAACGCGTGCGGTCGGCGACCGGCGGCATGACTCTGGGTGGGAATGGTTCACCACAGAGTCAGGAGCCCGCATGTCCCGTACCGTCTTCCGCACTCTGACCGGGGCGTTCGCCCTGGTCGCCGCCACGGCCCTGATACCGCTCGGATCTCCCGCCAGGGCGGCCGAGGGCGGCATAGTCATCGGTGGTCAGCCGGCACACGTCAAGGACAGCCCCTGGGTCGTGGCGCTCTCCAGCCGTGACCGGTTCGGGGACGCTCGCGCCGGCCAGTTCTGCGGCGGTGTCATGGTGGCGCCGAAGAAGGTGCTGACCGCTGCGCACTGCCTGAGCCGCGAGGCGCTCGGCGTCGATGTCGGCAGTGTGCGCGATCTGCGGATCATCGCGGGCCGCGACGCTCTGCGCGGGACCGGGGGGCAGGAGATACCCGTGCGGGAGACCTGGACCAATCCGGGATTCAACCCCGCCACGAACGCGGGGGATCTGGCCGTGCTCACCCTCGCCGACGCGCTTCCCGGGAAGAGCGTGATCCCGATGGCCGAAAAAGGCGATGAGGCGTACGCACCGGGCACCGCGGCGGTCGTCTACGGATGGGGCGACACGACGGGCAACGGCGACTACGCGCCGGCGCTGCGGTCCGCGGAGGTGAGCGTTCTGCCCGACACCGCGTGCGCGCAGGCCTACCCGGGCGGCAGGAACGGCACGTACGACGCCTCAGCGATGCTCTGTGCGGGCGAACTGCTCGGCGGGTACGACGCATGCCAGGGCGACAGCGGCGGGCCGCTGGTGGCCCGTGGGAGGCTCATCGGACTGGTGTCCTGGGGGAACGGCTGCGCCAGGGCGGGAAGCCCCGGGGTGTACACGCGGATCTCCGCCGCGATCGGCTGGATGCCGGAAGGCAGCTGAACGACACCACCACGAAGGTACGAGAACGGGCGGCCCCCCTTGGGGAGCCGCCCGTCGGCAGGTCCGGGACCCGGCCCTTGCTCGTCGTGGATGCGAGGTGTCAGTGTTGTTCCTCTTCGGCGGCTTGGGCCTGCACAGCCGTGAGCCGGTCCGTCTCATCCTGTATTTCCGCGGCGATCTTCTTGAGTTCCGGCTCGAACTTGCGACCGTGGTGGGCGCAGAAGAGCAGTTCACCGCCGCTGATCAGGACGACGCGCAGATATGCCTGGGCGCCGCAACGGTCACAGCGGTCTGCTGCGGTCAGCGGGCTCGCGGGGGTCAGAACAGTAGTCACGTCGCCTCTTCTCTAGCTCGACGAGCTGTCGTACCAGGGTCAACATCCAACCAGGCCGAAAACGTTCCCGCTCGTGGCTTTTCTTCGAAACTTCTTCTCAAGATGGCTGTCTGTTGCCGGTTGGCGGCGAATGTGCCGTATTGCGGAGCGCTACGGTTTCGCATTGCTTGTCTTGGTGGGATCCTCCCGGCTGGCTTGCCGGTTCGTTCATGAGGACGTGCCCGGAGCCTAAATGGTTCATGCCTGGAAGGGAACGTGATGTTCGCGTCACTCCTGCGAGGGATCGAACGTGCATGCGAGGCTGGACTAGTGTGAGGGTTGTCGGAGGGTGGCGGTACAACCGCTCTACCAGGCCTCGGTACCCTCTCAGCGGCAACCGAAGCCGAGCCCGTTACCCACTTGGGCCCCAAATGAAATTCAGCGAGGAGCGAACCGCGTGACCGCCGATACGTCCGTGCCGTCCACTGCGCTGCTGACCGGAGCAGACCGAGACGGTTCCAACTACACCGCGCGGCATCTGCTCGTACTCGAGGGGCTCGAAGCGGTTCGCAAGCGCCCCGGGATGTACATCGGGTCCACCGACAGCCGCGGTCTCATGCACTGCCTCTGGGAGATCATCGACAACTCCGTCGACGAGGCCCTGGGTGGTTACTGCGATCACATCGAGGTGATCCTCCACGACGACAATTCCGTGGAGGTCCGGGACAACGGGCGGGGCATCCCCGTCGACGTCGAGCCCAAGACGGGCCTGTCCGGCGTCGAGGTCGTGATGACCAAGCTGCACGCCGGCGGAAAGTTCGGCGGCGGTTCCTACGCGGCGTCCGGCGGTCTGCACGGCGTCGGCGCCTCCGTCGTCAACGCGCTCTCCGCCCGGCTCGACGTCGAGGTCGACCGCAGCAGTGCGACGCACTCGATCAGCTTCCGGCGTGGAGTCCCGGGGATCTTCACCGAGCAGGGGCCGGACAGCCCGTTCGACCCGGCCAACGGCCTGCTCAAGGGCAAGCGGGTACCGAAGACGCGCACCGGCACCAGGGTGCGCTACTGGGCGGACCGGCAGATCTTCCTCAAGGACGCCAGGCTCAACCTGGAGACGCTTTACCAGCGGGCACGGCAGACGGCCTTCCTCGTTCCGGGGCTCACGATCGTCGTCCGCGACGAGCGGGGGCTCGACGGCGAGGGCAAGACCGAGGAGACCTTCCGCTTCGACGGCGGCATCAGTGAGTTCTGCGAGTACCTGGCCCAGGACAAGGCGGTCTGCGACGTCCTGCGCCTGACCGGGCAGGGCACTTTCAAGGAGACCGTGCCGGTCCTGGACGAGCGCGGTCACATGACGGCGACCGAGGTCACGCGTGAGCTCGCGGTCGACATCGCCCTGCGCTGGGGCACCGGGTACGACACCAACCTCAAGTCGTTCGTCAACATCATCGCCACTCCCAAGGGCGGCACGCATGTGACCGGATTCGAGCGCTCCGTGACCAGGACGGTCAACGAGGCGCTGCGCTCCGCCAAGCTGCTGCGCGTCGCCGAGGACGACATCGTCAAGGACGACGCGCTGGAGGGCCTCACCGCGGTGGTCACCGTCCGTCTGGCCGAGCCGCAGTTCGAGGGCCAGACCAAGGAGGTACTCGGCACCTCGGCGGCCAACCGGATCGTCGCCAACGTCGTGGCCAAGGAGCTCAAGGCGTTCCTGACCTCGACGAAGCGCGATGCCAAGGCCCAGGCCAGGGCCGTCCTGGACAAGGCCGTCGCGGCCGCGCGGACCCGCATCGCGGCCCGCCAGCACAAGGACGCCCAGCGTCGCAAGACTGCACTTGAGTCCTCCTCGCTCCCGGCGAAGCTCGCCGACTGCCGCAGCGACGACGTGGACCGCAGTGAGCTCTTCATCGTCGAGGGCGACTCCGCGCTCGGTACGGCGAAGCTCGCCCGGAACAGCGAGTTCCAGGCGCTGCTGCCGATCCGGGGCAAGATCCTCAACGTCCAGAAGGCCTCCGTCTCGGACATGCTGAAGAACGCCGAGTGCGGCGCGATCATCCAGGTCATAGGAGCCGGGTCCGGACGGACCTTCGACATCGACGCGGCCCGCTACGGGAAGATCGTCCTGCTGGTGGACGCCGATGTCGACGGCGCGCACATCCGCGTTCTGCTGCTGACGCTCTTCCAGCGGTACATGCGGCCCATGGTCGAGGCCGGACGGGTCTTCGCAGCGGTGCCGCCGCTGCATCGGATCGAACTGGTCCAGCCGAAGAAGGGCCAGGACAAGTACATCTACACGTACTCGGACAACGAGCTGCGCCAGCGCCTGCTGGAGCTCCAGCGCAAGAACGTCCGGTACAAGGACTCGATCCAGCGTTACAAGGGCCTGGGCGAGATGGACGCCGACCAGTTGGCGGAGACCACGATGGATCCGCGCCACCGCACCCTGCGGAGGATCAACATCGGAGACCTGGAGGCGTCCGAGCAGGTCTTCGATCTGCTGATGGGCAATGAGGTGGCGCCGCGCAAGGAGTTCATCACCAGCTCCGCCGCCACGCTGGACCGCTCGCGCATCGACGTCTGATCGACGCCGTCTCCACCCACGGGTGGAGACGGCATCTCCACCCGTGATCAACCCCTGAGCCGATGCTCCGATCCGGCCGCTTCCGTAGCGTCGAAGGCGTTCACCTTCCCGCACATCGGAGGTACTCATGTCAGGGCTCGTCAACGTCCTGGTGATCGGCGCAGTGATCGCTGTCGTCGTCTTCCGCCAGTGCTCGGCACAGCGGATCACGGACGACCGGCGCTGGTGGGTTCTGCCGGGAATACTCCTTGTCCTGTCGCTGCGCGAACCCGGGTTGGTGGATCAGCGTCACGCCGTGCTGTCCGCAGCGGTCCTGGGCGCCGAGGTGGTGGTGGGGCTCGTGACGGGCGCCGGCTGGGCCTGGACCATCCGGCTGTGGCGCGAGGCGGACGGCTCGCTGTGGAGCAGGGGCACCAAGGCCACCGCCTTCGTCCTGGTAGGTGGTCTGGCGCTGCGGGCGGCCCTCTACGGGGCCGGCGCGCTGATGGGTATACATCAGGGCACCGCGGCCCTGCTGGCGGCACTCGCGGTGATGCTGGCAGCGCGTGGTGGTGCGCTGATGTGGCGGGCTGGGCAGATGCGTCCGGCGTACGGTGACTCCGTGCGCGGCGACTTCATGCGCGGCGGCTCCACGCATGGTGGCTCCTCATACGGCGGCTCTGTGCATGGCGAACCCCCGTACGGTGGCTCCGGCGACAGGGCGACGTCGCGGCCGACGTGGAAGGACCGCGTGTGACGACGCGTACGACCTGGACCAGCTGGCCGTCCTGGGAAGCCCTGTCGGGAACGAGCCGTACGCGGCCGCGAAAGCTGATCACCTGGTCCGTCCGGGTGGGGCTGCTCACCGCGATGCTCTGGGGCACCTTCAGCGGTGGACAGTTCGGGCCCTGGGAGATCGTGCTCGGCCTGGTGGGCCTACTGGGCTGTGCGTTCGCTGCCTGGGCGTTCTTCCGGACCAGCCTGGAACACCGGCTGTGGCCCTCGATGGGGCTGCTGGCGCTGTTGATGCTGGTGGCGTTCGGGGCGCAGCAGGCCGGTGCCTATGTGCCCGCGGTGATCCTCTGGAGCGGTTGCGCGATCGCCGCGCTGGAGCGGCTGCCGCTCACCGCGGGCCTCCCGGCCACGGCCGTCGCCCTCGGCGCCTACGCCGTGGTCAACACCGATGGCTGGCTCTCCACCGCCATGTCCACAGTGGGTCTCTCGCTGGCGGGTTACGTGCTCCGGTTGGATGCCGAGGCCCGGGGGAACGCACAGCGGCTCCTGGTGCAGGAGCGTGCGGCACGCAAGGCCGAGGCCGAGACGGCCGCGCTGGACGAGCGGGCCAGGATCGCCCGGGAGATACACGATGTGCTCGCACACAGCCTCTCCGCTCAGCTGGTGCATCTGGAGGCGGCGCGGCTGCTGATCGAGCGGGAGCCCGCGGGGGAGTTCCGGGACCAGGTGCTGGAACGGGTCGTGGCAGCGCGTGCCATGGCGCGTGAAGGACTTTCGGAGACCAGGCAGGCCCTCTCCGCGCTCCGGGGGGAGGTGTCTCCGGTGGAAGAGTTCCTGCAGCAGTTGGTGGCCACGGATCCGGCGCAGGTCAGTGTGGAGGGGGAGCAGCGGACGCTGACCGCCGAGGCGTCACAGACGGTCCGGAGGGTGGCACAGGAGGCCCTGACCAATGTGCGCAAGCACGCGCCGGGGGCCAGGGTGCGCGTGAGGCTGGAGTATCTGCCGGACGAAGTCGCCCTGGAGGTCAGCGATTCGGGTGGACGAAGACCCGGGGGAGAGCTGTCCGGCAGTGGCTCCGGATACGGTCTGCTCGGGATGAGGGAACGGGCCGAGCTGATGGGCGGGACGCTGGAGGCCGGCCCCGGCGAGGAGGGTTTTGTGGTGAGTCTGCGGGTGCCGGCGTGAACGCACGGGTCGTGGTCGCCGATGACCAGTCGGTGGTGCGTGAGGGGATTGTGATGCTGCTGGGGTTGCTGCCCGGGATCGAGGTGGTCGGGTCGGCGAAGGACGGGGAGGAGGCCGTGGAGCTCGTGGCCGAACTGGCCCCCGATGTCGTTCTGATGGATCTGCGGATGCCCCGGTGCGACGGGGCGGAGGCGACACGGCGGATCCGCAGGGACCATCCGGGGACGCAGGTGGTGGTGCTCACGACTTTCGCGGACGACGACTCGCTTTTTCCCGCGCTGCAGGCCGGAGCCCGCGGCTACCTCACCAAGGACGCCGGGGGCGAGGAGATCGTACGGGCCGTCCAGGCCGTGCTGTCCGGCGAGGCCGGCCTCTCGCCGAGCGTGCAGCGTCGTCTGCTGGAGCGAGTGACCGCGGGCCCGCAGTCACCGCCGACGGCATCGGATCCGCAGCTGCCCGACGGCCTGACGCCACGTGAGCTGGAGGTGCTGGTGCTGATCGCGGACGGCCTGTCCAATCTGGAGATCGCCCGCAGCCTGAACATCTCGCAGGCCACCGTGAAGAGCCACATCAACAACCTCTTCGCCAAGGCCGGGGTGCGCGACCGGGCACAGGCCGTGCGCTACGCGTATGTTCGGGGCCTCGCACAGCCGCCCGGATGAGCCATCACCTGAAGAGGTGAAGACCGGCGAATGAAGCGCCCGGGATCTTCCCGATCTGCCCATTCTTGGGTACACGGCCGAAGTGGTCCGTGGACAAGGGGAGTTGTTCCGTGGAGAAGGAAGCAGGGCGTGAGGCCGCAGCGATGCGACTCGACGACCCGTGGTACGACGCGCCGGCCTCCGGATGGGGCGAGCTGGACGGTGCGGGGGGCTTCGCTCCCGCCGGACCACCCGGGCCCGTGGACCCGCGGCGCGGCCACAGCGCGGCCGACATCTATCTGGAGGTGCAGCGCAGCGAGGCGTTCCAGGAAGTGCGCCGCCGGTACCGGCGGTTCGTCGTCCCCGCCAGCCTCGCCTTCCTCGTCTGGTACCTCGTCTATGTCGTCGCCGCGATCACCGCGCCCGGACTGATGGCCCGTCCGGTGGCGGGGGCAGTCAATGTGGCGATGGTCGCGGGGCTCGGGCAGTTCCTCACGACCTTCCTCCTCACCGGCGCGTACGCGCGCCACGCGCGACTGCGCCGCGACCGGGCCGCACTCGAACTGCGCTGGGAGACACAGGAGATGACGAGGGGGGCCGGACGTTGAACGGGAACCATCAGACGCTGGCGCTCCTGCTGTTCAGCGCCTTCATCGCGGTGACGCTCGCCATCACCACCTGGGTGAGTCGTAACCGCCACGGTTCGGCCGAGGAGTTCTACGCGGGCGGCCGCCTGTTCTCCCCCATGGAAAACGGTTTCGCCATCGCGGGCGACTACATGTCGGCCGCCTCCTTCCTCGGCATCTCCGGTCTGATCGCCCTCTTCGGCTACGACGGCATGCTCTACTCGGTCGGCTTCCTCGTCGCCTGGCTCGTCGTGCTGCTGCTCGTCGCGGAACTGGTGCGCAACTGCGGCCGGTTCACTCTCGCCGACGTGGTGGCGGCGAGGATGGCGGAGCGTCCGGTCCGGATCGCGGCGGGCACTTCGTCCGTCACCGTCTCCGTGCTCTATCTGGTGGCGCAGATGGTGGGTGCGGGCAGCCTGGTCGCGCTGCTTCTCGGCGGTACGAGCGGCGCCGCCCGCTCCTGGACGGTCATCGGTGTCGGGGCACTCATGGTCGTCTATGTGTCGCTCGGCGGGATGCGCGCCACCACCTGGATCCAGATCGTGAAGGCCGTTCTGCTGATGGCGGGAGCGGTCGTGCTCACCGTTCTCGTCCTGCTCCGCTTCCACGGCGATTTCAACGCCCTGCTCAACTCCGCCGCCGAACGGAGCGGGCACGGAAGCCGGTTCCTGGCGCCGGGTCTCCGGTACGGCGGATCGTGGACCGCGCGCATCGACTTCGTCAGCCTGGGGCTGGCCCTGGTGCTCGGTACCGCTGGGCTGCCGCACATCCTGTCGCGCTTCTACACCGTGCCCACCGCCCGTGCGGCCCGCCGTTCGGTCGTCTGGTCGATCGGGCTCATCGGCAGCTTCTATCTGATGACGATCGCCCTCGGGTTCGGGGCGGCCGCCCTGGTCGGTTCCGCCGATGTGCGGGCGTCCAACGCCGCAGGCAACACCGCGATCCCGCTGCTGGCCATGGAACTGGGCGGCGGCGAGGGGTCCACCGGGGGAGCGATCCTGTTCGCCGTGGTCGCCGCGGTCGCCTTCGCGACCATCCTCGCGGTCGTCGCGGGAATCACCCTCGCCTCGTCCGCCTCCGTGGCCCACGACCTCTACGCCTCGATCAGGCGCCCGGGCTCCAAGCAGTACAGCGAGGTCGCCGTGGCCAGGGTGGCCGCGGCCGCGATCGGGCTGGCCGCCATCGGGCTCGGGCTGATCGCCCAGAATCTGAATGTGGCGTTCCTGGTGGGACTCGCTTTCGCCGTCGCAGCCTCGGCCAACCTTCCGGTGCTCCTGTACTCCCTGTTCTGGCGGAACTTCACCACCCGGGGAGCGGTCTGGTCCGTCTACGGCGGACTGATTCCGGCCGTGCTGCTCGTGCTGCTCTCCCCGGTCGTCTCCGGCAGCCCCGCCTCGCTCTTCCCGGGCGTCGACTTCCAGTTCTTCCCGCTGGAGAACCCCGGACTGGTCTCCATCCCCCTGGGCTTCCTGGCCGGCTGGGTCGGAACGGTCACCTCCACCGATCCGCCCGACGAGGCCAAGCACGCGGAGACCGAGGTCCGCGCACTGACCGGCGCGGGCGCGGTGTAGACCCCTGTCCGGCGGATCATGCGACCGTTCGGCCGAGGGTACGACCACTCGACGGTGATCAACGGGGAGGCTGTCCAGGTCGAGGCCGATTCCGACGTTTCGAATCCACTGGCCCTGCGACTCACCCCGGGCCGCCGGCGCGACGTCCGGGTATCAGTTTCAGTGCCGGTTCCGGTTCCAAAGCCGGTTCCGGATCCTGCCCCGGGCGGCAACTGCCGGAACCGCGGGCAGAATGCAGCTCACGGAAAGCCGCGGCCCCCCGTGAAGGACCGCAGTGATCCGTGGACCGCCGGACACCTCCTGGCCGGACGGTGTCAGGTCTGGGTGCCGGTTGACCAGGTGTAGCGGTGTTCCGGGCGGCCCGTCTCGCCGTACCGCAGCGTCAGCCGCACCCTGCCGGTCCGCTCCAGCAGCTTCAGGTAGCGCTGGGCGGTCTGCCTGCTCATGCCGGCGCTCTCCGCGATCTCCTGTGCGGACAGCGGACCCTCCGCGTTGCGGAGCGCCTGCCTGACCAGTTCCGCCGTGGTCGGCGAGTGGCCCTTGGGTAGATCGGGCTCGCCCGCCGCCCACAGGGCGCCGAAGAGCCGGTCCACCTCGCCCTGTTCGGCCTCGCCGCCGCGTTCCAGGGTGCGGCGCAGCGCCGCGTACGCCTCCAGCTTGGTGCGCAGCCCCGCGTACGTGAACGGCTTCACCAGGTACTGCAGTGCGCCGTACCGCATGGCCTCCTGCACGGTGGCGACATCGCGTGCCGCCGTCACCATGATCACGTCGGTGTGGTGGCCGCGCCGGCGCAGCTCACGCACCATGGCGAGGCCGCTGCGGTCGGGCATGTAGTGGTCCAGCAGCACCAGGTCCACGGGCCGGCCCTCGATCGTGGCGAGGGCTTCGGCGGCGGAGTGCGCCTGGGCGGCGACCCGGAATCCCGGCACCCGGGCGACATACGCCGCGTTGACCTTCGCGACCCGGATGTCGTCGTCCACGACCAGGACCTCGATCACTGAGCTTCTCCCGCGATACCGGTATTCGATTCGGTCATTTCCACCGTGTCGGTGAGGGCCTCCGGCAGTACGACGGTGAACTCGGCGCCGCCGTCCACGGCCTCGTCGACGCCGACGCTGCCACCCTGCCGTTGTGCCAGCCGCCGCACCAGGGCGAGGCCCAGGCCGCGCTTGCCGTGCGCCGGGACCTCCTTCGTCGACCAGCCCTCCGTGAAGATCGATTCACGCTGACCGGGCGGCACCCCGGGGCCGCTGTCGCTGACCCGCAGCACCACCGTACGGCCCTCGGCGCGCAGCCCCACCTCGACCAGCGCACCGTCCGCCCCGGCCGCCGCGTCCAGCGCGTTGTCCACCAGGTTGCCGACGACCGTGACCAGCCCGCGAGGATCGACCAGACGGTCCGGGAGCAGCGTTCCCGGGGCCAGGCGCAGTGCGGCACCGCGCTCCGCCGCCACGGTCGCCTTGCCGACCAGGAGCGCGGCCAGCAGTGGATCGTGCACCTTCTCGGTGACCTGTTCGGCGGTCGCCCGGTGGACGCCCACGATCTCGGTGACGTACTCCATGGCGTCCTCGTGCATGTCCAGTTCCAGCAGCCCCAGGAGCGTGTGCATCCGGTTGGCGTGCTCGTGGTCCTGGGCCCGAAGCGCGTCGATCAGGCCGCGCGTCGAGTCGAGCTCGCGGCCCAGGTGTTCGAGTTCGGTGCGGTCGCGGAGGGTGGCGACGGCGCCGCCGTCGTCGGTCGGCATCCGGTTGGCGAGCAGGACCCGGGCACCCTGCACCGTCAGCAGATCATCGCCCAGCACCCGGCCCGCCAGCACATCGGCCGTCCGGCCCGTGCCGAGCACCGCGTCCAGCGGGCGGCCCGCCGCATCGGGACCGAGCCCGAGCAGCCGCTGCGCCTCGTCGTTGAGCAGCCGGATCCGGCCCGTGCGGTCGAGGGCGACGACCCCTTCCCTGATGCCGTGCAGCATCGCCTCGCGCTCCGTGAGCAGTGCGGAGATGTCCGAGAACGCGAGGTCGTGGGTCTGCCGCTGAAGACGCCGGGAGATCAGGTAGGCGGCCAGCGCCCCGACGGCCAGAGCGCCCCCCGCGTAGGCGAACAGCCCGGGAATCGCGGCGAGGAGCCGGGCGCGCACACTGTCGTACGCGATCCCGACGGAGACCGCGCCCACGACGTGCCGCGACTCGTCGCGCAGCGGCACCTTCCCACGGGCGGAGCGGCCGAGCGTCCCGCTGTCGATCTCCATGACGTCGCGGCCCGCGAGGGCGTCGCTCGGGTCGGTGGAGACGACCTTGCCGATCTCGTCGGCGTCGGTGTGCGACCAGCGCACCCCGCGCCGGTCCATGACGACGACGTACTCGGCGCCGGTGGCGCGCCTGACCCGCTCGGCCGCGGACTGCACGGGACCGGTGGGGGAAGGGTCCGTGGCGAGCAGGGCCTCGGTGAGCTGCGGCTCGGCCGCGGTGCTCTGCGCGATGGCCAGGGCGCGGCGCATCGCCTGGTCGTCGAGCTGGGCGCTGAGCGGTGCCAGGAAGAGGCCGGTGGCGAGCACGGTGACACCGGTGGCGATGGCCAGCTGCATCAGCAGGACCTGGGAGAAGACCCGCTGCGGCCAGACGGACCGGCGTGCTCTCCTGGCGGTGGGCGGTGGGGCGCTCATCGTATGAACGGTAAAGGGCATTCCGGTGCTTTCCGAAATTCCCCTCGCACGAATTTCCCCTCGCGCGGACTCCCCTCGCACGAATTTCCCCTCGCGCGCCGTCGCTGCCGACCGACTAACTCGGCGGTTCGCCCGTGGCGGCGGGCAGCGGCTGTGGCGGCCGGGGCCCCGCGTACTGGCCGCTGGGGCGCATCCGCAGGGGCCGTTCGCCGTACTCCTCCAGGGCATGGGCGATCCAGCCGGCCGTGCGGGACACCGCGAACACCGTCTCGCCGGCCTCCGCGGACATGCCGCAGGAGACCGAGAGCACGGCGAGCGCCAGGTCGACATTGGCGTGCAGGGGAGTGTGCCGGGCCGTCGTGGAGACCACGTCGCGTGCCGCGGCGAGCGCCGCTGCCGCCTGCGGCACCTGTGCGAGCAGGGCGAACAGCGCCCGCGCCCGCGGGTCCTCGGCGGTGTAGAGCCGGTGGCCGAGCCCGGGCACCCTGCGTCCGGTTCGCAGATGGTCCGCGACCACCGGTACGGCGCTGCCGCGCTCCAGGACCTCGGTCAGCATCCGGTGCGCCAGCCCGCTCGCCGCCCCGTGCAACTGGCCCTCCAGGACACCGAGGCCCGCGGAGACCACCGCGTACGGATGGGCACGGGCGGACGCGGCGACCCTGGCGGCCAGCGTCGAAGCCGCGAGGTCGTGGTCGATCAGCAGGGCGAGGGCGGCGTCCAGCGCGGCGATCGACGGTTCATCGGCCGGTCGGGAAGTGAGCTTCGGCCACAGCCGCCGGGCCAGCCCGGCGTCGCCGGCCTCCGTACGCTCCTCGGCCCGCCCGGCCGCCGACGGTGCGTCCGCGGCCGGAGGAAGTGCGCCGACCAGGGTCGGGACGAGGCTCCGCGCGGCGGCGAGCACCGCCTCGTGCGAGAGGTCGAACCGGAGCGGATCGGCGGTCGACGAGGCGACCACCGCCACCCGCAACCGGTCGGTCGAGCCACTGTGCACGGGCAGCGCGCCGACCGCCCGGCGCGCCGCGGCCAGCGTCTCGTCCGGCGCCGTGAAGCGGACACCGGGCCGCAGCTCGCCGGTCCAGAGCCACTCGGCGACCTCTTCGTAGGCGTACCGCCGGGCCAGCTCGACCGCGTCGACCCCGCGGAAGTAGTAGGCGTTGTCCTCGATCAGCGTGATGCCGGTACGGAAGGCCAGGTCACCGGCAGCGGCGGGGGCGGGCGTCCGGCGGCCGGTGCGGCGGGCCAGCGCATCGACCTCGGCGGCGTCGAACGTGCTGCCGCGGCCGCCCGGGGCGCGGCTGCTGCTCAGCTGGCCCCGGCTGACGTACGCGTACACCGTCTCCGGCTTCACTCCGAGGCGTTCGGCCGTCTCCCGGGTGCTGAGCCGCTGCGGAACCGTCGCCCCCGGAACGTTGCCGGGCGCCGCTTGATCCTTCATGTCGCAACCGTATCTACATTGATTCAATCAACATTGACAGGATGACAGTCAAGCATGGAAGGTCTGAATCAATATGAATGAGTCCACCGGAACACTCACGGAGGAAGAGATGCCGACCACGACCGGCGGAGCCCCGCTCGACGTACCCCGAGGTCTCGCGGGCGTCGTCGTCACCGACACGGCTCTCGGCGACGTCCGGGGACGCGAGGGCTTCTACCACTACCGGCAGTACTCGGCGATCGAACTGGCCCGGACCCGCAGCTTCGAGGACGTCTGGTACCTGATGTCCGAGGGCGCGCTGCCCGATGCCGCGGCCCGTACCGGATTCGCCGCCCGTACCGCCGCGCTGCGCCGGCTGCCCGCCGGGGTCCGCGACGCGCTGCCCGCCATCGCACGTGCCGGTTCCGGACCCCTGGCCGGTCTGCGTACGGCCCTCTCGCTCCTCGGCGCCTCAGCAGGCTTCAAGCCGGTGTACGACATCGACGCAGCCGACCGCCGCGCCGACGCGCTGGCCGCCTGTGCCGCTGTCCCCACCGTGCTCACCGCCCTGCACCGCCTCGGCCGGGGCCTCGAACCGGTCGAACCTCGCGACGACCTGCCCCACGCCGCCAACTACCTCTACATGCTCACCGGCTCCGTACCGGACCCCGCCCGCGCCAGGGCCGTGGAGCAGTACCTGATCTCCACCGTCGACCACGGTTTCAACGCCTCGACATTCACCGCCCGCGTCGTCGCCTCCACCGGCGCCGACGTGGCGGCCTGCCTGGTGGCGGCCGTGGGCGCGCTCTCCGGGCCGCTGCACGGCGGAGCCCCCAGTCGGGCGCTCGACACCCTGGACGCCATCGGCACCCCCGACCGCATCGACGGCTGGATCCGTGAGCGGGTGCTCGCGGGCGAGCGGATCATGGGCTTCGGGCACCCCGTCTACCGCACCGAGGACCCCCGCTCACGGATGCTGCGGGAGATCGCCCAGGGCTTCGGCGGCCCGCTCGTCGACTTCGCCGTCGAGGTCGAGCGCCAGGTCGAGGCGATACTCGCCGAGCTCAAGCCGGGCCGGGAGCTGCACACCAACGTGGAGTTCTACGCCGGAGTCGTCATGGAGCTGTGCGGGCTGCCGCGCGAGATGTTCACGCCGACGTTCTGCGCGGCGCGGACGGTCGGCTGGAGCGCCAATATCCTGGAGCAGGCGGAGGACTCGAAGATCATCCGCCCGGCGGCCCGCTACGTCGGTACGCCCCCGCCCCAGCCGGTTCCCATGCCCTGAGGTCCCCGAGAGAGGTCACCGTTGAACGCGTCGTCCCCGCCCCGCAAGCAGCAGATCCCGGTCATCGTCCTCGCGGGGTTCCTGGGGTCGGGCAAGACGACGCTGCTCAACCACCTCCTGCGCAACCGCGCGGGAAGCCGGATCGGCGTGATCGTCAACGACTTCGGCGCCATCGAGATCGACGCCATGACAGTCTCCGGACAGGTCGGCTCCACGGTCTCGCTGGGCAACGGCTGCCTGTGCTGCGCGGTCGACGCGAGCGAACTCGACACCTTCCTGGAGACACTGACCGGGCCCGCCGCCCGTCTCGACGTGATCGTGATCGAGGCCAGCGGACTGGCCGAGCCGCAGGAACTCGTACGCATGATCCTCGCCAGCGAGAATCCGCACATCGTGTACGGGGGACTGGTCGAGGTCGTCGACGCCGCCGAGTTCGACGCCACCCGGGACCGCCATCCCGAGATCGACCGCCACCTCGCCGTCGCCGACCTCGTCGTCCTGAACAAGACCGACCGGGCCGGGCACGAGGAACAGGCCCGCATCCAGGGCGTCATCGCCGCGGCGGGCGCCCCCGGCCGTCCCGGGGCGGCCGTCATCCGTGCCACGTACGGACGCATCGACCCGGAGCTGCTCTTCGACCCGGCACTTCAGCCGGACGGCGAGGAGAAGGCCCGGCAGCTCACCTTTGAGGATCTGCTCCGGGACCGGAGCGAGGAGGAGGCGGGCGACGGCGGGCACGCGCACCACCTGCACGCCGCGTACGACAGCGTGTCCTTCACCGCGGACGTGCCCATGAACCCCCGCCGGCTGATGGCGTTCCTCGACTCCCGGCCGCAGGGCCTCTACCGGATCAAGGGGTTCGTCGACTTCGGCGTGGGCGACCGGGCCAACAAGTACGCCCTGCACGCGGTCGGCAGGTTCCTGCGGTTCGACCCGCAGCCCTGGGGGCGGGGCGAGCCACGCCGGACCCAGCTGGTGCTGATCGGTTCGGGCATCGCCCCCGACGCCCTGCACAAGGAGCTGGCCGACTGCCGCGAGAACGCCGCGCCGGCCCCGGACGCGACGCAGGACGCCGCACACGAGCGAAGCATGTGGGGCGTCCTGCGGTACGTGCAACGGCCCGACGACGACGCGTAGCATCCCGCCACGCGTCGCCCGGCCGACCGGCTACACCGGTCCCGCGACCACCGCGACCGGCTTGATCAGCGGCGTTCCCGAACCGTCGCGCCGGGGGTCCGGAGCCGGCAGCTCGCTCGGCGTGCCGTTCTCCTGGGTGGCGCGGGCGGGCGTCTCACCCGCCCAGCCGAACACCAGCAGGTCCTCGCCCTTGAGGAACCGCTGGCAGCGCACCCCACCGGTGGCCCGGCCCTTGCGCGGGTACTGGTCGAACGGGGTGAGCTTGCACGTCAGCACCGAGTCGTCCAGCGTGCCGTGCGAGCCCGCGACGGTGAACACCACCGCGTCCGCGGCCGGATCCACCGCCGTGAACGAGATCACCTCGGCGTCCGCCGTGAGCTTGACCCCCGCCATGCCACCGGCGGGACGGCCCTGCGGCCGCACCTGCGCCGCCGGGTAGCGCAGCAGCTGCGCGTCGGACGTGATGAAGACCAGATCCTCCTCGCCGGTCCGCAGCTCTGCGGCGCCGACGATCCGGTCACCGTCCTTGAGAGCGATGACCTCCAACTCGTCCTTGTTGGCCGGGTAGTCCGGCACCACTCGCTTCACGACACCCTGGAGGGTGCCGATCGCCAGGCCGGGGGAGGCCTCGTCGAGCGTGGTGAGACAGACGACGGACTCGTCGCTCTCCAGCGTGAGGAACTCCGCGATCATCGCCCCGCCCGACAGGCTGGGCGCCGCATGGGTGTCCGGCAGCTGGGGCAGATCGATCACCGCGAGCCGCAGCAGCCGGCCCGTCGACGTCACCACGCCGACATCGCCGCGGGCCGTCGCCGGTACCGCCGAAACGATCACGTCGTGCTTGGCCCGCTTGGCGTCCTCGGCGAGCACGATCGGCTCGTCGTTGGCGGTGCGGGCCAGCAGACCGGTCGACGACAGCAGCACCCGGCACGGGTCGTCGGCGACCTCCAGCGGCACCGAGGCGACCTGCGAACCGGCCGACTCCAGCAGCACCGTGCGCCGGTCGGTGCCGAACTTCTTGGCGACCGCGGCCAGTTCCGAAGAGACCAGCTTGCGCAGCTCGGTGTCCGATTCGAGGATGACGGTCAGCTCGTCGATCTCGCTGTTGAGGCGGTCCCGCTCGCTCTCCAGCTCGATCCGGTCGAACCGGGTCAGCCGGCGCAGCGGGGTGTCCAGGATGTACTGCGTCTGGATCTCGCTCAGCGAGAAGCGCTCGATGAGCCGCTCCTTCGCCTGCGCCGAATTGTCACTGGACCGGATGATCCGGATGACCTCGTCGATGTCGATCAGCGCGACGAGCAGGCCCTCGACCAGATGCAGCCGGTCGCGGCGCTTGCCCCGGCGGAACTCGCTGCGCCGGCGCACCACGTCGAAGCGGTGGTCGAGATAGACCTCCAGGAGCTCCTTGAGCCCCAGCGTGAGCGGCTGACCGTCGACCAGCGCCACGTTGTTGATGCCGAAGGACTCCTCCATCGGCGTCAGCTTGTAGAGCTGCTCCAGCACCGCCTCCGGCACGAAGCCGTTCTTCACCTCGATGACCAGGCGCAGGCCGTGCTCGCGGTCGGTCAGGTCCTTCACGTCCGCGATGCCCTGGAGCTTCTTGGCCGAGACCAGGTCCTTGATCTTGGAGATCACCTTCTCCGGGCCGACGGTGAAGGGCAGTTCGGTGACGACCAGGCCCTTGCGGCGGGCCGTCACGTTCTCCACCGAGACGGTCGCGCGGATCTTGAACGTGCCGCGACCGCGGGCGTACGCGTCCTTGATGCCGCCCAGGCCCACGATCCGGCCGCCGGTGGGCAGGTCTGGACCGGGCACGAACCGCATCAGGGTCTCCAGGTCCGCGCCCGGATGCTTGATCAGGTGCCGGGCGGCGGCGATGACCTCGCCCAGATTGTGCGGCGGCATGTTGGTCGCCATGCCGACCGCGATCCCGGACGACCCGTTGACCAGGAGGTTCGGGTACGCGGCGGGGAGAACGGTCGGTTCCGTCTCCTGGCCGTCGTAATTCGACTGGAAAGCGACGGTGTCCTCGTCGATCGACTCCGTCATCAGCGACGTCGCGTCGGCCATCCGGCACTCGGTGTACCGCATGGCGGCCGGCGGGTCGTCGTTTCCGAGCGAGCCGAAGTTGCCGTGGCCGTCGACCAGGGGGAGCCGCATGGAGAACGGCTGCGCCAGACGGACCAGCGCGTCGTAGATCGACGCGTCGCCGTGCGGGTGCAACTTACCCATGACCTCGCCGACGACGCGGGCGCACTTCACGAAGCCGCGATCGGGGCGCAGGCCCATCTCGTTCATCTGGTACACGATGCGGCGGTGCACCGGCTTCATGCCGTCGCGGGCGTCGGGCAGGGCCCGTGAGTAGATCACCGAGTACGCGTACTCGAGGAAGGAGCCCTGCATTTCGTCGACGACGTCGATGTCGAGGATCTTCTCCTCGAAGTCGTCCGGCGGCGGGGTCTTCGTGCTGCGGCGGGCCATCGCTGCTGCGACTCCTTCACGGATTCTGTTCGGGCAACCTCAGGTTCTGACGCGGACCATTGTGGACCGCCGCACTGACATCGCCGACCTCGACCCGTCCCAAGAGGAGTTCCGGGCCCCGGTCGAGGCGCTTTCGCGCCCTGCCGCGCGGGGGATGCGTCCCCCTTTCACGCGAACTTCCGGGTTACGGGAACTTCGCCACGCGCCCGTGCGCTTGCCTAAAGTGGCAGGTCTCGCAGGAAATCCAGTATCGCGATCGAAGGGACGTACATGCCCATGGGTCACACGGCCACCGCTCAGGCCGGCTCCGGCGGCTTGACAGCGACCGAGCACCGCCTGGCCAACGGCCTGCGCGTGGTGCTCTCCGAGGACCATCTGACCCCGGTCGCCGCGGTCTGCCTCTGGTACGACGTCGGCTCGCGCCACGAGGTCAAGGGACGCACCGGGCTGGCTCACCTCTTCGAGCACCTGATGTTCCAGGGCTCGGGCCAGGTCAAGGGGAACGGCCACTTCGAGCTGGTGCAGGGGGCCGGCGGCTCGCTCAACGGGACCACCAGCTTCGAGCGCACCAACTATTTCGAGACCATGCCCACGCACCAGCTGGAGCTGGCCCTGTGGCTGGAGGCCGACCGGATGGGCTCACTGCTCGCCGCGCTCGACGAGGAGTCCATGGAGAACCAGCGCGACGTCGTCAAGAACGAGCGCCGCCAGCGCTACGACAACGTCCCGTACGGCACGGCGTTCGAGAAGCTGACGGCGCTGGCCTACCCCGAGGGCCACCCGTACCACCACACCCCGATCGGCTCGATGGCCGACCTGGACGCCGCGACCCTGGAGGACGCGCGCACCTTCTTCCGTACGTACTACGCGCCCAACAACGCGGTCCTCTCGGTGGTCGGCGACATCGATCCCGAGCAGACCCTCGCCTGGGTCGAGAAGTACTTCGGCTCCATCCCGTCCCACGACGGCAAGCAGCCGCCGCGCGACGGCACGCTCCCGGAGGTCATCGGCGAGCAGCTGCGCGAGGAGGTGCGCGAGGAGGTCCCGGCGCGGGCGCTGATGGCCGCCTACCGGCTGCCCCACGACGGCACCCGCGAGTGCGACGCGGCGGACCTGGCACTGACCGTGCTCGGCGGCGGCGAGTCGTCGCGGCTGCACAACCGCCTGGTCCGCCGTGACCGTACGGCCGTGGCGGCCGGGTTCGGGCTGCTGCGGCTGGCCGGCGCGCCCTCGCTGGGCTGGCTGGACGTCAAGATGTCCGGCGGTGTCGAGGTGCCGCAGGTCGAGGCCGCGGTCGACGAGGAGCTCGCCCGGTTCGCCGCCGAGGGCCCCACGCCCGAGGAAATGGAGCGCGCGCAGGCCCAGTTGGAGCGCGAGTGGCTGGACCGCCTCGGTACGGTCGCCGGCCGCGCCGACGAACTGTGCCGGTTCGCCGTGCTGTTCGGTGACCCGCAGCTCGCCCTGACCGCCGTTCAGCGGGTGCTCGACGTCACGGCGGAGGAGGTGCAGGCGGCCGCCAGGGCCCAGCTGCGCCCCGACAACCGCGCGGTGCTGGTCTACGAGCCGGTCGAGCCGGCCGAGCCCGCGGACACCGACGAGACCGACACCGACGCGCACGAAGGGGCGGACCAGTGACCGACGCTGCCGCGACTGGAGTTTCGATGCAGTACCACCCGCAGCCGGCCCCCGGCACCGCCCGCCCCTGGGCCTTTCCCGCGCCCGAGCGCGGCGCCCTGCCCAACGGCCTCACGGTGCTGCGCTGCCACCGCCCCGGCCAGCAGGTCGTGGCGGTCGAGATCTTCCTCGACGCCCCGCTGGACGCCGAGCCCGAGGGCCTCGACGGCGTGGCCACGATCATGTCGCGGGCGCTGAACGAGGGAACCGACAAGCACACTGCCGAGGAGTTCGCCGCCGAGTTGGAGCGCTGCGGCGCCACGCTCGACGCGCACGCCGACCACCCGGGCGTCCGGGTCTCCCTGGAGGTCCCCGCCTCCCGGCTGGCCAAGGCACTCGCGCTGGTCGCCGAGGCGCTGCGGGCGCCGGCCTTCGCCGAGAGCGAGATCGAGCGGCTGGTACGCAACCGGCTCGACGAGATCCCGCACGAGCAGGCCAACCCGGCGCGGCGTGCCGCCAAGCAGCTCTCCAAGGAGCTGTTCCCGGCCACGGCGCGGATGTCGCGCCCGCGCCAGGGCACCGAGGAGACGGTGGAGCGGATCGACACGGCGGCCGTACGCGCCTTCTTCGACGCCCACATCAGGCCGTCCACGGCGACCGCCGTGGTGGTCGGGGATCTCACCGGCATCGACCTGGACGTCCTGCTCGCCGACACTCTCGGCGACTGGTCCGGAGACACCGCCGCGCCGCGCCCCGCCCCGCCGATCACCGCCGACGACACCGGCCGGGTGGTCATCGTCGACCGTCCGGGCGCGGTGCAGACCCAGCTGCTCATCGGCCGGATCGGGGCCGACCGGCACGACAGCGTGTGGCCGGCCCAGGTGCTCGGCACGTACTGCCTGGGCGGCACGCTCACCTCCCGGCTCGACCGGGTGCTGCGCGAGGAGAAGGGCTACACGTACGGCGTGCGGGCCTTCGCCCAGGTACTGCGTTCCTCGGCCGCGGACTCCGCCTCGGGGGCGACCGGTGCCGCGATGCTCGCCATCAGCGGCTCGGTGGACACCGAATCCACCGAGCCGGCGCTCAAGGACCTGTGGACGGTCCTGCGGACCCTGGCGGCCGAGGGCCTGACCGACGAGGAGCGCGAGACGGCCGTGCAGAACCTCGTGGGTGTGGCGCCCCTGAAGTTCGAGACGGCTGCCTCCGTCGCGGGCACCCTCGCCGACCAGGTCGAGCAGCACCTGCCGGACGACTACCAGGCTCGGCTGTACGCCCGGCTCGCGGAGACCGGCACGGTCGAGGCGACCGCGGCGGTCGTCAACGCCTTCCCGGGTGACCGGCTGGTCACGATCCTCGTCGGCGACGCGGCCCGGATCGAGGAGCCCGTCCGTGCCCTGGGCATCGGAGAAGTGTCGGTGGTCACCGGCTGACGACCAGCCCGCCACGACACGTACGTCCCGCCGTTTCGTTGCGTATCGGGACATAAGGAAGGCCCTCGCGAGCGCGATCTCGCCGGGGTCTTCCCTTTTGTCCGTTCTGAGGGAAGGTTGCCTGTCTGCCCTGTGGGATGCGCTACAAAACGGCCTGTCCGTTTGGTGAATGAAAGCGCCCCCGCTTAGCGTCGGCTCGACTGCCCGTCACTCGTATGCCGCATCCGCGACGTACCGGACAGTCATCGCCGAGTCCCCGTCAGGCGCGAGCCTGGGGAGCCGGGGACCCACGCAGTCCCTGGGGTGAATCGGACGTCTGAGCCCGGATGGGCCGGGGCGTCCGTAGGAGACCTTCCTGCTCCGAACCCGTCAGCTAACCCGGTAGGCGAGAAGGAAGGAAAGGACCAGCCCCTCCATGGCGTTCACCCGTGTCACCGGGAAGCACCGTGCCCCGAGCCGACTGAAGCGCGGCAGCGCGAAGGCCGTCGGCGTCGCGGCTCTGGCCACCACCGGCGTCATCGGCGGCCTGGCCGCTCCCGCCTCCGCGGCGGACTCCGACGCACCCTCCGTGAGCGATACCGGCCTCAACCAGGTCATCGCCATCGACAAGACCCTCGCCGAGCGGATCGACGCCCAGGCCGACGTCCAGCAGCACCAGGCCGACGTCGCCGCGAAGGCGAAGGCCGAGGCCCACCGGAAGGCCGAGGCCAAGAAGAAGGCCGAGGCGAAGGCCAGGGCAGTGGCCGAGGCCAAGGCCGAGGCCGAGCGTGCCGCCGGGGCCCGCGCCGAGAAGGCCCGCGCCGCCCGGTCCGCCGAGCGCACCCGCCTGGGCTCCTTCCAGCTTCCGGTCGCCGGCTCGTACGTGAGCACCGGCTACAAGTCCAGCGGCTCGCTCTGGTCCTCCGGCAGCCACTCCGGCATCGACTTCCACGCCGCCTCCGGCAGCTCCGTCGTCGCCGTCGGCGCCGGCACGGTCGTCGAGGCCGGCTGGGGCGGCGCGTACGGCAACAACATCGTGCTCCGGATGACGGACGGCACGTACACCCAGTACGGCCACCTCTCCTCGATCGGCGTCTCCGTCGGCCAGAGCGTCGGCGCGGGTCAGCAGATCGGCCTCTCCGGCTCGACCGGCAACTCCACCGGACCGCACCTCCACTTCGAGGCCCGGACGACCCCGTCGTACGGCTCCGACATGGACCCGGTCGCGTACCTGCGCGCCCACGGCGTCCGCGTCTGACCGGCGCCCACCGCACCACCTCGTCGAAGGCCCCGGCAGCGCGCCGGGGCCTTCGACGTGTCCGGCGATCCCGGCCGCCCGGGACGACCGGCCGCCGTACCGCCCCGCGGCCAAAAGATATTCATGAATTCCCGCCCGGCATCGGAAATGCGGCCGCATTGCAATAGAGTCGCGGAACAGGCATCGGCCGGCCGCGATTCGCGGGGATCGAGACGGAGGTTCGGACATGCGCATTCCGGCGCATTCGGTATGCACGGCAATCCGTGACGACATCGTCTCCGGTGTCTTCGTACGCGGCAGCCGTCTCACGGAGGAACTGCTGGCCCGCCGATACGGGGTCTCCCGTGTCCCGGTGCGGGAGGCGCTGCGCACCCTGGAGTCCGAGGGCTTCGTGGTCACCCGGCGGCACGCGGGCGCCTGCGTCGCCGAGCCCACCGAGCGGGAGGCGGCCGATCTCCTGGAGGTCCGTACGCTGCTGGAGCCGCTGGGCGCCGCCCGTGCCGCGCAACGCCGCACCGAGGCACACCTCAAGGTGCTCCGCGGTCTCGTGCGGCTCGGCCAGGACCGGGCCCGGCGGGGCGAGGGCGACGATCTGCGCTCGCTGGGCGGCTGGTTCCACGAGACGCTGGCACAGGCTTCCGGCAGTCCGGGTCTGATCGCGCTGCTCACCCAACTGCGGCACAAGATCGACTGGATGTACGTGGTCGAGCAGTCCGCCCGGCCGGTGGATTCCTGGGCCGAGCACGGGGCGATCGTGGACGCGGTGGCACGCGGCGACGCGGAACGGGCCAGGGCGCTGGCCGCCCGTCACGCGGAACGGGCCGCGGCCGCGCACCGGCCGCGCCGGCGGCCCGGCGCGCCCGGGGCCGGCCGGGTGAGGACCTCGCAACATTCCGTAAACGCCGCAGGTGCCCGGAATTAACAATCACGCCGTATACAAAGAGAAGTCGCCGCGCAGGGGCGCATTCCGGGCAGTCGAAATTATGACCGCCTGGATTCCGTCCGCGTGAATTCCGTCCTGTCTGAATTCTGTCCTGCTCGAATTCTGCTTCGCCCGGATTCTGCTTCGCCCGGATTCCGTGCGTCTGAATCCTGGAGGCCGGAACCCGTTCGGCGGGCACCGGGAGACAAAAGAGCCGCGGCCCCGGTTCAGGGTGCCGCGGCTCTCTCGCCGAGGGTGTTTCAGACGGTCTCCGGGAGCTCCTCAAGTCCCTCGGCGACCAGCTTCGCCAGGCGGTCCAGGGCGGCTTCGGAGTCGTCGGCCTCGGACGCGAGCACGATCTCCTCGCCACCCTGCGCGCCGAGACCGAGGACCGCGAGCATGGAAGCGGCGTTCACCGGGTTGCCGTCGGCCTTGGAGATCGTCACCGGGACGCCGGAAGCCGTGGCGGCACGGACGAAGATGGAAGCGGGGCGGGCGTGCAGGCCCTCGGCCCAACCGACGTTGACGCGGCGCTCAGCCATGGTTCTGCCCTTCACGAATCAACAGTTGTCTAGACCAGTCTCTCACGCGGTGCGCGGTGCTCCGGCCGACCCCGGGAACAGCCCATAACGCCCGCGGACCCGCCGATCGGCCCTCTCAGACTGCCCCGGCCCCGAGACCTACGCGACCGCTGACGGAGCCGTACTCTTTGCCCATGCAGCCCGCGCCGGAGCAGAGTCCGCATCACGCTTATCCCGACCACTGGGAAGCGGACGTGGTGCTCCGCGACGGAGGCACCGCGCGCATCAGGCCCATCACCACGGACGATGCCGAACGGCTGGTCAGCTTCTACGAGCAGGTCTCCGACGAGTCGAAGTACTACCGGTTCTTCGCCCCGTACCCACGGCTGTCGGACCGGGACGTCCACCGCTTCACCCATCACGACTACGTCGACCGGGTGGGGCTCGCCGTCACGGTCGGCGGCGAGTTCATCGCGACCGTCCGCTACGACCGGATCGACGAGCGGGGCAGGCCCGCCTCCGCCCCCGCCGACCAGGCCGAGGTCGCCTTCCTCGTCCAGGACGCGCACCAGGGCCGGGGCGTGGCCTCGGCGCTCCTCGAACACATCGCGGCCGTCGCCCGTGAGCGCGGCATCCGCCGCTTCGCCGCCGAGGTGCTGCCCGCCAACAACAAGATGATCAAGGTGTTCCGGGATGCCGGGTACACCCAGCAGCGCAGTTTCGAGGACGGTTCCGTCCACCTGACCCTGGACCTCGAACCGACCGCCGAGTCCCTCGCCGTCCAGCGCGGCCGTGAACAGCGGGCGGAGGCACGGTCCGTGCAGCGCCTGCTGGCCCCCGGCTCCGTCGCCGTCATCGGCGTCGGCCGGTCTCCCGGCGGCGTCGGCCGCACGGTCCTGCGCAATCTCCTCGGGGCCGGCTTCACCGGCCGCACCTACGCGGTGAACCGCGCCTTCGCCGGCGACCGGGACACCGTCGACGGCGTCCCCGCCCACCGCTCGATCGGCGAGATCGATGAGCCGGTCGACCTCGCGGTCGTCGCCGTCCCCGCCGACCGGGTCCCGGAAGCCGTCGCGGACTGCGGCGAGCACGGCGTCCAGGGCCTGGTCGTGCTCTCCGCCGGATACGCCGAATGGGGCGCCGAGGGCCGGGAACGGCAGCGCGAACTGGTCCGGCAGGCCCGTTCGTACGGGATGCGGATCATCGGCCCGAACGCCTTCGGTGTGATCAACAACGCCGAAACCGTCCGGCTGAACGCCTCGCTCGCCCCCGAGCCGCCCGCCCCCGGACGTATCGGCCTGTTCACCCAGTCCGGAGCGATCGGCATCGCGTTGCTCTCCGGGCTCTACCGGCGCGGCGCGGGCCTGTCCACGTTCATCTCCGCCGGCAACCGTGCCGACATCTCGGGCAACGACTTCCTCCAGTACTGGTACGAGGACCCCGACACCGACGTCGCCCTGCTGTACCTGGAATCGCTCGGCAACCCCCGCAAGTTCACCCGCCTCGCCCGGCGCACCGCGGCGGTGAAGCCGGTGGTCGTGGTCAAGGGCGCCCGGCACAGCGGTTCCACCCCGCCCGGCCACGCGGTGCCGGTCGCCCGGATCCCGGACGCGACGGTCTCCGCGCTGATGCGGCAGGCGGGCGTGATCCGGGTGGACACGGTGACCGAGATGGTCGACGCGGGCCTTCTCCTCGCCGACCAGCCGCTCCCGGCCGGCCCCAGGGTCGCGATCCTCGGCAACTCCGAATCGCTCGGTCTGCTCACGTACGACGCCTGCCTCGCCGAGGGGCTGCGCCCGCGCCCGCCCCTGGACCTCACCACCGCCGCCACCCCGCAGGACTTCAGGAACGCGCTCGCCGAGGCCCTCGCCGACGACGGCTGCGACTCGGTCGTCGTGACGGCGATCCCGTGGGTCGGCGAGGACGGCGAGGCGGAATCGGGCGACGGGGAGGTGCTCGCGGCCGCCCTGCACACGGCCGCCGCCGCAGGCCCGGCCAAGCCGGTGGCCGTCGTGCACGTCGAGATCGGCGGTCTGGCCGAGGCCCTCGCCGCGGCCACCAGCACGGTCGCCCAGCCGCGTCCCCCGGCGCAGCCCGCCCCGGCCGCGAGCCCCGCACGCCCCGCGGCCGTCACTCCGCCCGGTCCCGGCCCGGTACCCACGGCCTCCGGCCCCGCGGCCGCCACTCCGCCCGGTCCCGGCCCGGTACCCACGGCCTCCGGCCCCGGAACCCGCAACGGCCGGATCCCTGCCTACCCCGCCGCCGAACGGGCGGTGCGCGCCCTGGCCGAAGCGGTGCGGTACGCGCAGTGGCGACGACAGGCCGCCGTGCCCGGCAAGGTGCCCGAGTTCCTCGACGACACCATCGACGAGCCCGGCACCGCCGGACTCATCGACACCCTCCTCGGCCCCGACCCCGACCCGAGGGGCCTCCAGCTCGCGCCCGACCAGGCCCGCGAGCTCCTGGGCCACTACGGCATCACCGTGCGGCCGACGCTCCCGGCACCCGACCCGGACGCGGCCGTCGCGGCGGCGGCCCGGCTCGGCTACCCCGTGGCGCTCAAGACCACCGCGCCGCACCTGCGCCACCGCGCCGACCTCGGCGGCGTCCGGCTCGACCTCGCCAACGAGACCGCGCTGCGCCGGGCCTACGGCGAACTGACCGACCTGCTCGGCAAGCCCGCCGAACTCCAGCCGGTGGTCCAGGCCATGGCGCCGCGCGGCGTCGACACCGTCGTACGGGCCACGATCGACCCGGCGGCCGGCGCCGTGCTGTCCTTCGGGCTCGCCGGCGCGCCCTCCGAACTGCTCGGCGACACCGCCCACCGCCTCGTCCCGGCCACCGACCGCGACGCCGCCGAACTGATCCGGTCCATCCGGGCGGCCCCGGTGCTGTTCGGCTGGCGCGGCGCGGCACCCGTGGACACCGCGGCCCTCGAAGAGCTGCTGCTGCGGGTCTCCCGGCTGGTCGACGACCACCCCGAGGTGGTCTCCATCGCCCTGGAACCGGTCGTGGTCGCCACCCAGGGGCTCACCGTCCTCGGCGCGAGCGTCCGCCTCTCGCCGCCCCCGGCCCGCACCGACCTCGGCCCCCGCCGCCTCCCCAACTACTGACACCGGCCGGGGCGGCCACCGTCCCGCCCCGGGGTCCCGGTCGGCCCTGCCGCACAACGTCCCCGGCAGTCATCCGCCCCCCGTAGGATGGTCCTCATGGCAAAGACCGGTACGACGACCCAGGGGCTGCGCGCGGCGATCGAGCGCAGTGGCTACTACCCGGCCCTCGTGGCCGAGGCGGTGGAGGCCGCCGTGGGCGGTGAGCCGGTCGCTTCGTACCTGGTGCACCAGGAGACCACCTTCGACTCCAACGAGGTGCGCCGCCACGTCACGGTCCTGGTCCTGACGGACAACCGTTTCATCGTCAGCCACACCGACGAGCAGAACGCCGACACCAGCTCCCCGACCCCGTACGCCACCACCTCCACGGAGTCGGTCAAGCTCGACCGGATCTCGTCGGTCGTGGTCAGCCGGGTCGTCGCCAACCCCGAGAAGTACGTACCGGGCACGCTGCCCCGCGAGGTCGTCCTCACCATCGGCTGGGGCGCGGTCTCCCGGATCGACCTGGAGCCGGCCGCCTGCGGCGACCCCAACTGCGAGGCCGACCACGGCTACACGGGCAACTCCACCGCCGACGACCTGAGCCTGCGGGTCAGCGAGGCCGGTGACGGACCGGACACCGTGCGCCAGACCCTCGCCTTCGCCCAGTCGCTCTCCGAGGCCACGGCCGCGACCGCGGCGACCGGCCGCTGATGGCGCAGCCGGCCTGGCAGGACCCCGTTCCGCTCCCCGTCGACAGCGCCCCGGTGCCGGAGTACGGCAGCGGATCGCTCGCCGATCTGCTTCCCACGCTCGCCGCCGGACAGGGCGTCGCGGGCTTCACCGCGGCCATCCCCGAACTCACCCCCGCCGACCGGAACTGCGTGTTCCTGATCGACGGCCTCGGCTGGGAACAGATCAAGGCCCACCCCGACGAGGCGCCGTTTCTGCACTCCCTGCTGCCCACCTCGCGCGGCGGTACCGGCCGCCCGATAACGGCGGGCTTCCCGGCCACCACGGCGACCTCGCTCGCCTCGGTGGGCACCGGGCTGCCGCCCGGGGAGCACGGCCTGCCCGGCTACAGCGCACGCAATCCGGAGACCGGCGAGCTGATGAACCAGCTCCGCTGGAAGCCCTGGACCTCCCCGAAGGTCTGGCAGCCGTACCCCACCGTGTTCCAGCTCGCCGACGCCGCGGGCGTGCGCACCGCCCAGGTCTCCGCCCCCGCCTTCGAGCAGACCCCGCTCACCAAGGTCGCGCTCAGCGGCGGCTCGTTCCTGGGCCGGCTCACCGGCGAGGAGCGGATGGACATCGCCGCCGAACGGCTCGCCATGGGCGACCGGTCGCTCGTCTACACGTACTACAGCGAGGTCGACGGCAAGGGACACCGCTTCGGCGTCGACTCCGACGCCTGGCGCGGACAGCTGATGTATGTGGACGGTCTGGCGCGGCGCCTGGCCGAACAGCTCCCGCCCCGCTCGGCGCTCTACATCACCGCCGACCACGGCATGATCGACATCCCGTTCGACGAGCAGTCCCGGATCGACTTCGACGAGGACTGGGAGCTGCGCGCGGGCGTCGCCCTGCTCGGCGGCGAGGGCCGGGCCCGTCATGTGTACGCCGTCCCGGGCGCCGAGAACGACGTGCTGACCGTCTGGCAGGAAGTGCTCGGCGAGCAGTTCTGGGTGGCGGGCCGGGACGAGGCGATCGCGGCCGGTTGGTTCGGCCCGAAGGTCGACGAACGGGTCCGCGGCAGGATCGGCGACGTCGTCGCGGCGGCCCACGACGACGTGGTGATCACCGCATCCGTCAACGAGCCGCACGAGTCCGTGATGGTCGGCATGCACGGCTCGATGACCCCCGCGGAGCAGCTCGTCCCGCTCCTCGAAGTACGCTCGTAACCGCGTTTCTCCCCACTTCCCTTCCCTTGCCCGAAAGGTGCTCGACCCCTCATGCCCGAGCTTGT
The DNA here is from genome assembly GCF_043204345.1 of Streptomyces sp. NPDC047917. Lineage (NCBI taxonomy): Bacteria > Bacillati > Actinomycetota > Actinomycetes > Kitasatosporales > Streptomycetaceae > Streptomyces > Streptomyces sp. NPDC047917. The sequence continues at coordinate 92,976 of NZ_JBIDCA010000003.1, forward strand.
GTTCTTCTCCGGAACGATGGACTGCGGAAAGAGCACACTGGCGCTCCAGATCGGCCACAACCGTTCGGCACGCGGCCTGCAGGGCGTGATCTTCACCCGTGACGACCGGGCGGGGGAGGGCAAGCTGTCCTCGCGCCTTGGACTGGTCACCGACGCCGTCGAGGCCGACGAGGGCATGGATCTGTACGCCCATCTCGTCGGCCGGATAAGCCGCGGCGGCCGGGCGGACTACGTGATCGTGGACGAGGCGCAGTTCCTGGCCCCCGTCCAGATCGATCAGCTGGCGCGCATCGTCGACGACCTCGATCTGGACGTCTTCGCGTTCGGCATCACCACCGACTTCCGGACCAAGCTGTTCCCCGGCTCCCAGCGGCTGATCGAGCTGGCCGACCGGGTGGAGACCCTCCAGGTCGAAGCGCTCTGCTGGTGCGGCGCACGGGCCACGCACAACGCCCGGACGGTCGGCGGCGAGATGGTCGTCGAAGGCGCCCAGGTGGTCGTGGGCGACGTCAACCAGCAGGCGGGTGAGGTCGGTTACGAGGTGCTGTGCCGGCGCCACCACCAGCGCAGGACCACCAGCGCCACCGCCCGCGCGGGTGCGCTGTCGCCGGACGTGCTGCCCGTCACCTCCGGCTGAGCCGCCCGTCGGCCACCCGTGTCCCGCTGCTTAGGATGAGGCCGTGAACACGGTGAGCGCGGAAGAGGACGACTCCGGACCGGGCCCGCTGGGCAAGGTGCAGCCCAGACAGCTGATCGTGACCGTCTACGGGCTCTACGCGCGCGACACCGACGGCTGGATGTCGGTGGCCTCGCTGATCCAGCTGCTCGCCGACCTCGGCGTCGAGGCACCGACCGTGCGCTCCTGCGTCTCACGGCTGAAGCGGGCCGGGCTGCTCGAAGCCCGGACGGTGTCCGGGGCTGCCGGATACCGGATCTCGCCCGAGACGGAGCGGATGCTGCGCGACGGCGATCCGCGCATCTTCGCCGCGCGGCGGGCCACCGTCGACGAGGGCTGGGTACTGGTCGTCTTCTCGGTGCCCGAGTCCGAACGCGCCAGGCGGCACACCCTGCGCACCCAGCTCACCCGGCTCGGCTTCGGTTCGGTGTCCGCCGGCGTGTGGATCGCACCCGGGCATGTGCACGACGAGGCGGAGTCCATGCTGGCCAGACACGGCCTGCGCGCGTACGCCGACCTCTTCCGCGCCGACTACCTCTCGGCCGGCGGGGGCGACGGCGGCGAACTCGCCACGAAGGTCCGCTCCTGGTGGGACACCGCCCGGCTGCAACGGCTGTACGTCGAATTCCTCGCCGCGCACCGCCCGGTGGCCGAGCGGATCGCGAACGGTCCGGGGGTGGCGGACCGGGAGGCGTTCACGACGTACATCAGGGTCCTCACCGACTGGCGCCGGCTGGTCTACCTCGATCCCGGCGTCGCGCGTGAACTGCTGCCCGCCGAATGGAGCGGAACCCACGCGTCCGAACTCTTCGACGAGATGCACGCCCGGCTGGCCGGCCCCGCCCACCGGCACGTCGAACGGGTCCGGACCGGCGGGGACCGGGCTGCCGGACGGCTCAGCGAACGGCCGACCGGACGATCGTGAACGCCGCGCCCTCCGGGTCGGCCACGGTCGCCACCCGGCCGCCCGACCCCTCCCGGGGCGGCTGCAGGACGTACCCGCCCAGCTCCACCACCCGCCGGGCGGCCTCGTCGGTGTCGGAGACCTCGAAGTACGTCATCCAGTGCGGGCCCCGGTCGCGCGGCAGGGCATGGCCGACACCGTGCAGCGACGCCACCGGCCGGCCCTCCAGATGCAGGGTCTGGTAGTCGAAGTCGGCCGAGACGACCGCCTCCGCCTCGTAGCCGAAGACCGTCTGGTAGAACTTGCAGACCGTCGCGGTCTCCCGGGTGACCAGCTCGTTCCAGACCGGCGTGCCGGGGGCACCGGCGAGCGCGGTACCGACATGCGCGGCGGCCTGCCAGACCCCGAAGACCGCACCGCCGGGGTCGGAGGCGATGGCGAGCCGGCCCGCCTCGCCCGCGTCGAGCGGCCCCACGGCGACCGTTCCCCCGCAGGACCGGATGGCCTCCGCCGTGAGATCCGCGTCGTCCGTGGCCAGATAGGTCGTCCAGGCGACCGGCAGATGTCGGTCCGGCGGCAGCTGTCCGATGCCCGCCACCACCTTTCCGTCGATCAGCGCCCGGACGTACGGACCCAACTGGTCCGGACCCGGCACGAATTCCCAGCCGAACAGATCGGCGTAGAAGTGCTGGGTCGTGCTCATGCCGTGCACGATCAGACTCACCCAGCAAGGTGTTCCGGGCGTACGCGGCGCGGCAGCCTCGGTCATCGTCACTCTCTCCTCGGACCATCGGGGTGGCCGTACGGGGGAAAACGGGGCCGGCTCGCCGTCGTGCGGTACGGGATGTGTACGCCCCGTGCAGATGTTGGCACCACCCGGCGCACGAAGTGCTCCGGCCGCGCCGCACTTTCCGGATCTCGACGGAGGGAGACCGGTTTGCTTCGGTGCGCCCGTTTCGAAGGTGGTACGGGTGGGGTGCCTCCTGCGCGAGGATGGCACCCATGAAGCCCATCATCACCGCATCGGAATACGCGAGCGAGTCGGCGGGGCCACGTCCGCCGGTGCTCCTGGACGTACGTTGGCAGCTCGGCGGCCCCGAGGGGCGGCCCGAGTACGAGGCCGGGCACATTCCCGGTGCGGTCTTCGTCGACCTGGACGCGGAACTCGCCGGCCCCGCGGGCCGCGGCGGACGCCATCCACTGCCCGACCCGGACGCGTTCGGGGCGGTGATGCGCCGGGCCGGTGTCTCCCGGGACACCCCGGTGGTCGTGTACGACGGCGGCCAGGGCTGGGCCGCGGCCCGCGCCTGGTGGCTGCTGCGCTGGACGGGACACCCGGACGTCAGAGTCCTGGACGGCGGTCTCGCCGCCTGGACGGGCGATCTCGACACCGGGATCCCGGCTCCGGCCGAGGGTGACTTCCGGCCCGTCCCCGGCGCGCTGGCACTGCTGGACGCGGACGGAGCGGCGGCGCTGGCCCGCTCGGGGCTGCTGCTCGACGCGCGGGCCGCCGAGCGCTACCGCGGCGACGTGGAGCCGATCGACCGGGTGGGCGGCCACATCCCGGGCGCCGTCTCGGCCCCGACCTCCGAGAACACGGGGGACGACGGGCGGTTCCTGGCCCCGGAGGCGCTGGCGGCCCGCTTCGAGGAACTCGGCGCCGGCCGGGCGGACGAGATCGGCGTCTACTGCGGCTCCGGTGTCTCCGGCGCCCACGAGGTCCTGGCCCTGGCCGTCGCCGGGATCCCCGCGGCGCTGTACGCGGGCTCCTGGTCCGAGTGGTCCGGCGACGAGTCCCGCCCGGTGGCGACGGGGCCCGAGCCCCGGTAAGGGAGGGTGCGCCGACCGGGACCGCCGCGCCCGGCCCGGTAAGCGCCCGGCCCGGCGGACGCAGACGGCACGAGGGCCCGTACGCAGTGGCGTACGGGCCCTCGTCATGCCGCGGTTCCCCGCTCAGTCCTGCTTCTTGCGGCGGGTACCGAAGACGATCTCGTCCCAGGTCGGTACGGCGGCCCGGCGGCCGGGCCGGACGCCGTCCGCCTCGGCCTGGCGGTCCGTCGTACCGGTCAGCCGGTCGCGGTGACCGGCCACCGCTCGCGGCATCAGCACATCCGCGTAGGCGGAACCGGCGCCCGCGGAGGCCGCCGCGGCCGGCGGTTCACCGGCTTCCGGCTCCTGCGCGGCGGGCTCGATCGCAGGCGGCTCGGGTGGCGCCGGCCGTTCCGGCACCACCATGTCGCCGCGGAAGCTCGGCACCGCCTCCAGCAGGCTGGTCAGCGAATCGCGCTCACCGGCCGAGATGTGCTCCTCCGGCTCGGGCGGGGGCGGCGGGGCCGTGGGCCGCTCCATCTGACGGTCCAGGGCACGGTCCAGCGGCCGGTCGCGCGGCAGCCGGGCGATCCGGGGCACGAACGGGAAGCTCGGCTCGGGCGCGGCGACGTCGTCGGTCTCGCCGATCAGCGAGCGCGCCTCGTCGTCCACCGCCTGGACCAGCCGGCGAGGCGGGTCGTACGTCCAGCTCGCCGAGTGCGGCTCGCCCGCGACCCGGTAGACCAGGAGGACTTCCCAGGTGCCGTCGTCGCGGCGCCAGGAATCCCACTGGACGGTCTCCTTGTCGGCGCCGCGCAGCAGCAGCCGCTCCTGCACCGCCTCGCCGAGCTGGGGTCCGGTGTTCTCGCCGGGACGGCGCACGGGAGTCTTCCGGGCCCGCTCGGCCATGAAGGCGCGCTCCGCGAGCACCGGGCCCTCGAAGCGGCGGACACGGTCGACGGGGATTCCGGCGAACTGGGCGACCTCCTCCGCGGAGGCACCGGCTCGTATCCGGGCCTGGATGTCGCGGGGGCGGAGGTGGCTCTCCACCTCGATCTCGATCTGGCCGAGTCGCGCGCGGTCGTTGCGCACAGCGGCGCGCAGCCGCTCGTCGATGGGAAGCGTGTACTCCGTGCTGTCCGCAGCCTTGAGCACCAGTCGTGTGCCGTCGTTGGAGACGGCCACGACACGCAGTTCGGGCATGGGGACCTCCCGGGTGGTGCCTGCCGACGTCACGTGCGTCGCTGCTTCCGCTAGTCGAGTGTGGCCTGCCCGGGTGCAGCCTGCCACAACATTGCCGTGTTGCCCGGCGTGTCGGGCGTGAGCCCTTGATCGCCGGTATGACACGGTGACCTATTCTGCAACAGAAAGTGACCTCTGGTCACCTCATGTAGCCAGTCTCCGTGCGATGCCGTGGCGCCGCCGGATCGAGTGCCTCCTTCGGCCCCCTCCCGAAGATCCCGGACACCCGTACGGGAGTCCGGCCCCAGGGCTCGCCACAGTACTCCATTCGGGCCACGAGGGTGGACCGCCGCGCCGCCGAAGTTCTCCTGAGGTGCGGGAGTTGGGTCACCGGGCCGGGGGTGGTGCGCCCCGCGCTCGTGTCCTGCTTCACAGAATCCCCGGAACCGGAACTATTCACTTCGCTCAAATGTCCCTTCCTGTTGCATGGTGGGAGAGATGTCAATCAAGGGCTGGAAATGGTGCAGAAGCCGGAAAGCGACACGGAACCCAGAGAAAGGCGCATAGATCTGAGCCTGCCGCAGGTCGCGGGCAGTGCCGTGGCGGCGGTCGCGGCGGCGGTGGCGGCCTCCCAGCTGGGCGTGTACGGGACGATCCTCGGCGCCGGAGTGATGAGCGTCGTCGCCACCTGCGGAGGTTCGGTCTTCCAGCACTTCTTCCGGCGCACGGGGGAGCAGATCCGCGAGGTCACGGTCCATGTGAAGCACCCGGGCCGCGAGGTGACGGTGCATACGCGCGAGACGAGCGGCGCTCGTACGGCCGGGGGGACGCGGCTGCCGCCGGCCAGGACCCCGGCCGGTACCCGCGGCGGAACCCCGGATGCCCCGGACGCCACCACCGTGCTGCCCGCCATGGACGCCACGACCGTGCTGCGCCGAGTGGACGCCGAGGTCCCGCCGCCCGCCCCGGCCGACGACCCGGACCGTACGCGCCTGCTGCGGCCGGTCGACGCGACCCAGCTGCTCACCACGGCACGTCCGGACCCGGACGAGGAGTTCTCCGAAGCCAGCACACACGGCACCCGGATCCGCGGCTGGAAGCGCTCCGCACTCGGCGCGGCGGTGGTCTTCGTCCTCACGATGACCGGAATCACCACGTTCGAGCTGCTCTCCGGCAACGACCTGAGCGGAGGCAGCGGGACGACCGTCGGCTCCGTGGTGCGCGGCGGGGAGCGGAGTTCCGGGTCGAACGATCCGGCGCCGTCCACCACCACCGGCCCCGACCGGAAGCAGACGCCCGGTCAGGAGAACGGCGCGACGCCCGGCACGGACTCGCAGGGCGGCGCCGACCGGAGCCCGGCCGCCGGCGAGGGCGGTGCCTCCTCGGCCGACCCGACGCCCGGCCCCACGAAGTCCGGCAGCACCGGTGACCGTACGAGCCCGTCCCCGGCGGCCACTCCCTCCCCGTCGGCACCGGCCGACGGCGCCACCACCGGCACGGACCCCGCGGGCGAGGCCCCGGCACAGGGCGACGGCGCCACCGCCACCGCCGGACAGTGACGAACGGCCCCGCAGGACCCGGAGACGTGCGACCGGGACCTGCGGGGCCGTCGGGTGTCCGGCGGACCTACTCGCCCAGGACCCGGCGCAGGTAGTCGTTGCCGAAGAGCCGGTCCGGGTCGAGCCGGTCGCGTACGGCGGTGAACTCGCCGAACCGCGGATACACCCCGGCGAGGTACTCGGCGTCACGGGTGTTGACCTTGCCCCAGTGCGGGCGGCCGCCATGGGCGGTCATGATCCGCTCGACCGCCGTGAAGTACGCCTGGTAGGGCGTGCCCTTGTAGAGATGGACGGCGATGTACGCGCTGTCGCGGCCCGAGGCCGTGGAGAGCGCGATGTCGTCCGCGGGGGCGGTACGGACCTCCACCGGGAAGCTGACCCGCAGCGGCGAACGCTCGACCATCGCCTTCACCTCGCGCAGCGCCTCCACGGCGGCCCCGCGCGGCAGCGCGTACTCCATCTCCACGAAGCGGACCCGGCGCGGGCTGGTGAAGACCTTGTACGGGATGTCGGTGTACGTGCGGGCCGACAGGGCACGGCTGGAGAGCTTGGCGATCGAGGGAATGGTGGCGGGCACCGCCCGGCCGAGCGAACAGGCCACCTGGAAGATCCCGTTGGAGAGGAGCTCGTCCTCGACCCAGCCGCTGACCCTTCCGGGCGGGGCGGCGGGACCGGCGCTGCGGTTGTTGCGCTTGGTGTTGCAGTTGCCGGTGTGCGGGAACCAGTAGAACTCGAAGTGCTCGTTCTCCGCGACCAGCTCGTCGAAGCCGCCCAGGACCCGGTCGAAGGTCATCGGCTCCTCACGGGCCGTCAGCAGGAAGACCGGCTCCACGGCGAAGGTGATCGCCGTGATGACACCCAGTGCGCCGAGCCCGATCCGGGCGACGGCGAAGACGTCCGCGTTCTCCGTCTCCGAACAGGTCAGCACCGTGCCGTCGGCGGTGACCAGTTCGAGGGCGCGGATCTGCGCGGATATGGACGCCGAGTCACGGCCGGTGCCGTGGGTGCCGGTCGAGGTGGCGCCCGCGACCGTCTGCTCCATGATGTCGCCCATGTTGGTGAGCGAGAGGCCCTCGCGGGCCAGGGCGGTGTTCAGCCGCTTCAGCGGGGTGCCGGCCTCGACGGTCACCGTCATCGCCTCGCGGTCGATGTTCCGGATGCCGGTGAGCAGGTCCGGGCGGATCAGCACGCCATCGGTGGCCGCCGTCGCGGTGAAGGAGTGACCGGTGCCCACCGGCTTCACCCGCAGACCGTCCTCGGACGCGCGGCGCAGCACCTCGGCGAGCTCCGGTACGGAGGCCGGGGACACGGCCCGTACCGGCCGGGCGGTGACGTTTCCCGCCCAGTTACGCCACGCGTTCGTCGTCGTCCGTGCGTCGGTCATCTTCCGCGCGCCCTTCCATGAGAACCGGCCCGCTGAGCCGGCGATACCCCAGGAACGCCACCGCGGCCGCGAGCGCTCCCGCCGCGACGGGCACCGCGTACCCCGCCTCCGCCCCCGACGCGTCGACCACCCAGCCGGCGGCCGAGGAGCCGAGCGCCACCCCGACGGCGAGCCCGGTGCTGGTCCAGGTCATGCCCTCGGTCAGTTCGGTGCGCGGTACGTGCTGTTCGACGAGAGCCATGGTGGTGACCATCGTCGGTGCGATGGCGAGACCCGCGACAAAGAGCGCCACGGCCAGGAACGGCAGGTTCCCGGCCAGTTGGAGGGGGATCATACTCACGGCCATCGCGCACACGCCCACCAGCCACCTGGTGGACGCCTTCCGCTTCAGACGGAGCAGGCCGAAGACCGCTCCGGCCAGGCAGGATCCCAGCGCGTACACGGCCAGCACGAGGCTCGCGGCGGCCTTGTGGCCCCGCTCCTCGGCGAAGGCCACCGTCACCACGTCGATCGACCCGAAGATCGCACCGGTGGCCACGAACGTCACCACGAGCACCTGGAGCCCCCGCGAGCGCAGCGCGGAACCACCGGTGTGCTCCCGGCGCGGATGCGGAACGGGCTCGGTGGACCGCTGCGCGGTCAGCCAGACCACGCCGACCAGCAGGAACCCGGCCGCCAGGAGCGGCCCGGCCTCCGGGAACCAGGCGGTGGACAGACCGATCGAGATGATCGGCCCGAAGATGAAGCACACCTCGTCGACGATCGACTCCCACGCGTACGCGGTGTGCAGCTGCCGCGGCGAACCCCGGTAGATCTCCGCCCAGCGGGCCCGGATCATCGAGCCCACGCTGGGCACGCAGCCGGCGCCCGCCGCGAAGACGAAGAGCGTCCAGTCGGCCAGCCGCTGCTGCGCGCAGACCAGCAGCCCGGCCACCGCCGTCAGCGCGACCAGGGTCGCGGGACGCAGGACCCGGCGCTGTCCGTGCCGGTCGACGAGCCGGGAGATCAGCGGTCCGATCACCGCCGCGGACATCGCCAGCGTCGCGGAGAGCGCGCCGGCCAGCCCGTAGCGGCCGGTGAGCTGGGAAATCATGGTCACCACGCCGATGCCCATCATGGACAGCGGCATCCGGCCGAGGAATCCGGCCGCCGAGAACCCCTTGGTGCCGGGGGCGGCGAATATCGCGCGGTAGGGACTGGGCAAGGAGAGCTCCGGAACAGCGTGATCGCACACGCCTGTAATGCATGAACGTAACCGACACAGCTTACGGTCGGGGCGATCGGCCCGGCACCGGGGTGGGCCCGGGAGCCGATGTCGGTGGGAGCGCCGTCCGGGGCGGGTGGCAGGATCGTCGTCATGTCCGATCTGCGCGATCCCGCTCCCTACGACGCCCTGCTGCTGCTCTCCTTCGGCGGCCCCGAAGGCCCGGACGACGTGGTCCCGTTCCTGGCGAACGTGACCCGTGGCCGGGGCATCCCCGAGGAGCGGCTGAAGGAGGTGGGCAAGCACTACTTCCTGTTCGGTGGCGTCAGCCCGATCAACGCCCAGAACAGGGCCCTGCTGGACGCCCTGCGCAAGGACTTCGACGGGCACGGGCTGGACCTGCCGGTGTACTGGGGCAACCGCAACTGGGCGCCCTACCTCACCGACACCCTGCGTGAGATGACCGAGGCCGGGCACCGCCGCATCGCCGTTCTCGCCACCAGCGCCTACGCCTCCTACTCCGGCTGCCGGCAGTACCGCGAGAATCTCGCCGAGTCACTGGCCGCCCTGGAGGCGGAGGGGCTGCCGGTGCCCCGGGTGGACAAGCTCCGGCACTACTTCAACCACCCAGGATTCGTGACCCCCATGGTGGACGGCGTCCTCGCCTCCCTGGCCGACCTCCCCGAGGACGTACGGGGCGGGGCGCACCTCGCCTTCACCACGCACTCCATCCCCACCTCCGCCGCCGACACCTCCGGCCCCGTGGAGGCGCACGGCGACGGCGGCGCCTATGTCGCCGAGCACCTCGACGTCGCCCGGCTGATCGTCGACGCGGTGCGCGAGGAGACCGGCGTCGAGTACCCCTGGCGGCTCGTCTACCAGTCGCGCAGCGGCGCCCCGCACATCCCCTGGCTGGAGCCCGACATCTGCGACCACCTGGAGGCGATGCACGCCGACGGTGTGCCCGCCGTGGTGATGGCCCCCATCGGCTTCGTCTCGGACCACATGGAGGTCCTGTACGACCTCGACACGGAGGCCACCGCGAAGGCCGCCGAGCTGGGCCTGCCGGTGCGCCGGTCGGCCACCGTCGGCGCCGACCCGCGCTTCGCCGCCGCCGTGCGCGACCTGGTGCTTGAGCGCGCCGCCACCGAGCGGGGACAGGCCGGCCGGCGGTGTGCGCTGGGCTCGCTCGGGCCGGGCCACGACCTCTGTCCGGTCGGCTGCTGCCCGGCCCGGGCCCTCAAGCCCGCCGCCGCGGGCGCCGACAGCCCCTACGCGTAAGAGCCCCTGCGCCCCCACGAACCCCCTGGAGAGCCGTGACCGACCCGAACCTGTCCGAACTGCTCGCCCTCGCCCTGGAGGCCGCCTCACGGGCCGGCGCGCTGCTCCGTGACGGCCGCCCGGCCGATCTGGGAGTGGCCGCGACGAAGTCCAGCCCGATCGACGTCGTCACCGAGATGGACATCGCCGCCGAGAAGCTGATCACCGGCTTCCTCAGCGAGCGCCGCCCGCAGGACGGCTTCCTCGGCGAGGAGGGTTCCAGCGCCGAGGGCAGCAGCGGAATCCGCTGGGTCGTCGACCCGCTCGACGGCACCGTGAACTACCTGTACGGGCTGCCCACCTGGGCCGTGTCCATCGCCGCCGAGCGGGACGGCGTGCGGGTCGTGGGCGTCGTGGCGGCCCCGATGCGCCGCGAGACCTACCGGGCGGTGCTCGGCGGCGGCGCGTACGTGGAGGGCGGCGCGTACGGCGACGGCACCGCGCTGCGCTGCCGGACCGCGCCGCCGCTCGACCAGGCGCTCGTCTCGACCGGTTTCAACTACGTCGGTGACGTCCGTGCGCACCAGGCGGACGTGGCCGGGAAGCTGATCCCGCGGCTCCGTGACATCCGCCGCGGCGGCTCCGCCGCCGTGGACCTCTGCGATGTGGCCGCGGGCCGCCTCGACGGCTACTACGAGCGCGGGCTCCACCCCTGGGACCTGGCGGCCGGCGACCTCATCGCCCGTGAGGCGGGCGCGCTCACCGGCGGGCGGCCCGGGCTGCCCGCCGACGGTGATCTGACGGTCGCCGCGACGCCGGGCGTCTTCGAGCCGCTCCAGGCGCTCCTGGACGAGTTCGGCGCCTGGCACGACTGAAAGCAGGCCGGCCCGGTACGCGGGAAGGGCCCCCGACGCCGGTGACGGCATCGGGGGCCCTTCGTGCCGATGTGCTCAGACGCTGGTGGCGCCGATCTCGACGCCGTGCTCGGCGGCGAGGCGGTGCAGGTCGTCCAGCTCGCCCTGCTCGACATCCGCGAGGAAGTCGTCGCCGGTCTCCCGAGCTCTCGTGAGGTCGTACTCGGTGGTTTTGATCCGCTGCAGCAGACCTGCGGTGAAAGCGTCCATAATGCGCCCCCTCATCGTGGGTCGGTGGCACGGGGGTGTGCCCGGGGTTTCCCTCCGCACGGAGGCGGTAGGGCGGGTGATCACGCGCTCTCCGGGGACGGAGTGGCCTGTGGCACGCCACATTCAAGGCGTGATCTCGGGTGTGAATTCGTCCTCCCCGGGCCCGAACCGGGGGAAACCTCAACTGGCCCGAAAATCCGGTGAATTCCACCGGGCCCCAGGCCGCTGCGCGTCGTCTTACCGCCGGTTTATGCGCGTTGCGGGCAGGATGGAGCCGCACAGACCCGTGCCGAGGGGTGTCCGGATCACGGACCGTGGGCACTTTGGGACGTTCTGAAGTTTCCACCCGGATTTCTGTAGGTTTCTAAGGAAGGACAGCGCCGTGCGCGTACTCGTCGTGGAGGACGAGCAGCTGCTCGCCGATGCGGTGGCCACCGGATTGCGCCGGGAGGCCATGGCCGTCGATGTCGTGTACGACGGCGCGGCGGCCCTGGAGCGCATCGAGGTCAACGACTACGACGTCGTGGTGCTCGACCGGGACCTCCCGCTGGTCCACGGCGACGACGTCTGCCGGCGGATCGTCGAGCTGGGCATGCCCACCCGGGTGCTGATGCTCACCGCGTCCGGCGACGTCAGCGACCGCGTCGAGGGCCTGGAGCTGGGGGCCGACGACTATCTGCCCAAGCCCTTCGCCTTCAGCGAGCTGACCGCACGGGTGCGGGCGCTCGGCCGGCGCACCACGGTGGCCCTGCCGCCCGTCCTGGAGCGGGCCGGGATCAAGCTCGACCCCAATCGGCGCGAGGTCTTCCGGGGCGAGACGGAGGTCCAGCTCGCACCGAAGGAGTTCGCCGTGCTGGAGGTCCTGATGCGCAGCGAGGGTGCGGTCGTCTCGGCCGAGCAGCTGCTGGAGAAGGCATGGGACGAGAACACCGACCCGTTCACCAACGTCGTCCGGGTGACCGTCATGACGCTGCGCCGGAAACTCGGCGAGCCGCCGGTCATCGTCACCGTGCCCGGTTCCGGCTACCGGATCTGACGGCCGTGCCCACCGCCCCCGCGCCGCCGACGGCGCCTCCGAAGCCCACCTGGGAGCCCAAACAGCAGGAGCCCCCCTACTGGCTGCGCCCGACCATCCGGATAAGGCTCACGCTGCTCTACGGCGGCATGTTCCTGATCGCCGGAATCCTGCTGCTCTCGATCATCTACATGCTGGCCGCACAGGCCCTGCACGTGGGCAGCGAGCTGCCGTTCAAGATCGTCAACGGGCAGGTCACCAGCGATGTCTGCAACCTGCCCGAGAAGGCGTCCCCGGACTCCTTCAACGCGGCGATGAACTCCTGCGTCAACCACCAGCGCCAGCAGGCGCTCGACACGCTCCTGAACCGTTCGCTGCTGGCCCTGGTGGGGCTGAGCGTCATCGCCTTCGCCTTCGGTTACGCGATGGCCGGACGCGTGCTCTCGCCGCTGGGCCGGATCACCCGCACCGCCCGCAGGGTGGCCGGAACCGACCTGTCCCGCCGGATCGAGCTGGACGGCCCCGACGACGAGCTGAAGGAGCTCGCCGACACCTTCGACGAGATGCTCGACCGCCTGGAGCGGGCCTTCACCGCCCAGCAGCGGTTCGTCGGCAACGCCTCGCACGAGCTGCGCACCCCGCTCGCGATCAACCGCACGCTCCTGGAGGTCCACCTGTCCGACCCCCAGGCCCCGCCGGAGCTGAAACAGCTCGGCAAGACCCTGCTGGCCACCAACGAGCGCAGCGAGCAGCTGGTCGAGGGCCTGCTGCTGCTGGCCCGCAGCGACAACCAGATCGTCGAGCGCAAGCCGGTCGACCTGGAGGAGGTGGCCTCGCGTGCGATCGACCAGACGCGTGGCGAGGCCGAGGAGCGCGGCGTGGAGATCCGTGGCGAGCGGACCCCCGCCGTCGTCCAGGGCAACGGGGTCCTGCTGGAGCGGATCGCGCTGAACCTCGTACAGAACGCCGTGCGCTACAACGTTCCCGAGGGAGGCTGGGTGGAGGTGAACACCGAGCTCCGGGGCGGCCAGGCCCTGCTGGTCGTCTCGAACACCGGCCCCGTGGTGCCGGCGTACGAGATCGACAACCTCTTCGAGCCCTTCAGACGGCTGCGTACGGAGCGAACGGGCAGCGACAAGGGGGTCGGGCTCGGTCTGTCGATCGCGCGCTCCGTGGCGCGCGCTCACGGCGGCCGTATCATCGCGGAGCCCCGTGAAGGCGGTGGTCTTGTGATGCGCGTCTCACTGCCCGTCTGAGAGGCCGGACCGAGCGATCCGGGCAAGAATTAGTTTGTTCGCTTTGAGCGGAATTTTCGGGACCTGTGCCCAGACCTTCCGTGTGTGATCGATCACAGGGGCGAATTTCTTGCGGTCAACGCTCCGTGATCAGGCGCTCCACCGGAAAACCCGCAAAAGTCGGGGTTTTCGGGGCCCGATATCACGGGAAGTACACGGGGTGGCGCCCGTGAAGAGCGACACCGGGACCGTGTACGGTCCCCATCGCCACCCAAGCCGGCCACTCCCGAGCGGCCCTTTTGGGTGTCGATTGAGTAACAGACCTTGATGTGAGGCAAAATCTCCGCCTCGGGTCGGGCACAAGTCCGGCCTCTCACGCGTTACGTGCGCTGAGACACCGCAGACACCCAGAGGGGGAGAGCGACATGGCAACGGATTACGACACCCCACGCAAGACCGATGACGACGTCGACCAGGACAGCCTCGAAGAACTCAAGGCTCGCCGGAGCGACAAGACGGCGTCCGCCGTCGACGTCGACGAATTCGACGCGGCCGAAGGACTGGAGCTGCCCGGCGCAGACCTGTCCAACGAAGAGCTGGCCGTCAGGGTCCTGCCCAAGCAGGCCGACGAGTTCACGTGCATGAGCTGCTTCCTCGTGCACCACAGGAGCCAGCTGGCACGGGAGAAGAACGGCCAGCCGATCTGCCGCGACTGCGACTAGGTCGCACCGACCGTGGCAGGCGACACACCGTTCCGGAAGCGGCGCTTGCGGCGCAAGAGGTCGTCGGAGGCGTATCAGGGCGGCACAGGCCCGGCAGAAGGCGTGACAGCGCCTGCCGAGCGGTCCGCCCTGCCACCCTCCCCGGGCGAGCGGGACGACGAGCGGGGCCGGCCGGCCTCGCTCGAAGAAGTGATCGCGGCGATCGAGGAAGTCGACGCGGCCTATGGGGCCGGACAGGTCGACAGGACGGAGCCCGTGACCGGGGCAGGCCGTCTGAGTTCAGCGAAACGGGGCGTACGCAAGGGCGGGGAGAGCGCCAGGGCAGCGATCGGTCATATCGCCGACCTGATCATCGAGAACGCTCCCCGCGTCCCTGTGCGCGATCTCGCCACCCTGCGCAAGCAGTTCCCCGGGCTCGGCCCGGAGGAGCTCGCCGACAAGCTCATCGCAGGCGCGAGCAAGGGCACCGCCACCGTCGGCGCCGGAATCGGCGCGGCGGCGATGCTGCCCGTACCGCCCGCCATGCTCGCCGAGCTGGCGGCGGAGATCACCGGTGTGGCCGCGATCGAGATGAAGCTCGTCGCCGAGCTGCACGAGGTCTACGGACTGCGCCCGCCGGGCGGGCTCGGCCGGCGCTCCACCGCCTACCTCACGTCCTGGACGCAGGAGCGCGGAATCGACGTCGCCCACCCCACGACGGTGAACGCGGCGCTGGGCGGCCAGATGAAGCGCGAACTGCGCCAGCAGATCATGAAGCGCATGGTGCGCGACGTGCCGAACCTGGTCCCGTTCATGATCGGCGCCGCCGTCGGCGCGATGATGAACCGGCGCGACACCAGAAAGCTCGCCGAACGGGTCAGGAAGGACCTGCGTAAACGCCAGATCCCCTGGGACCGGCTCCCCGAGCTGCCGCCGCTGGAGCGGCAGGTGGGCCCGTACCGGCCCGTGCCGGGCGAGCTGGAACCCTAGGGGCCTGTGAACGGCCCTGACGGCCCGCGAAGGGGCCGCCGTTCCCCCCGCCCGATCAGGCGCGTACGGCCGCGAGGGCGGCCACCAGGGCCTGCGGTTCGCGGGTCGAGAGATAGACGTACGGGGTCGGGTCCTGCGGGTCGGTGACCTCCACCCGGACCGCCGTCGGGATGTAGCTGCGCAGCAGCATGAACGCCCGGGTGTCCGCCTTGTACGAGCGCCACGCGCGCGCCTCCTCCCCGTCCAGCACCTCGGCCTCGCCGAGCGCCGTCACGGGGATCCGCGCGTCACCGGCGACCAGGGCGCCCGCCACGACCCGGATCCTGGCCGAGCCGTAGGAGCTCACCGCGACCGCAGACAGGGCCGTGCCGCCCACCAGACCGGCCAGCAGCGGCAGGGTGCCGAGCGGCAGCAGCATCAGCGCGCAGGCGATGCCGACCAGGAAGGCGATGAGCCACCACGAACGGGGTGCGGTCAGTCGTTCGTCGAAAGGCGGGGTGGAAGGCTGCATGAACCCAAGCTTGGCACGGCGCGACCCGCGGGTAGCCGCGCGGGTAAGGTCTGCGCCTGTGAGTGGAACATCTGCGGCTCTGAAGCCCCCGGCCGACGCGGTGAAACCGGTCCGGCACCCCGAAGCCCCGGCCCCCGGCGAACTCCTCGGCGCGCACTACGAACACTGTTTCGGCTGCGGCGAAGGACAACAGCACGGGCTGCACCTGCAGGCGCGGGCCGGCGACGGTCTCAGCGTCACCGCCGAGTTCACCGTGCAGGCCGCCCACCAGGGCGCCCCCGGGCTGGCGCACGGCGGCATCCTGACCACCGCGCTGGACGAGACGCTCGGCTCGCTCAACTGGCTCCTGCGGGTGATCGCCGTGACCGGACGGCTGGAGACCGACTTCGTGCGCCCGGTGCCGGTGGACACCGTGCTGCACCTCGACGCCGAGATCACCGCGGTGCACGGCCGGAAGATCTACTCCCGGGCGACCGGCCGGATCGGCGGCCCGGACGGGCCCGTGGCGGTCCGGGCCGAAGCCCTTTTCATCGAGGTCAAGGTCGACCACTTCATCGAGAACGGCCGCCCGGCCGAGATCGAGGCGGCGATGGCCGACCCGGACCAGGTCAGGCGTGCCCGTGCCTTCGAGGTGAACCCCTGATGCGCCGGCCCGTGGACGTACTCATCCGCCGGGTCGACCCGGACGTGCCGATTCCGGCCTATGGGCACCCGGGCGACGCCGGGGCGGACCTGGTGACCACCGAGGCCGTCGAACTCGCCCCCGGCGAGCGGGCGGTGCTGCCCACCGGGGTGTCGATCGCGCTGCCCGACGGGTACGCCGCGTTCGTGCACCCGCGCTCCGGGCTCGCCGCACGCTGCGGAGTCGCCCTGGTGAATGCCCCGGGGACGGTTGATGCCGGGTACCGTGGAGAGATCAAGGTGATCGTCATCAACCTCGACCCGCGAGAGCCGGTGCGGTTCGAGCGGTTCGACCGGATTGCCCAACTGGTCGTCCAGCAGGTCGAGAAGGTGCGCTTCCACGAGGTGGCTCAGCTGCCGGGCTCGGCCCGCGGCGAGGGAGGCTTCGGATCCACCGGAGGGCATGCCTCCGGTGATGTCGATGGCGTCAGGGGCGGGAACACCCAGGGCGGTAACAGCTACGCTTCGGTCGTACCCGACCGGGAAGGACAGTGACGTGTTCGGACGTCGCAAGAAGAGTGGTTCCGCCGAGGACGTGGCGGACGAAGCGCGCGAGGCCGAGCAGGTCGTCGACGAGCTCGATGACACCGACGGCGCCGACGGCGGCCCGCGTCGGGTGAACCTCCCGCCGGCACCGCGGCCGGACGGGCCGTGGGACGTCTCCGAGGTCTCCCTGCCCGGCGAGGGCCGGGTCGACCTGGGCGGCATCTTCGTGCCCGGCGTCGAGGGCATGGAACTGCGCGTCGAGGTGGCCGGTGACGCGATCGTCGCCGCGACCGTGGTGCTGCGCGACAGCGCCGTACAGCTCCAGGCCTTCGCAGCCCCCAAGAAGGAGGGCATCTGGGGCGAGGTCCGCGACGAGATCGCCTCCGGCATCACCCAGCAGGGCGGGATCATCGACGAGGTCGAGGGCCCGCTGGGCTGGGAGCTGCGTGCCCAGGTCCCCGTACAGCTCCCGGACGGGACGAACGGCGTGCAGCTGGTGCGCTTCGTCGGCGTCGACGGGCCCCGCTGGTTCCTGCGCGGAGTGATCTCCGGCCAGGGCGCCGTGCAGCCGGAGGCCGCCGGGCTGCTGGAGACGATCTTCCGGGACACCGTGGTGGTCCGGGGCGAGGGCCCCATGGCGCCGCGCGACCCGATCGTCCTCAAGCTGCCCGACGACGCCCAGATGGTCCCCGAAGGGGTCCAGCAGGAGAGCCAGGAGAGCTCGAAGTTCTCCGGTGGCATGGGCCAGCTCCAGCGCGGACCCGAGATCACCGAGGTGCGCTGAGCGGATCCGGGCAGCCGCCCGGCACAGCTTCGGCCGGTGGGCCGTATCCCCTTACGAGGGGGTGCGGCCCACCGGCCGTTTCCGTGTCGGGGGCGGTTTCCGGACAGCGTGCGAAGGACGCGCGTATGGGGCGCGTATGGGGCACGTATGCGCGCCGTCAAGGGCCCGACGTTCCCCGTAAGGAAGCCATCAACGCAGGCCAGAAGGGTCGCGGCGGGAGGTTTGCTCAAGAGGTCCGAGAATCCGTACCTCATCTAGGAGCACACGATGGCCGATGTGGCCTTCGTCGTCACCACGATCGCGGTCTTCGCGCTGGTGGCTCTCGTCGCCAAGGGGGTGGCGAAGCTGTGACTGCCGAGAACATCGTCGGTCTGATAGTGGCCGTCGCCCTGCTGGGCTACCTCGTCCTCGCCCTTCTGTACCCGGAGAGGTTCTGAGCGCGATATGAGCCCCGTCCTCGCTGGTGTGCTCCAGGTCCTCGCGCTCGTGGTGGCGCTGGGACTGGCGTACCGTCCGCTCGGCGACCACATGGCCGGCGTCTACTCCTCGACCAAGCACCTCCGGGTCGAGAAGTGGATGTACAAGGCCGTGGGCGCCGACCCCGACCGGCAGATGCGCTGGCCCGCGTATCTGCGTGGGGTGCTCGCCTTCTCCGCGGTGAGCGTCCTCTTCCTCTATCTGCTGCAACGGCTGCAGGGTTCGCTGCCGGGTTCGCTCGGCTTCGCCTCGATCGATCCGGACCAGGCGTTCAACACGGCGGCCTCGTTCGTCGCCAACACCAACTGGCAGTCGTACTACGGCGAACAGGCCATGGGCCACGTCGTGCAGACCGGCGGCCTCGCGGTGCAGAACTTCGTCTCGGCCGCCGTCGGCATGGCCGTAGCGGTGGCCCTCGTACGCGGCTTCGCACGCTCCCGCACCGGTGAACTCGGCAACTTCTGGGCCGACCTGGTGCGGGGGGTCGTACGGATCCTGCTGCCGATCGCCGTGGTCGGCGCCCTGCTGCTGGTGGCCTGCGGAGCGATCCAGAACTTCGCCGGCATCCACGAGGTCGGGCAGTTCATGGGCGGTTCGCAGCAGTGGAACGGCGGCGCCGTGGCCTCCCAGGAGGCCATCAAGGAGCTGGGCACGAACGGCGGCGGCTACTTCAACGCCAACTCGTCCCACCCGTTCGAGAACCCCAACGGGCTGTCCAACCTCCTGGAGATCTTCCTGATCCTGGTCATCCCCTTCGCGCTGACGCGGACCTTCGGCCGGATGGTCGGCTCGCTCAAGCAGGGTTACGCGATCCTCGCGGCGATGGGGGTCATCTGGCTGGGCTTCACCACCCTGATGATGTGGACCGAATTCGCCCACCACGGGCCCGCGTTCGACATCGCGGGCGGGGCGATGGAGGGCAAGGAGACCCGGTTCGGGATCGCCGGATCGTCGATCTTCGCGGTGGCCACCACCCTCACCTCCACCGGTGCGGTGAACTCCTTCCACTCCTCGTACACGGGTTTCGGCGGCGGGATCACCATGCTGGGCATGCAGCTCGGCGAGATCGCGCCCGGAGGCGTCGGCTCCGGTCTCTACGGGATGCTCGTCATGGCGATCATCGCGGTGTTCATCGCCGGGCTGATGGTCGGCCGCACGCCGGAGTACCTCGGCAAGAAGATCGGCACCCGTGAGATCAAGCTCGCGGCCTGCTACATCCTCATCACCCCGGCCCTGGTGCTCGGCTTCACCGCCGCGGCGATGGCGCTGCCCACCCCGCCCCACTCGATGCTGAACTCCGGCGCACACGGATTCTCCGAGATCCTCTACGCCTACACCTCGGGCGCGAACAACAACGGTTCGGCGTTCGCCGGGCTCAACGCGGACACCCAGTGGTTCAACACCACGATCGGTCTCGCGATGCTGCTCGGCCGGTTCCTGCCGATGGTGTTCATCCTCGCGCTGGCCGGCTCACTCGCCGAGCAGAAGCCCGTACCGGCCACCGTGGGAACCCTGGGCACGCACAAACCGCTCTTCAGCACCCTCCTGGTCGGCACCATCCTGATCATCACCGGGCTGACCTACTTCCCGGCCCTGGCGCTGGGGCCGCTGGCCGAAGGGCTGGCGTCATGACCACTCGTACGGAGCAAGAGGACTCGATGTCCACTGTCACCCCCACCAGGGCACCGCACCAGGACGCGCCCACGGGTCACCAGAACGAAGGGCGCGTCGGCGGGGGCCTGTTCGACCCCGCACAGCTGATCCGGTCCTTCCCCGACGCCGTACGCAAGCTCGACCCCCGGGTGATGGTCAAGTCCCCGGTGATGTTCGTGGTGCTGATCGGTTCGGTGTTCACCACCGTGCTGGCGTGCCTGAATCCGGGGGAGTGGTTCGGCTGGGCGATCGCGGTCTGGCTCTGGCTGACCACGATCTTCGCCAACCTGGCGGAGGCGGTCGCCGAGGGCCGCGGCAAGGCGCAGGCCGACACCCTGCGCAAGGCCAAGACCGACACCGTCGCCCGCAGGGTCATCGGCTCGAACGAGGAGCGGGTGCCCGGCACCGAACTCCGCGTCGGCGACCTGGTGGTCTGCGAGGCCGGTGACATCATCCCCGGCGACGGAGACGTCGTCGAGGGCGTCGCGAGCGTCGACGAGTCCGCCATCACCGGCGAGTCCGCGCCCGTCATCAGGGAGTCCGGCGGTGACCGGTCGGCCGTCACCGGAGGCACGAAGGTGCTCTCCGACCGGATCGTCGTCAAGATCACCACCAAGCCCGGCGAGACGTTCATCGACCGGATGATCGCCCTGGTCGAGGGCGCAGCCCGGCAGAAGACGCCCAACGAGATCGCGCTGAACATCCTGCTCGCGTCCCTCACCGTCGTCTTCCTGCTCGCCGTCGTCACCCTCCAGCCCTTCGCGATATACGCCGGGCAGGAGCAGTCGATGATCGTGCTGACCGCGCTGCTGGTCTGTCTGATCCCGACGACGATCGGCGCACTGCTCTCCGCGATCGGCATCGCCGGCATGGACCGGCTGGTGCAGCGCAACGTCCTCGCCATGTCGGGGCGGGCCGTCGAGGCCGCCGGAGACGTCTCGACGCTGCTGCTCGACAAGACCGGCACCATCACGCTCGGCAACCGGCAGGCCGCCGAGTTCGTACCCGTCAAGGGCACCACCGAGGCCGAACTGGCCGACGCCGCCCAGCTCTCCTCGCTGGCCGACGAGACGCCCGAGGGCCGTTCGATCGTCGTGCTCGCCAAGGAGAAGTACGGGCTGCGTGAACGCCACCAGGGCGAGCTGCGGCAGGCCGAGTGGGTCGCCTTCACCGCCCAGACGCGCATGTCCGGCGTCGATGTGGACGGGCACCGGGTCCGCAAGGGCGCCACCGGTTCGGTCGTCGCCTGGGTCGAGGAGCGCGGCGGCACCGTCGCACCGGACGCGAAGGCGCTCACCGCCACGATCTCCGAGGCGGGCGGCACACCGCTGCTCGTGGCCCTGGAGGACGAGCGGGGGGCGCGGGTCCTCGGCGTCATCCACCTCAAGGACGTCGTCAAGGAGGGCATGCGGGAGCGGTTCGACGAGCTGCGCAGGATGGGCATCCGCACGGTCATGATCACCGGCGACAACCCGCTGACTGCGAAGGCCATCGCCGAGGAGGCCGGCGTCGACGACTTCCTCGCCGAGGCCACGCCCGAGGACAAGATGGCCCTCATCAAGCGGGAGCAGGCGGGCGGCAAGCTCGTCGCGATGACCGGGGACGGCACGAACGACGCCCCCGCGCTCGCCCAGGCGGACGTCGGCGTGGCCATGAACACCGGGACCTCGGCCGCCAAGGAGGCCGGGAACATGGTGGACCTGGACTCCAACCCCACGAAGCTGATCGAGATCGTCGAGATCGGCAAGCAGCTGCTCATCACCCGCGGTGCGCTGACGACGTTCTCGATCGCCAACGACGTCGCGAAGTACTTCGCGATCATCCCCGCGATGTTCGCGGTGGTCTATCCCGGCCTGGACAAGCTGAACATCATGCAGCTGTCCTCGCCCCAGTCCGCGATCCTGTCGGCCGTCGTCTTCAACGCGCTGATCATCGTCGCGCTGGTGCCGCTCGCCCTGAAGGGCGTGCGCTACCGGCCCAGCAGCGCCGACTCGATGCTCCGGCGCAACCTCGGGATCTACGGACTCGGCGGCCTGGTCGCCCCGTTCGTCGGCATCAAGATCATCGACATGGTCATCTCCCTCGTACCCGGGCTGAACTGAATCCAGGAAACGGCTGACTCGCCATGAACAACTCCGTAGGAAACACCGCCCGGCTGCTCTGGGCCGGGCTGCGGGCCCTGCTCGTCCTCACCGTCGTCTGCGGCGTGCTCTACCCGCTCGCCGTCACCGGCGTCGCCCAGGGCGTCTTCCCCCACCAGGCCAATGGCTCCGAGATATCCGCGAACGGCAAGGTCGTCGGCTCCGAGCTCATCGGCCAGCGCTACGACCTGCCGCTGAAGAAGGGGCAGGAGACCGCGGCCCCGGACCTCAAGTGGTTCCAGCCGCGCCCCTCCAACGGCCTGGGCAGCAACAGCGTCAACACCCAGTACAAGCTGATCCTCTCCGGCGCGACCAACCGCGCGGGCGACAGCAAGGAGCTGATCGACTGGGTGAGGACGGCCAAGGCCGCCGTGGTCAAGGACAACTCCGTCCCCGGCCACCCGGTCAGCCCCTCGGACGTGCCGGCCGACGCCGTCACCTCCTCCGGCTCCGGCCTGGATCCGGCCATCTCCCCGGCGTACGCACAGCTCCAGGTGCGTCGGGTGGCCGAGCGGAACCACCTCTCCGTCGACCGGGTGGAGAAGCTCGTCGAACAGCACACGGACGGCCGGATCCTGGGCTTCGTGGGGGAGCCGAGGGTCAATGTCCTTCAGCTCAACATCGCCCTGAAGGAGTTGGTGAAGTGAGCAGGGTCTGAGCAGACCCGCGTGGGGGGGGGGCCGGGGGCGCCCCCGCGCCCCCCCCCCCCCGGTTAACCGGGCGGGGGGGGCCCGGGGGCCCGGGTGCCGGTAGGGGGGGGGGGGGTGGGCGCGGCGGGCCCCCC